>JAAYAP010000062.1 GCA_012719315.1 Methanobacteriota archaeon
AACATGGCCAACATCCGCGACCAGTGCTCGTGGATCCACATGCACTCGTCCGAGGCGGCCACCGTCAAGGCGAAGGACCTCATCAGGATGGCGATCGCCAAGGCAGCGTTGCTCGAGCCCCTCACAGGCGCGAAGATCGACGTCACCAACTCGGCTGCGGTCATCGGCGGAGGCGTCACAGGTATGACGGCCGCCCTCGACATCGCCGCCCAGGGTCTGAAAGTGGACCTCTTCGAGATGGACTCCGAACTCGGAGGCTACGCGCGCAAGATGGCCCACAAGGAAGACGGGAAGGATGTCGCCGAGTTCCTCAAGGAGACGATCGCGAAGGTGAAGGACAACCCCAACATCAACGTGCACCTCAAGAGCACGATCAAGGACATCCCCGGTTACGTGGGCAACTTCAAAGTGCAGTTGACCAACGGCGACGAGTTCCCCGTGGGTGCGGTCCTGTTCGCGACCGGTGCGACCCCGTACGTTCCGACCGAGTACAACTACGGCAAGGACAAGAAGGTCGTCACGGTCAACGAAGTCGAGAACGCATTGGCGAACGGCAGCTTCTCCGGTAAGGACGTGGCTTTCATCCAGTGCGTCGGATCGAGGAACGACAAGGTCAACTACTGCTCGCGTGTCTGCTGTGCATCCGCACTGCGCGCCGCGATCCAGATGAAGATGAAGGACCCCACGGTCAACGTGACCGTCATCCACAAGGACATCAGGACCTACGGATTCCGCGAGGAGCTCTACGACAAGGCCTGCAAGATGGGCGTCAAGTTCCTGAGGTACTGCGTCGACGAGAGCCTTCCCGAGTACACCGGCAACGCGGTCAAAGCCCACGATGCCATCCTCGGAAGGGACATCGAGATCCCCGTGGACACGCTTGTGCTGTCCGTCGGTGTCGCACCGCTCCATGAGGACAACGACTGCCTTGCGAAGATGGTCAAGGTCCCGGTCAGCAAGGACGGCTTCTTCTTCGAAGCCCACCAGAAGCTCAGGCCCGTGGATTTCGCGACCGAAGGCGTGTACGTGGCCGGAACGGCACACTGGCCCAAGTTCATGGATGAGTGCATCGCGCAGGCATCCGGAGCGGCGGCGAGGATGCTCACGGTCATCTCCAAGGATGAGCTCACATCCGAAGGCATAACCGCGGTCTCGAACTTCGACCTCTGCGACGGTTGCGGAGTGTGCGAGGGTTGCTGCGACTACAACGCGATAACCATCGAGATCGAGCCCATCTCCGGAAGGTTGAAGAGCATCGTCAACCCCGGACTGTGCAAGGGATGCGGATCGTGTGTCGCGGCATGTCCTGCAGGCGCCATGGAGCAGAGAGGCTTCAGGAACAAGCAGATCATCGCCGAACTGGACACGCTGTTTGACAACCCCGTCGGAGGAGTGTGATCATAATGACAGAATTCGAACCTAAAATAGTGGCATTCTGCTGTAACTGGTGTTCCTATGCGGGAGCGGACGGCGCAGGCGTCGCAAGACTCCAGATGCCGACCAACTTCCGCATCATCAGGACGATGTGCAGTGCGAGGGTCGACCCGGAGTTCGTCCTCAGGGCCTTCTCCAAAGGAGCCGATGGAGTGATCGTGCTGGGCTGCCACCCCGCAGACTGCCACTACATCGGAGGCAACTACAGGGCCAGGCGGAGGATAGCACTCCTGAAGCTGGTCCTCGACCAATACGGATTCGATCCGAAGAGGATGAGACTCGAGTGGGTCTCTGCCTCGGAAGCGGAGAAATTCCAGAAGACGATGACCGAGTTCGTCGATACGATCAAGGAGCTCGGACCGACCCCACTCAAGGAGGTGAAGCATTAAATGTCATTCTTTGACAGATTCAGAAAGAAGAAGAAGGACGCACCCGTAGCCAAAGAAGCCAAGAAGAGCGCGGCGTCCGCCCCGGTGGCATCCGGAGTGGTCTGCAAGACGAAGACCCCCGAGTCCATCGAGGCGAACTACATGCACGCGGCGGACCTGGGAGAGCTTCTCCCCGGCGCACCTCCGAACGGCAAGATCAAACTGGCGATCTACTGGGCGGCGGCTTGCGGAGGGTGCGACGTCTCGCTCCTGGACACGAACGAGAGGATCCTCACCATCGGCGACATGGCCGACATCGTGATGTGGCCCATCGCAGTCGACGGCAAGGAGAAGGACATCGCGGAGATGGAGGACGGCTCGATCACCGTGGCCATCATCTCGGGAGCCATCCGGAACTCGGAGAACGAGCACATGGCCAAGCTCCTGAGGCAGAAATCCCAGATCATGGTCTCGTACGGTTCCTGCGCCTGCTTCGGCGGGTCGCCGGCACTGGCGAACCTTGTGGCCGGCGGGAGCAAGGAGCTCCTCGACTACGCGTATCAGAAGGTCCCGTCGACGTCCAGCTTCCAGGCTGACTACCACCCCGACGCACCCGTGATGCCTCAGACATCTTACGCCGCGCCCGAGGGCGAGCTCACGCTCCCGGTCATCTACGACAGGGTCAAGACGCTCGACCAGACGGTCGACGTGGACTACTTCGTGCCCGGGTGCCCGCCTCTGCAGGAGACGATCTCGCACATGCTGAAAGCATTCGTCGACTTCGTCTACCACGGAGTGCCTCTGCCCCCCAAGGGAACGCAGATCGGCGTGACGACATCCAGTCTTTGCGATCAGTGCCCCAGGACCAAGGAGTACAGGAGGATCACGGAGATCAAGGAACCCTTCCAGGTGGATGTCGACCCCGACCTCTGCCTCTTGGATCAGGGTATACTCTGCCTCGGCCCCGCAACGGTCGGAGGCTGCAACGCCAGGTGCACGATCGCAGGCCAGCCTTGCCGCGGATGCTACGGCCCCACGAAGGCCGTTCAGGAGCATGGCGCAAGCGCTCTGACCGCGATCGCATCGTTGTTCCCTGTATTGGAAGACGATGGTATCATCGGCGAAGACAAGATCATGGACATAATGAGCACGATCAAGGACCCCCTTGGTTACTTCTATGCCTTCACAATGGCTAAGTCCCTGATCAAGGTCGCCGTCAACGAGAAAGGAGGTCAGTGAGATGACCGGACCTATAATATGGGATGATAAGAAGAAAATAACCACCAACAGGATAACCGTGGACCCGATCACACGTTTGGAAGGTCACGGGAAGATCGAGATCTTCCTGGACGACAACGGCGATGTGAAACAGGCCTACTGGCAGATCCCCGAGGTCAGGGGGTTCGAGAGATTCTGCGTCGGACGCAGGGTGACCGAGCTCTGCCAGATCACCGCAAGGCTTTGCGGTGTCTGTCCCGGAGCCCACCACATGGCCTCGATAAAGGCGATAGACATGTGCTATCACGCCAAGCCCACCGAGGCGGCGTACCACATCAGGGATACGTTCTACCACGCACACTACGTGCACAGCCACATCGCGCACTTCTATGCGCTGGCTTCTGCTGACTTCGTGTGCGGTCCCGCCGCACCCGCGGCGGAGAGGAACGTCCTCGGTGTCGTCGCACGCGTCGGACTCGAGCTCGGAAGCGCGGTCCTCACGGCCCGTGCCCAGGCTCAGAAGATCCAGGCGATCATCGGCGGCAAGGCGACGCACCCCGTGATGGGGGTCCCCGGCGGCGTGTCGAAAGTCATATCCAGAGAGGAGCAGAGGGAGATCCAGGAGTACTCCGACAACCTTGTCGAGTTCGGGAAGGTCTCCATCAAGCTGTTCGAGGATGTCGTGCTCAAGAACAAGGAGTACGTCGACATCATCGCCAACAAGGACCTGTTCTACAACGAGACCTACCACATGGGAACGGTCAACGACAAGAACCAGCTCGAGTTCCACGACGGTATGGTCAGGGTCGTCGACAACGACAGGAAGGAGCACTCCAAGTATGACGCGGTCGACTACCTCGAACACGTGGGCGAGGCGGTCGAACCCTGGTCGTATGAGAAGTTCCCCTACTTGAGGAACCCTGGGTACAAGGGTCTCCGTGACGGCATGGACAGCGGAATCTACCGCGCGGCCCCGTTGGCCAGACTCAACGCGTGCGAGAGCATCTCCACGCCTGTTGCTCAGGCGGAACTCGTCAAATTCAGGGAGTTCTTCAAGAGCATCGGCGTCGAGGGCGCGGTCCAGCACACGCTGGCTACCCACTGGGCGAGGATCATCGAGATCATCTTCGCTGCCGAGAAGCTGCAGCAGGATGCCTACGACGACAAGCTCATCGACCCCAACATCAAGCAGTACGATCTCACTCCCGGCGGACGCGGAGTCGGATGTGTCGAGGCCCCCAGGGGCATCCTCACCCACGACTACGAGTGCGACGAGAACGGGATCACCACCGCTTGCAACATGATCGTCGGAACTACCAACAACAACGGTCCGATGAACATGGATGTCGCCAAGGTAGCCAAGGGTCTGATCCACAACTTCGAGGTCTCGCCCGGTCTGCTCAACATGGTTGAGATGGCCTTCCGCGCATACGACCCGTGCAACTCGTGCGCCACGCACAGCCTGCCCGGACAGATGCCGCTCGAGGCGGTCATCAGGCGCGCCGACGGCGGAATCCACGAAGTTCTGAGACAGAGCTGAAAAAACAGGGGGGACACCCCCCTTTCATTCTTTTACATCCTTCCGACGCAGGCCTCTGCCTGCGCGGGGTCCTCTGCCATCGATCATCAGGTCGATGCGTCGTCCGAGATTGATGCCGTCCAGCAGATGGACGGTCGCATCGTCCAGATCGACCAGGTCGCTGTTCAGCACGGGTCCGAGCAACGGCTCTCCGATGATGTTGACGGGCGAGCCGCCCAGCATGCGGTTGAACGCGGGCACGACGATGAACTCCTCCGGCAGACGCTCGAACCGCTCCGCATCGGCGTCCTCCTTGAACCTGCCTCTGATCCAGCATGGCTCCGACACCATCCTCCCGATCCCGTCTTTGAACATCACGGCGGGATGGGTGTGGCCCATGACCAGCACGTCGGCGGACATCACCTCGGACGACGGCCACGTGTGCCCGTGTATGAATCCCGTGTCGTGCAGCCTCAGGCCGGACGCGGGCCGGATGTTGACCCGTCCGGGCAGGAACTCCTCGATGTTGGTGTCATGATTGCCTCTGACGACATCCACGGAATCGAAGTACTCCAGCAGTCTGTCGAAGAACATGGGCACTTCCCGATGCTCTTGCCTGGTGGATCCCGGGACGGAGTCCTTGATGTCTCCGATCACGATCATCCTGGAGCAGACGGTCCCGGCCGCCTCGCGGATCTCGTCCATCATGTCGTCGGTGCGGGAGGCTATATGGAAGCCCTTGGAGCGCAGATGCGTCTCCACGCCGATATGCAGATCGCTGATCACCAGATACTCGTCGGCGCGTAGAGCGGGGATGCCGTGAACCGGTTGCAGGTCCGTAGCATCACCTCTGGATGTCTTTGAGCACGGAGGGGATGCATTCGACGACGTCGGTGGCGATGAGGCCGTAGAACCGGTCTTCGAATGCGTGGTCTCCGGCTTTCCCGGAGATGTACGTCCCCAGACAGGCGGCGTCGAATGCCTGCATCTGCTTCGAGACGAGTCCGGCGATGATCCCTGCCAGCACATCGCCCGTGCCGCCCGTGGTCATGCCCGGATTGCCGGTGCTGTTGTATCTGACTCTGCCTCCGTCCGAGATGATGTCGACTGTGCCTTTCAACACGACCGTCGCACCGGTCCTCTCGGCCAGCTCCCGTACGCCGTCCCTGGAGTCGTCGCCGATGATGCCTCCCAGTCTCGCGAACTCACGCGAATGGGGCGTCAGGATGACTGTGCCGTTCGCACGGAAGTCCTTCCCGAGCGCGTTGAGCCCGTCGGCATCTATGACCATCGGCTTATCGCAGGATCCGACGAGATCCCTGATGGCATCCGCCGTCCGATCGTCGGTGCCGAGTCCCGGGCCGATGAGCACGGCATCGTAGGCTCTGCTGAGTTCCAGCAATCCCCGGACATGATCCGGTCCCAGGACATCACCTTCGAGCTCCTCGACAGTGAGGACGGGGGACGTCATCGCGATCGGCAGATAGCTGGCCGAAGGGGTCGCTATCCGGACGAGATCGACGCCTGTGCGCATGGCTGCCATCGCCGACAGTGCGGGGGCTCCGAAATAAGGGCCGCCGCCGATGACCAGCAACGTGCCGCCGCATCCCTTGTGGGAATCTCTGCGCGGTACGGGGTATCTCAACAGATCCCCCGGTCCGACTTTCTCGATCGCCTCCGCGGGGATCCCGATATCCTTGATGACGATCTCCCCCGAATTCGTCTCGTTCATACCCTCTTTCACATCATGCAGTGCGATCGTGAGCTTCGGCTTCACCGGATTGCCGGTGCCCATCCCGGTCGGGACATCCACGGACACGATGTCTCCCGTGAATCCATTCAGCCTGTCGGCATATGAGGCGTAAGGCTCCCGCAATTCCCCTGCCGATCCGGTGCCCAAAGCACAATCCACGATCAGATCGTATGTTTCCAGATCCTCCGAGAAGAAATCC
>JAAYAP010000010.1 GCA_012719315.1 Methanobacteriota archaeon
CGGCCTTGCCGCCCAGGCAGTCCATCAGCTCGCCGGAGCCGTCCAGCCCCAGCAGGGCCTCCAGGCCGAAATTGGATTCGTCCGCGTCCACCACCAGCACCCTGCGTCCTCTGCGGACCAGGTCCAAGGCAAGAAGGGAGGAGACCGTGCTCTTCCCGCTGCCGCCTTTTCCGGATACGATTATTTTCATTTTCCACGCTCCATTCCGTTGTTTGCACCCCTGTCAGGCGCTTGTCGGATATTAATGTTACCAATTTCAAAAAAGTAATATTAGTTATGCGGTAATGGAGGGATATTATTACAAAACGGATATGCGGGAAACAACCAGACGGCGCGGATCCGCCGCCGGAACGGACCTGTTGAAGAAACAGAGTTATGTGATGAATGCCGTATATCGTCTGGATACGCATGTCACGGGGCGTCCGTCCGCGGAAGACGGTCGGATGCGACCCGTCCCCCGTGTCCGACCCGATGCCGTGACGCCGTCACGGGAGCGAGAGCCGGGAGCATGGCGAGACACGGCGCTCCGCGGAAGGCCCTCCGCGATCGTCGACGGCGGCATGCATCCGCGGCTGAAACGGATTCATAAGAGGAGAGCGAAGAAATGCAACCGAACATGATGAACAACCGGATGACAGAGGCAGAGGTGGCATCATTCCTGAAGAGGATCGACGCGGGAGCGGTATCGACCATCGGCGAGGATGGTTATCCGTACTGCGTGCCGGTGAATTTCGTGGTCCTTGACGGACTGGTCTACATCCACGGACGCAGACTGGGAGAGAAGATCGACAACCTCGGAGCAGATTCCAAGGTCTGCTTCACCGCCTGGGACCGGAAAGGGTACGAGGACTGCGGCACGCTCGCGTGCGACACCACCACCGTCTACGAATGCGTGGTCATCCGCGGCGATGTCGAATTCGTCGAGGACGACGACAAGAAGGCGGAGATGCTCCTGGCGCTCGTAGACAAGCTCGTCCCCGGTAAGAAGGGCATGGACCTCGGGAAGGTGCCTCCGACCGTCGTGTACAGGATCGTCCCGAAGACGGTCACCGGGAAGTACCACAGGCCCCTGCCCGCCAACAGGGTCCGCGAGGTCTGAGGCCGGTCGCCCCTAAGGGGGCATCCCCGGCATGCCGGGCCGGACGCGCAGGATACGATGCGCGAGTACGACGTCCGCGAATCGTTAAATACAGGATTGACATGTCAACCGCCCATGGACCGGAACATGGACGGGCACATCCTGCCGAGGGCGTTGAAACAGTACATGGACCGGCGGATGTCCTCATGCCTGGAGCATCTCGGGATACAGGGTGCTCAGGCCCCGTACATCATGGCGGTATCGCGCAACCCCGGCGCGACGCTGAAGGACATCGCGACCGACATGATGGTCGACAAGGCGATCATCACACGCACGGTCGGCATGCTGACGGAGGCGGGGCTGGTGGCCAACGAGAGCGACCAGCCGCGACAGTACAGCCTGTCCCTGACCGAGGAGGGGACGCGTGCGGCCGAGCAGATCCGCAGGTCGTTCCGCGAGATCCGCGACGAGCTGCTCTCCGATCTGACCGATGAGGAGCTGAAGGCGTTCAAGTCCGCCTGCGCCAAGATCGGCATCAGGCTGAACCGGGAGTTCGGCGAGTCGACGGGGGCCCGGGAGTGATCCTCAGATACATAAACAAGAAGGAGTGGTCGCTGGTCGCCGTCTGCTTCGTGCTGATCTGCCTGCAGGTCTACCTGGAGCTCGAGATCCCCGGGTACATGTCGGAGATCACGACGCTGCTCAACACGGGCGGGACCGTCGCGCAGGTGATGGACGAGGGGTGGCCGATGATCGCCTGCGCCTTCGGCAGCCTCTCGGCCGCCGTCGTGGTCGGAGCCGTCGCGACGTACATCGCCGCTTCCATCGCGAAACGTCTGCGCAAGATGCAGTTCGACAGCGTCGGGACGTTCTCCAAAGAGGAGATCGGCAGGTTCTCCCCGGCCAGCCTGATCACCCGTTCGACCAACGACATCACCCAGGTGCAGATGGCCTTCGCCATGGGGATGCAGGTCCTCATCAGAGCGCCCGTGATGGCGGTCTGGGCCATCATCAAGATCTCGGACAAGGATATGAGCTGGACGTCCGCCACCGCCGTGGCGGTGATGGTCATGATGACGACCATCGGCATCCTCATGGTCCTCGTCGTCCCGCGTTTCAGGATCATCCAGAGGCTGACCGACAATGTCAACCGGGTCACGGGCGAGGGCCTGTCCGGAGCAAGGGTCATCCGCGCATACAACGCCGAGGAGTACCAGGAGGAGAAGTTCGAACAGGCCAACGACGACCTCACCTCGACCAACCTCTTCGTCAACCGCTCGATGGCGGTGCTGTTCCCGGTGATGACGGCGATCATGAGCCTGCTGTCGCTGTCTATCTACATCATCGGCGCGATACTGATCTCGGCCGCCGCCGGCATCGGCGAGAGGCTCGCCCTCTTCTCCGACATGATCGTGTTCTCGTCGTACGCGATGCAGGTGGTGATGGCCTTCATGATGATGGTCATCGTCTTCATGATCCTCCCGCGTGCGATCGTCGCCGCTAGGCGCATCGAGGAGGTCATCGACACGGAGCCGTCGATCAAGGACGGGACGAAGACGTCGTCACCCGCGGGCAGGGAGGGGGAGATCGAGTTCAGGAACGTCTCCTTCCGGTACCCGGGCGCCGCGGAGAGTGTGCTCGAGGACCTGAATTTCAAAGTCGACAAGGGGGAGACCATCGCTTTCATCGGACCCACCGGCTGCGGCAAGAGCACGCTGGTGAACCTGGTGATGCGTTTCTACGACGTGACCGGCGGGCAGGTGCTGGTCGACGGCGAGGATGTGCGCGATTACAAGCTGAGCACGCTGCGCGGCAAGATCGGGTACGTCCCGCAGAAGGCGACGCTCTTCTCGGGGACGGTGTCCGGCAACGTCAACTACGGCGACACCTCGGGCGAACGCACGCCGGAGGATGTCAGGAAGGCGGTCGCGATCGCGCAGGGCACGGATTTCGTCGAGAGGATGGAGGACGGCTACGAAGGCAGGATCGCCGAGGGCGGCACCAACCTCTCCGGGGGCCAGAAGCAACGGCTGTCCATCGCGCGAGCAATCTGCCGGAGACCCGAGTTCTACATCTTCGACGATTCGTTCTCGGCTCTTGATTACAAGACCGACCGTCTGCTCAGGGAAGCACTCGGGAAGGAGACGGCGGGCGTCACCAACCTGATCGTGACGCAGAGGATCGGCACGATCATGGATGCCGACACCATCGTCGTCCTCGACAAGGGCCGCATCGTCGGCATCGGCACCCACGGCGACCTGATGAAGAGCAGCGAGGTGTATCGCGAGATCGCCTACTCCCAGCTCTCCGAAGAGGAGTTGATCGCATGAGCGGGGGCAGAGGGCACGGCGGCCGCAACATGGTCGTGGAGAAGCCGAAGTCGTTCTCCGAGGCCTGGAAGGGGATCTTCTTCCACATGGGCAGGTACAGGATCGCGGTCTGGATCGCGCTCGTGTTCGCGATGGTCGGCACGATCCTGACCCTGATCGGGCCGAACAAGCTGAAGGACCTCACCGATCTGATCGTCGACGGCCTGGCATCGGGCGCCGTCGACATGGAAGCGGTGTGGGCGATCGGGCTGTTCCTCATCGCGGTGTATGCGGCCAGCACGGTGCTGACCTTCGTCCAGAACTACATCCTGGCGACGGTGTCGCAGCGGATGGCCTCCAAATTCCGCACCGAGATCTCCAGGAAGATCAATCGCCTCCCCCTGAGGTACTTCGACACCTCCAGCACCGGGGATGTGCTCAGCCGCGCCACGAACGACGTGGACACCCTGGGCCAGTCGATGAACCAGAGCATCGGATCGCTGATCACCTCGATAACCATGCTGTTCGGCGCGTTGGTGATGATGGTGTACACCAACCCCGTCCTGGCCGGGGTGACGGTGCTGTCGAGCGTCGCCGGCTTCCTGCTGATGACGCGGATCATGAAGTACTCGCAGAAGCACTTCGGCATCCAGCAGAAGAACCTCGGCAACATGAACGGGCATGTCGCCGAGATCTACTCGGCCCACGAGATCGTCATGATGTACAACGGGCAGGACGAGGCCGCCGGGAGATTCGACGGGATCAACGACGAACTCGCGCGCAGCGCGTTCATGTCCCAGTTCCTCTCGGGCCTGATGATGCCGCTGATGAACTTCATCGGCAACTTCGGCTACGTGATGGTCTGCGTCGTCGGTGCGGCGATGGTGATCGACGGACGGATCTCCATCGGCGTGATCGTCGCCTTCATGATCTACGTGCGGCTGTTCACACAGCCGCTGTCGCAGATGGCCCAGGCGTTCACCGGGATGCAATCGGCCGCGGCCGCGGGCGAAC
>JAAYAP010000063.1 GCA_012719315.1 Methanobacteriota archaeon
CCTCGAAATCCGCGCCTCTGACTTTGGACACCGCGGTCTTGACCACGCCCGGTCCGCTGACGCCGACGTTGATCACCGTATCGGTCTCGGTGACGCCGTGGTATGCGCCGGCCATGAACGGATTGTCGTCGACCGGGTTGCAGAAGACCACCAGTTTGGCGCAGCCGATCGAATCGCGGTCCCGCGTCTCCTCGGCAGTCTTCTTGATGATGGTGCCCATGAGCCGGACGGCATCCATGTCGATGCCCGTCTTGGTGGAGGCCAGGCTGACCGAGCTGCAGACATGCTCGGTGAGCTTCAGTGCCTTCGGTATGGAGCGGATCAACAGCTCCTCCGCCACGGTCATGCCCTTCTGGACCAGTGCCGAGTATCCGCCGATGAAATTGACCCCCACATCCGTGGCCGCCTGCTCGAGCGTCTCGGCGATCCTGACGAAGTCGTCGGAGGTCCGGCAGGCCGAAGCCCCTACGAGGGCGATCGGCGTGACCGCGATCCGTTTGTTGATCACCGGTATCCCGAACTCGAGGCCGACCTCGTCGCCGACCCTGACCAGGTCCTTGGCGCACCCGACGATCTTCTCGTGGATCCGTTCGCACAGGGCGTCCAGGTCCGAGTCGATGCAATCGAGGAGGCTGATGCCCATGGTGATGGTCCTGACATCCAGATTCTCGCTGGAAATCATGCTGTTGGTCTCGAAGACCTCTCTCATCTCCAACATCCGCATCAGATCCTGTGCATCATGTAGAAGATCTCTTCCTGCTGGGCTTTGATCTTGACGCCGATCCTCTCGCCTACCGCGTCAAGGTCCTCGGTCAGCTCTTTGAAGTTCTTCTTGTAGTGTGTCATATCGATGATCATCATCATGTTGATGAATTCCTGGACCGTGGTCTGGCTGATATCGAGGATGTTTATGTCGTTCTCGGCGAAGTAGTTGCAGACCGCGGCGATGATGCCGATGTTGTCCTTGCCGACCAAGGTGATGATTGTCCTGTTCATTAGTGTTCACTTCTTAGGTTTGTCGCCTGCTTTCAGCATGGCGTACTCGATCGAATCGACCAGAGCGTGCATGGAGGCCTCGATGACGTTCTCCGAGACCCCGACCGTGGTCCAGCTGTTCTTGCCGTCCGTGGATCGGATCAGCACCCTGACGCTCGCCGCCGTGGCGGATTTCTCGTCCAGCACCCGCACCTTGTAATCGGTCAGCCTGATGTCCTCCATGATGGGGAAGAACCGGGACAGTGCCTTGCGGAGCGCGTTATCCAGTGCGTTCACGGGACCGTGCCCGTCGGCGGCGGTGTGTTCGACGTTGCCTTGGAAGTCCTCGACCTTGACGCTCGCCTCCGAGATCATCGTGCTGTCGCCGACATCATCCATGAACAGCCTGAAGCCGATGACCCTGAACGGCGGCTCCCATTCGTCCTTGAGCCTCCTGACCAACAGCTCGAAGCTCGCGTCGGCGCCTTCGAACTCGTAACCCATGGCTTCGAGGCTCTTGATCCTGTTCAGGACCTCCCGGCTCTCGGTATCGGACAAGTCTATGCCGAACTCCCGCATCTTGGAATCGATGCTGGCCTTGCCGGACATGTCGGAGATCAGGATCCTCCGCTTGTTGCCGACCGTGTCGGGCGTGATGTGCTCGTAGGTGCGGGAGTCCTTGGCCATGGCCGAGACGTGCATCCCGCCCTTGTGGGCGAAAGCCTTCTCGCCGACATACGGCAATCCCGGAGAGGGCGAGCAGTTGCAGACCTCCCCCACGAACCTGGAGAGCTCCGTGAGCCCGGTAAGGTCCTTGGCGCAGATCTCGCAACCCATCTTCAAAGACAGATTGGCCATGACCGAGCAGAGGTTCGCGTTGCCGCATCTCTCGCCGATGCCGTTGATCGTGCCTTGCACCATCTCCGCCCCGCCTTCGACGGCGGCGAGCGAATTCGCGACCGCCAGCTCGGAATCGTTGTGGCAGTGTATGCCCACCTTGACATCGCCGAAGGTCTTCTTGACATCCTCGGTGGCCAGCTTGACTTCCGCGGGTATCGACCCGCCGTTGGTGTCGCACAGGACGAGCCACTCGGCACCGCCTTTGACCGCCGCGCCCAAGGCCTCGAGGGCGTACTCCTGATTGGATTTGTATCCGTCGAAGAAATGCTCCGCGTCGAACATGACCCTCTTGCCCGATTCCCTCAGGAACCGCACGCTGTCCTCGATCATCCGGAGATTCTCCTCCAGCGGTATGCGGAGTGCGACCTCCACCTGGAAATCCCAGGTCTTCCCGAAGATGCAGCACCATTCCGCCGAGCAGGCGGCCAACGCTTTGAGGTTGGCATCGTCTGCGGCGTCGATGCTGTGCCTGCAGGTGCTTCCGAAAGCGGTCAGCTCGGTGTTCTTGAGCTTGCGCTCGCCCGCTTTCTCGAAGAACTCGTCATCCTTGGGGTTGGATCCGGGCCAACCTCCTTCGACGAACCCGACGCCGAACCCGTCGAGCGCATCGAGTATCTCCAGCTTGTCCTCCACGGAGAAGGCGATGCCCTCCGATTGCGCCCCGTCACGCAATGTCGTATCATACATGACAACCGATCGTTTCAATGCACATCACTTCCTTGCATCCATTATCGCGATCAGATCGCTCAGTATAGCCGAGGCGGTCTCCTTGCGCCCCGCTCCGCGACCGGTGATCGCGATGGGTCCGGCGAGATCCGAGAGGATCTGCGCGGCGTTCAATGTGCCGGAGATGCCGAGGGGATGCCCTTTGGGTATCAACCTCGGCGACACTTCCAGCTTGCTGTCCGACACCTCGCCGATGAGTCTGATGACCATGTTGTTCGCCGCGGCCAGAGCGACGGCTTCGCTGGTGATCGAGCTTATGCCGGTGACATTCACATCGGAGAAGGTCACGTTCCTCCCGAACACCGAATTGGCGAGGATCACGACCTTGCAGGCGGCATCGTACCCCTCTATGTCGTTGGCGGGGTCCGATTCCGCATATCCCATCTGCTGCGCCTCCCTGAGTGCCTGCTCGAAAGGCTGGCCGCTGTCCATCTTGCTGAGTATGTAGTTGCAGGTGCCGTTGAATATGCCGCGTATCGATTTGATGCGCTCGCCCATGAGGTTCTCGTGGCAGAGGTTGATGATCGGCATGGCGCCGCCGACCGATCCCTCGAATCGGAATTTGCACCTGTTCTTCCTGGCCAGGCCGATCAGCTCCGGGAATTTCAGGGCCAGAGGGCCTTTGTTGACGGTAATCACATCCTTCCCGCATTCCAAGGCGTGCACGATGTTGGTCAATCCGACGCCTCCCGTCAGCACATCGGTGGGACTGACCTCCACCAGGAGGTCGTAGTCGACCGAGTCCATGACCTTGACGGAATCCTCGTAGGTGTTCCGGCCGACTCTGCCCGCGGTGTTCTTGACCGAGACCAATTCCAGAGGATCCAAGCCGTCTGGATCGGACGCATAGGTCTTGGAATCCATCGCACAGACGATCCTGACCTCTTTCCCGTATCTCTCGCGGAAGAAATCCTGCCTCGAGGCGACCACCTCCGCGAATCCCTGACCGACCGTTCCGAATCCTGATATCAGCACCCTCATTTCAAAGCCCCCTGATGTAGACGATGCCTTCCTCCCGGCAGGATTCCTCGAGGATCAGGTTCAGCTTGTCGAGGTCGTCTTCGTTCAGCACCTCCACCGTGATCATCGCCGTGCGCGTCTTGGTGTGATTGGCCGTCGAGTAGCTCACGTCGACCGACTCGAAAGGCACGGTCTCCGCGGCCTTCTCGATCAACTCCTCCACATAAGAGGCGTTGAACAGCCCCAGGAGCAGGTACTCCATGGACGCCGTCTTGTACACGGACCCGATCGAGTCGATGAGCACATCCCTGGCCTTCCAGACGTTCTTGAGCTTCTCCAGGTCGTCATTGTTGTCGACCTCGAAGGTGACATTGACGCAGATCCTGTGGTTGATTATCCTGTCGCGGTTATGGACGACCCCGACGATGTTCCCGTTGACCATCGAGATGGGTTCCAATGAACCCACCAGCTGTCCAGGGAGATCCTTTACGTAGAGCTCTGCATTCACCAACATGATTTCACCACGACCATAACTAACGGTTTAATTATATTATATTATTTAAACAACACATATGCAATCGCCCGTATGCCGGCATGCATGCGATGCAAGTCGCGATCCGGGCACGTCGCCGACGGGGGTCCGTACGGCACGATCGTGCGGGGAATGCAGGAGCGCACAAGGTCGTGAGAAGGGACGGCAATGGAACCTTATATATACTATCGGGAAATTGATATTCAATGTCTGTGCATCTAGCGTCCTGCGGGCCGCAGTGATGCATGACAGCATCGCCTTGCGCCGTCTGGTCGGATCCCGGATGGCGGGAGGAGCGGGATGGATTGACATCCCGTATCTCCAAGCCTCCCGTCGGGCTGAACCTCACGGCCCGCATCGGCGATGATAAGTCGTCCCTACCAGTCCTCAACATCCGGTTCGGACGCAATGTCGACCGAATTGGCATTGGTTTCCTCCAATCATTGGTCGTCCATAAACACCTTATTCCGGTCGGGACAGGCTCCAACCTGCACCGGCCGGATGTTCTATGCTCTTGAATCGTCCCGCGGGATCGGAGAGGACATCGACGCAGGCCCGACGGAGTCCGTGTCTCCGGACAGACATCGCAGAACATTATGAGAATGGCGCCGAGAGGGAGATTCGAACTCCCGAGGGAAGATTCCCACGAGCTTTCCAGGCTCGCGCCTTACCGGGCTGGGCTATCTCGGCTCAATGACCGTTAATTGCTCCTCGTTTATAACTGTTTGCGGATGCGCGTCGCAGGATCCCGTCCAGACGGTCGTGTTCTTCCGGATATCCGCGCCCAGAGGAATGCGTCTAATGGGTAGTAACATCCAACCGTATATATTGTTTTTAATGCATAGGATAATACGAAGCCGATATAATGCCATCCGAGAATCATGTGTTTTTCCCATTTGTGGCGATAGTCGGTCAGGACGAGATGAAAAGGGCGCTGCTGCTCAACATCATCGACCCGGGCATCGGCGGCGTGCTTGTGAGGGGCGAGAAAGGAACTGCCAAATCCACGGCCATAAGGTCTTTGGCACAGGTATTGCCGGAGACCGAGCAGATGGAGGGCTGCCCATTCCATTGCGATCCGGCGGATACCGGCAATATGTGCCCGGAATGCGCCGAGAAGCTGGCTTCGGGGGAGTTCAACACAGTCATCGTCCCGATGCGTGTGGTCGAGCTCCCGTTGAGCGCCACGGAGGACCGCATCGTCGGGACCATGGATCTCGAGCACGTCCTCCAGACCGGTCGGAGGCGATTCGAACCCGGTGTCTTGGCGCAGGCCAACCGGAACCTGCTGTACGTGGACGAGGTGAATCTGCTGGAGGACCACATCGTGGACCTGTTGCTGGATTCGGCGGCCATGGGCACCAACTACGTCGAGCGGGAGGGCGTGTCCTTCTCGCATCCTTCCAAATTCATCCTGGTGGGCTCGATGAACCCCGAGGAAGGCGAGCTCAGGCCGCAGCTCCTGGACCGGTTCGGACTGTGCGTCGAGGTCGCAGGGGAACGGTCGGTGGACCGCAGAGCGGCGGTCGTGATGCGCAGACTGGACTTCGACCGCGATCCGGCGGCTTACACCGAGTCCTGCTCCGAGACCACCGAGGACCTCTCGGAGAGGATACGCCTGGCCCGCGAGAGGCTCGACGACGTCGAGGTCGGCATGGACATCGTGGTCGCGGCCTCGGAGATCGCCGTGCATTTCGACATGGAGGGGATGAGGGCGGATATCACGCTGATCAGGGCCGCCAGGGCGAATGCGGCCTTCGAGGGCAGGGGCGCGGTCGTCAAAGAGGATCTCGCCGCCGTCGCCCCCCTGGTCCTGGAGCACCGGGTGAGGCGGCGTCCCTTCGAGAACGCCAGCTTCGACAGGAGGGAACTGGAGGATTTCCTCCGGAGCCTGTCATGAGAAGGGCCGCTTTCTCGGCCGTGCGGGGCATGGAGCTCGCCAAGAAGGCGTTGATGTGCGCCGCCGTCGACCCGGACATAAAAGGAGTGCTGATACGAGGCCCGTCCGGCACGGCCAAGAGCGTGCTGGTCCGCTCGTTCTCCCGGATAATCCCCGACCGGAAGCTGGTCGAGGTCCCGCAGAACATCACCGAGGAGGACATGTTCGGCGGGTTGGACATGGAGGCGACGATCAAAGCCGGGCGCAAAGAGGTCTCCAAGGGGTTGATGAGCCGCGCCGACGGCAATCTTCTCCATATCGACAATGCCAACCTCCTCGATCCGAAGATCCTGAGCTCGGTCACGGAATGCGTCCTCTCCGGCGAAGTCAAGCTGGAACGGGGGGCGGTATCGGCCGAGTACTCCGTCGACACGACGCTGCTGGCGACCATGGATCCGATCGAGGGGGAGCTGTCCGCATCCGTCGCCGACCGGTTCGACATCTGCGTCAGCATCATCCCGGAGCGGGATGCGGAGACCAGGGCGGACATAGCGGCGGCCGTGTTGGGACTCGGCGATGACTCTTCCGATGCGGAGGCCCGCGAGGACACCGCGACCGTCGAGCGCATCCGTGCGGCCGGGAGCATCATCGGCGGGATCGGGATCACACGCGCAACGGCCCTGAGGATCGCCGAGATCTGCGCCAAGCTGGAAGCGAGAGGGCATCGCGGCGAGATCTCCGTGGCCAGGACCGCCAGGGCGCTGGCGGCCCTGAGGATGGCAACGGAGATCGGTGACGAGGACCTGAAGGACGCGGCGGTCATGTGCCTCTCGCACAGGGCTTGGAAGTCCGCCGCCGCAACGGACGATACGGACGACGGCACGGCAGAGGTTGAAGCCGAGGAGGAGGTCCGTTCCGACGTCGAATGCACCGAGGATCCCGAGGAGGTCCTGGTGGATTACGATGCGTACGACGTGTACGACGAGGCCGTCGCGCCCGACGCGTTCGCGGCGGGCGAGGAGGATCCCGAGGAGGTGGACACCCTGTTCGAGGAGATCAGGGAGGAGATCGAATGCATAGCCACCTTCGAGAATCTGCGTCTGCACGACATCGTGGGTGCCGGCAAGCGCACGACCTCCCGGGCCTCGGGCATCCGGAGAGGCAGGCAGAGGGGGGACAGGATCCCCGACGGCAAACCCGTCGACCCCGCCTTCGGGGCGACGATCCGCGAGGCGGCCCCCTATCAGCGCACCAGGTCTCCCGACGGCTCCCGGGTGGTCATCAAACCGCAGGACATACGTGACAAAGTTAGGATCAGACGCGATTCGAACGCGTTCCTCTTCATGGTCGACGTCAGCGGCTCGCTGGCCGTGGGGAACATGATGAGCATCATCCAGGAGGCGATCAGAGCGATGCTCGCCGAGAGCTACATCAAGAGGGACAGGGTCGCGCTGATGACGTTCAGGGCGGACAACGCGGACATCGCCGTCCCGTTCACCCACTCGGTCGAGACGATCTGCAGCACCCTGGAGAAGGCACCCGTCGGGGATGCCACGCCGCTGAACCTGGCGCTGATGAACGCCGGGGCGTATCTGGTCAACCATGCCAGGAAGTACCCGGACGAGAAAAGGCATGTCGTGATCATCACCGACGGTCAGGGCAATGTGCCGATAGTCCGCGGCGCCCAGCCGCTGTCCGAGCTGAAGAAGCTGACCGCAGCCATGGAGTTCCCCGATACCACGTGGACGGTGATCGACTCCGGATTCGGGCACACCGGCAAGAAGGACGCGGCCAGACTGGCCGGGTGGTTGGGCGCCAGATACGTGCGGATGAGCGATCTCGGCGATTACTGATCAGATCCGCCAGAGGATGTCGCGTCTGCGTTCCGCGAGATGCCGGCGGACGCCGCGGGCTTTGGACACGACCTCGTCGTCCACGTACACGCAGTCGATGCTCTCCCGTCCGTCCGCCTCGAAGAGGGTATCGCCCAGCGGCCCGATCAGACGGGAGCGGCCGGCTCCGTGCGCACCGAGCCCGTTGGCGAAGACGGTATACGCGAGGCACTCCAACGAGCGTGCGTTGAGCAAACGGTCCTGCAGCTCCAGGTCTCTGCCGGCCGATGCCGCGAGGCAGATGTTCACGCGGACGCCGTTCTCCGCATAGAAACGGGTCAGCTCGGGGAAGAACAGGTCGTGGCCCAGGAGGAGGCCGAACCTCATGCCTTTGAAATCGGCGACGGCCGGACCCTTCCCCCGCGTGAAAGCACGGTTCTCCTCGGGCAGATGCAGCCCGTCGTAACGGACGGCCCCGTTCTGCGTCACGAAGTAAACCGAATCCCTCACGGTCCCGCCGACGTACGACGGCGCTCCGAAGACCAGGGCGACATCCTTCTCCGAACACCATACGGACATCCTGTCCACGGCGAACTCGACATCCTCTTTCGCGGCCGCATGATCCGCATCCGGGCCCGATAGGAAGAGCTCGGGGAAGACGTAGAGGTCGGCGTCGGCATGGGTCATCGACCGTTTGATGCTGTCCAGATTCGCGCCCACATCGTCGTCCGTCGACTTCATCTGACAGAGAGCAATCTTCACGCCCATGGCAGTGGATGGCTTTCTGGATATATCTATTGATTCCGGACAGCCCCTCGTTCACGCGGCGGCGCACACCGGCGGGAGCGCATGTATTTCTATATAAACTCTAATCATACGGCCATGGCAGGCATCGAGCTGCGCAGGATAGGCGAGGATGACGTGAGACAGCTCGTCCGTTTTGTGGAAGAGGCCGTGGAGGGGACCGGATGCGAAGGAGTCGTCATCGGACTCAGCGGCGGTCTGGATTCCGTCACCGTCGCCAAACTGTGCATCGAGGCATTGGGCGCCGACAAGGTCGCCTGCGTCTTCATGCCGGTCGCCGCCACGCCCGCCGAGGACCGCGAAACGGTCCGGAGCCTCTGTTCCGATTGGGGCATGGATTACACGGAAGCCGATATACAGCCCGCCGTGGACGCATTCGCGCGGATGCTGCCGGCCGGATGCACGGATCCCGTCGAATCGGGCAACATCTCCGCCAGATGCAGGATGGTGGTGCTGTACGGCATCGCCCGCAGGAAAGGGAGCCTCGTGATCGGGACCTCCAACAAGAGCGAGCTCCTGACGGGGTATTTCACGAAATTCGGCGACGGCTCGGCCGACATACGCCCGTTGGCCGATCTGTACAAGACGCAGGTCCGTCAACTGGCGCAATGCCTCGGAGTCCCCGCGGCGATCATCGACAGGGTACCGACCGCCGGGTTCTGGGAGGGCCAGACCGACGAGGCGGAGCTCGGCATGCCGTACGGGGATCTGGACCGTGTCCTCGAGGGGTTGATGCGTTCCATGGACGATGAGGCGATCTCCGGTCTCACCGGGGTCCCGGTTACAGGAGTGGCGGATATGCGGGAGAGGATGGCGTCGACCGCGCACAAGCGCAGGCAACCGCCATATCCGCAGATCGCGCCCGGCACGGTATGAGGGACGGGGATCGTCATCCGCCGCCCGGTCCGACAGGGCCTCACGGGCCGGTCGGAGCGGGAGTCCGCGGCCGGTCTTTCGAAATATTTATTAATCAGCTATGTATCGGTGGGCCTACAGCTCCTATAGTGTAGCGGCCAATCATGAAGCCCTCTCGAGGCTTCGACACGGGTTCAAATCCCGTTGGGAGCACTTCTACCATTTCTTGCGCACCGAGAGGTCCGCCGTCGATTGCAGTGTCGGATCATGCTCAAGCCGTCTGAATGCCATCCTCTCCGTCCGAGGGCCGTGTTCCCGATCCGCTCGTCAGATGATCAGGACCCTCGGCCGATGATACGATTCGTCGATCACGGCTTCCACGCCGTAGACCTTCCGGATGTTGTCGGGAGTGAGCACCATGCGCGTGGGGCCTGCCGCGGCGATGATCCCTTCGTGCAGCAGAACCGCTTTGTCGCAGAATCTCATGGCCAGGTCGAGGTCGTGGATGATCGCGCAGGCGGCGATCCGCTTCTCGTGGACCAGATGGTGGATGGTGTCCATCACCTCGATCTGGTATTTCACGTCGAGGTTGCTGGTCGGTTCATCGAGCAGCAGGATCTTCGCCTCCTGGGCGATGGCCCTGGCGATGAGCGCCCGTTGCGCCTGACCGCTGCTCAAGTTGCAGAACTCGGTGGCGGCGTACTCCTTGACGTCCATCTCCTCCATAGCCTTCCAGGCGATCTCCTCGTCCTTCTCGCCGAACTCCCATTTGACATGCGGTCGCCTGCCCATCAGCACGACTTCGAAGACGTTCGGCGATCCGCTGTCCATCGAGGAGTTCTGGGGGACGTAGCCGATATTCTTAGCCACATCCTTCCGGGGCAGCGAGCGCACCTCTTCGGCATCGAGGGCGATGCTGCCCTGCTGAGGCGTGAGTATGCCGTTGATGCAGCGTATGAGCGTGGTCTTGCCCGAACCGTTGGGTCCGAGTATGCCGAGGATCTCGGAAGGATGCAATTCCAGCCCCACGTTGCGGAGGACGGCGTTGCTGCCATAACTGAATTCGACGCCCTCCATCTTCAACCGCATGAGTCGTAATTATGCACTAATGTATTATAGCTTTGCACTTCGTGTTACCTTTCTGATAATCGTATGTTTATATATCTGTACGGCATCCCCTGTGCATGAACGTCAAGATAGGGGCGGCGATCGCGGTCATCGTCCTGGTCGCGGCCGGAGCAACAGCAGTGTATCTCCTCACCGACCGGGATTCCGACAATCCGATCGACGTGGAGTTGGAGATCTTCGGCAACGCCGACAAGGATGGCAGGGTTGACAACAAAGACGCGGATCTGGTCGAGGAGTACATCGCGGCCGTGGCCGCGGACGATACGGCCAAGATCGAGGATTTGGAAAGCCGGATGAGCCTGAGGTTCGCCGATGCGAACAACGACGGCGTCATCGATGCCAGGGATGTGGAGCAGATCCGCGTCATCGCCGACGGCACGGCGACGCACCTGTGGTTCCTGGACGGCGCCCAGAATGAACGCGACATCGATTTGAACATAGAGAGGATCGGCGCCGAGTACTTCACGAACGTCGAGATGATGCTCATCCTCGGGCAGGGCGACAAGGTCGTGGCGGTCGATAACGCCCCCTTCCTTTGCAAGGATTTCTATTTCAACCAAGCTCAGCAGGACGTGTTGGAGAACATGGTCAACATGAGCGAGCCGGACTATGATATGATCAACAGCATGGACCTGGACGTCCTCCTGATCTTCGCCCCCTCCACAGTGGCTAAATACGAAGAGAAGCGGGAGAAGATCGTCGACTGCGAGGTACTCTATCTCGGGCTCTACGTGCCCGATCTGATCAACACGCAGAAGTCCAACTTCATCCAGGGCATCCTGAAGGCGGGGTACATCTTCGGCAACGTCGAACGCGCCGAAGCCTACACCAACTGGGTCCTCGACTACAGGGATGCGATGCTGGATCTGGCCGATTCGATCCCCGATGCGGACAAGCCTGTCATAGGCATGAGCAATTATCTTCCCAACCAGTATTTCATCAACGGATCGGTAAACACGGTCACTCTGTACAAGAGCGGTGATCCCTTGGGACAGGCGGTGAATCTGGCCGGAGGCGTGAATATCCTCGAGGTGCTCGACATAGACGGGGGTTCGGGCTCGGCGGTCGTGCAGGTGGACGCGGTGTTCAACGAGGATCCTGACGTGCACGTCGATTACTTCTTCCTGCACATGGTCAAGTACACATACGGCGGTGCCACCAATGCAGGCGTCCCGGATCACGGGTACACCGTCGACGACTGGACCGAGATCGAGGCGGCTTGGGCGAACGCGAGCAGTCGCGATCTCCTCTACGATGAGCACATCGTCATGATCGCCGGGGATTTCAGGAACGGTTGCACCGGAGGCATCCTCCTGGCGGCTTACATGGGCAACATAATTAATCCCGATGTGTATTCAGCCATCGATCCGATCGTCATGCACAACGAGTACGTCGATTGGATGGGGATCGAGGATTACGACGTGAAGATGAACGGCGTGTTCGTGTACACCGGATCCTGATGACGCGGGCGGGGGAGGCCCCGCCCGCTCCGATCCACGACGAATCGGAGCATGGTGATGACGAGATCCAACGCTTTGGGTGGGATCGCAGCGGATCCGGATCGCGAGTCGATCAGAGCAGTCCATACCAGGGGCGTGCTGTACACGCTCATCATCGCGACGGCGTTGCTGCTGCTCGCGGGCTATTCCGTCACCATCAGCTCCACCAACATCACTCCCCTGCAGGTCTACCAGACGTTCCTGAACCAGATCGTCCCGGAGTGGTTCGACGTACCCTCCAAGACGCAGGCGATCGTCATGCGGGTCTATGCGCCGCGCGTGCTGATGGCGGTTTTCGTGGGCGGCATCTTCTCGATCGGCGGCTGCATCACTCAGACGATACTGAAGAACCCGTTGGCCACGCCGTACACGCTCGGGGTCTCGTCCAGCGCCGCCTTCGGAGCCGGCATGTCGATCATCGTGGGCATCACCGCCGTATCCGGGATCTACGGCACGATCGTCAACGCGTTCCTCTTCTCTCTGATACCCGCGGCGATAATCCTGACGGTCTCGTCCAGGAGGAGCATGTCGGCGGTCACGATGATCCTCATCGGCGTATCGCTGTCGTATCTCTTCAGTGCCGCCAACACGATCATGCAGTACTTCGGCGACGCGGACGCCGTCAAGGCGGTGGTCTTCTGGGCGGTCGGCGACCTCAACGGTGCGATGATCCGACAGGTTCCTTTCGTGATCGTCACGATGGTCCTCACGCTGATCGCGGCGAGGTTCCTTGCCAGGGACATCGACATCATGCGCATGGGCGACGACACGGCCACGGCTCTCGGCGTGAACACGGGAAGGGTGAGGATGGCCTCGATCATCCTCGCATGCTTCTCCACGGCCGTCGCCGTCAGTTTCGTGGGGGCGATCGGTTTCATCTGCCTGCTGGCTCCGCAGATCTCCAGGATCTTCGTCGGCGGCAACATGCGTCATCTGCTCCCTGCGTCGATGGTCACGGGGGCGCTGATCCTGGTCGTGGCCGATATCATCGCCAAGGATCTGATGAACCCGATCATGCTGCCGGTCGGGGCCATAACCGCTTTGATCGGCGCGCCCATCCTGATCTATCTGCTGATACGCAACAGCAACAGGGCTTTCAGCTGATGTTGCCGACGCGGGTCCGGACGCGGTTCAGTGCAGATGCCCGCCGAACATGGCGGTGACGGCGACCACGGCGACCACCGTGACGATGCCCAGGAGGAGCAAGCCGAGCGAGCCCAGCCTGTACTCCTCCCTGTGGAATGACTCCGGCACCATGTTGCACAGGGTCACGAACACGAATATCCCGGCGGACAACGCGAGGGCGATGCCCGTCCACTGCACGCCGACCCCGCCCAGGACCAGGTAGGACACGACGGCGGCGACCGGCGAGATCAGACAGAACGCCAGGAGGTACTTCCAGGCGCTCTGCCTGCGGCTGGACATCAGGAACGTGGACGACAGCGAGAACACGACCACGACCTTGTGGATGCACAGGGCGATCAGCACGGTCACGCCGACCTCGGTGCCGATGATGAAGGCCGATGCGAGCGCCAAACCGTCGAAACAGGCGTGTATGGCCAGGCCCACGAAGGCTGAAATTGAGGTTATGTCGTGGGAATGGTGATCGATGCACGAGTTGCAGGAGCATTCCGGCTGATAGAAGTACTTGAGGAGCACGTCGAAGATGAACACGGCCAGGAAACCG
>JAAYAP010000064.1 GCA_012719315.1 Methanobacteriota archaeon
ACGATCATGAGCCTGATCTTCTTGGTCTGCGCGAGTTCCATGGCCTTGTCGACCAACAGGACCTGATGCTGCGAATTGAAGGCACGCGCGACATGGATCCTCTTGAGGGTCTCGTCGGGGTCCACGCCGAGGTAATTCGCCATCTGCACGATCCTCTCCGGCCAGAACGTGTTCTCCGTGTCGATCATGAGCACGTCCGAATCGAGGCCGCCCAGTTCCTCGGGCAAGGTGGCGTTGACCGCCAGCTGGAAGCAGACCTGCGTCTTGCAGCTTCCGAATTCCCCATACAATTCGACGATGGACTGGCTCTCCAATCCTCCGTTCAGCAGCTCGTCGAACGCCTGGGAGCCCGTGGTCAGCTTGGAGATGGCTTTGCGGCGCTCCATGATGGTATCGCCGGTCTCGAAACCGCCGATGTCCGCACAGAGCTTCGCACCTTCTATGATGTCCATGGCCTTCTTCTCTCCGAGCTCGCACGTCTCGGCCAGATCCTTCGGCGAGGCCACCGCGATAGCCATGAGGTCTTTGTATCCTGCCTCGCGGAGTTTTTCGGAGATCGCGGGCCCCACACCGGGGATGTCTTCTAAGGTCTTTCCGGCCATTATCTCATCACTATATGTTGATAGGCGGGTTTAGGTATTTAAGCAGAATACGGAGGGGTCGCCGAATGGGCCGAAACCCCGGCAACCGTCATTCCGACGCTCACGCGTGCACGTAAACGTTTATATGCAAGGTTCGGAATCAGATACCGATGGCTAAGAAGAAGCGCGTGGTCGAAGAACCCAAAGAGGAATACGAGTTCAAGCCCGAAGCATTCGACGAGCGCGAGTTCATCTACAAGGACATCCACGGAACCAAGATCCTGGGCGTCATCTCGGTGATCGCGATACTGTTCGGCATCGCCTCCGCCGCCATGTGCAGCATGTCCGGCATCGATTGGATGTGGATACCCGTGACCTTCATGTCGTTCGCGCTCATGTTCGCGCTCAAGAGGATCCTCTTGGTCCTGAGGTTCAGGCCGGACCTCCTCGACGGCAAGACGATGTATGCCAATTATTTCCTCTTCCTCTGCCTGGCATTGGGTTTCTGCGTGGTGTTCGTCAATCCGCCGTTCTTCGGATGATCCGTCACCGTCCCCGCCGCTCGGACAGATTCAGAACTCCCAGCTCGGCAGCGGATCCAGCAACTCGGTCAGCAACGCCGGTGCGGTGAGGCCGAGGGTGCTCTCATGGTCTCGGACCTCCATGGTGCCGGGATCGATCTCCCGGCCGATGCCGGCGATGGCGGCCTCGTCGATGATCATCTCGCGTGCCGTGAAGTAAAGACGTTCGGTGATGACGTTCCAGCAGCCGTCGTCGATGAACGGCCGGCCGTACGGGTTATCCTGCCATTTCGACAGGAACGACGATGCGGCCCGGACATACACCGGCGGCCCGACGTGCTTATGGGTCTTGGACAGGAAGTCCCTCTCCAGCTCGAACACGATGACCAGGTGCTCCTCGTCCATCTCGTGGATGACGCGGAGCACGTTGTAATCGAAGTCGTTCAGCTTCTTGGCGAGCGCGCGCTGCGTCTTCCAGAGCTGGGAGTAAAGGTTGTCCTCGATCACATCCGGCCTGTCGAAGATGACCGTGATCAGCCGGGACTCGTGTTCGACCGCCTTGGCCCGGAGCTGCTCGCGGGACAGGGGCTCCCGCTCCGCCGGGAAGAAGAACCTCTCCGAGGGGCGGTCGAGGTACGCCCGGGCGGCGACGATGAAATGGGACATGGTGTCGATGTGGACGGCGGACGCGACGTTGCGTCTCTCGTCGACCGGGTCGTATACGGTCAGCGGCCCGATCATCGGAGGGCCCCTCTTGCCCAGGGTGATGGCCGTGCCTTCCTTCCAGTCCTTGGTGGCTTCGAGCACCTTCCTGAAATCGCCGTATCTCAGGATGAGCAGTTCGCACAGGTATCCGGAGAAGCCCCTGGTGTTGGGTTCGGCCCCGTAGGTCTCGATGCCCTTCATGAACGCCTTGAGCAGACGGGTCTGGTCCTTCTGCCCGTCATCCATGTTCGCAAGCACGTACTCGGTATGGAGAGGGGTGCGGTCCACCGAGGTCTGCATCCTCGCGGCGGTGCTGATGCGCACTCCCGGGACCAGGTCGACGTCTATGCCCTTGTGAACTCCCCTGATGTACGGGTGCTCGGAGTACATGCGCCTGCCGCCGAGCACATCCTCCCCGATGCTGAGCCCGATCGATTCCAGCGTGTTCCTGGGAGTGCCCTCGGGGAAGAGGATGAAGATGTCGAGGTCCGGATCGGAGAGATGGGTGCCTTTGGCGAACGACCCCACGGGCCTGACCTCGAGATCGAGATCGTACATCTCCAGGCGCTCCCTGACCATGGACATCACCTCCTCGGCGACCTGCGCTATGGACGCGGTCTCGGCCTCGGTCGGTTTTATCCTCTCCATCACTGCGGATTCAACGCTCATCGTCCCGTTATGCACGGTACGGGCTTTAAATTGTTTCGAGCGGCCGCGTCCGGTCCGAAGCCGCGTCCGGGTCACGGCGCGTCCGTCAGAGGAACCGTTCGTCGACCGGAGCCGAAGGCGGTATCCAGATCCCCTCGAAACGTTCGGCGTCACGGATGGACAGGGCGTGCGCGCCGACGTCGAGGACCATGAGGTCCCGGGCGGCGACCGTCCTGCAGCCGGTACGTTCTTCGGCGAGCGCCGCCTGCCGGTCCGGACCTTCGCAGATCATGGCGATCCCCAGGTGGGTGAATATCGTCAGCTCCGGCTGCACGCGTCTGATGAACTCGATCGCGTCGTCGGTGCACATATGGTGTTTTATGCACATGCCTTCGGGGCAGGTCACGGGCAGGATCAGGACGCGCGATCCGGCGTATTGGTCGGCGATCCTCTCCGTGTAGCAGGTGTCGCTGACATAGGACACGATCCCGTTGCCCGTGTGGAACCTGTACCCGGTGTTGGTCGGATCGCTGTGCTCAGCCCGGCAGACATCCATCCTCAGGCCGTCGATGTCCAGGGTCTCGCCCGGTTTGAGCAGGGTCGATCCCGCGACCATGCCCAAATGGTGCCGGGATATGCAGGGGCCGATCCCGTCGGCCCCCTCCAGGACGGTGGGGCTGCCGTACAGGTGGCCTCTCCGCCTCCAGCCTCCGTACGTCATCCCCTCGATGACCACTTCCGCATCGGAGTAATGGTCGGGATGCGCATGGGAGACGAGCACGGAGTCCGTGCGGACCGGATCGTAGCGGATGCAACGCATCTGCGTGAGTGCGCCCGGACCGGGATCGATGTGCAGGTTGCGGCCGCCGCTGTGCTCGACGAGCATGCCGCCGGTGCACCGGGTCTGATACATGGCGGAGTGCCTGCCGCCGCCCGTTCCCAGAAAAGTGATCCTGAAGGCCACGCCCGGATTATGGGGCGCATCCTATTTCCAATTTATCCATTCGCGAAACGGTTAATATCGTGCAACGACTGTCCTGACCCATGATAACAGTCATCAGGGATGCATGGATCGTCACGCAGAACGCCGACAGGGACGTGATCAGAGGCGATCTGGCGTTCGACGGCGAATCCATCCTGCAGGTGGGCGGGGAGTACAACGGCACCGGCGACGTCGAGATCCCCGCCGCCGGCGACATCGTCATGCCCGGGTTGATCAACACGCATACCCATGTGGCCATGTCGACGATGAAAGGCGTCGTCGACGACCTCCCGTTCGGCGAGTTCCTGGACAAGGTGTTCAGGATCGATTCGGACCGGACCGACAGGGACCTCGACATCGGCACGAGGATCGGCTGCATGGAGATGATGCTCGGAGGGACCACGACCTTCGTGGACATGTATTATTCGGAGGATGTCATCGCCGAGGCGGTCGGCCAGTGCGGTCTGCGCGGAGTGCTGTGCTGGTGCGTGCTGGATCAGGAGCACACGACCCAATCGGGCAACCCCATGGACAACTGCAGGAGGTTCCACGACAAGTACGCGGGGCGGCGGAAGATCATACCCGGCGTCGGCCTTCAGGGGGTGTACGTGTGCAACGAGGAGACCTGCACCCGGGCCGCCGAATTCTCCCGTGAGGCCGAGGCGCCGTTGACGCTGCACATGTCCGAGACGCGCGGAGAGGTCAACGAGCACAAGCGCAAGACCGGGCGCAGGCCCGCCGAGTGGCTGGCGGACCTGGGCGTGCTCGGCCCCAACACCGTCGCGGCCCACTCGGCATGGGTGACCATGAACGAGGTCAGGTTGATGGGCGAGGCCGGCATGTCGGTGTCGACGTGCCCGGTGTCCAATATGAAGCTGGCCACGGGCGGGGTCGCGCCCGTGCCCGAGTACATGGCCGAAGGGGTCAACGTGTCGATCGGCACCGACGGCAGCACCACCAACAACAGCCTTGACATGCTGTCGGAGATGAAGACGCTGGGATTGCTTCAGAAATCGAGCAGATGGGATCCGACGGTGGCTTCCGCGCAGGACCTCCTGGATTTCGCCACGGTCAACGGAGCGAAGGCGATTGGCATGCAGGACCTCCTGGGCTCGTTGGAGGTCGGCAAGTACGCGGACCTGGTAATCCTGGACGGGAAGGCCCCCAACCTGAGGCCGGCCCTCGAAGAGAACCTCGTCGCCAACATCGTCTACTCCTCATCCCCGGCCAACGTCAAGACGGTCGTCTGCCAAGGCGACATGCTCGTGGCGGACGGCGAGATCGTCGGCATGCGGACCGAAGGGCTGCTGGAGGCCTCGGAGGGGATCTGGAGGGAGCTCTGCAGGAGATGAGCGCCAGGGTGGTGCATGACGTCACGGGGTGGCGGGAGGCGGCGGGGTGCGGAGCCCTGTACGCCGACATGCATTTCCACACCAACTGTTCCGATTCCTACACGGATGCGCGGAGCCTGATGAGGCTCGCCCGCCGGAGACGCACCGGCCTGGCGGTGACCGACCACAATCTGATCGGCACGCTCGGGAGGATCGACCTCGACGATCCGGAGGTGATGGTGATCCCGGGGATCGAGGTGAGCACCAGCGACGGTCCGCACATCCTCGTGTATTTCTACGAGATGGACGAGCTGGAGGAGTTCTGGGAGAAGGAGATCCGTCCGAGGCTGCCGCCGTGCCCCTGGCTGGCGCTCAGGGATTGCACCGTCGAAGGGCTGCTGGATATGCTGGAAGGCAGGAGCTGTGTCACATCCGCCGCCCATCCGATGGGGTATCTCGGCTCGGACAAGGGGTTGGAGGCCTGCATCGCCAAGGGACGCATACCTTCCGGATTGGCCCGGAGGCTGGACGCTTACGAGGTGCTCTGCAGCGGCATGACCCGCGCCGGGAACCTGGCGGCCCGGCAGGCGGCGGACCGGCACGGGCTGTCGTACACCGGCGGGACCGACGGCCACCTGCTCTCCGAACTGGGCAATGTGGTGACGGTCTGCGATGCGACCGACCGGCACGGGTTCCTCGACGCCGTCTCCGGAGGCAGGTCAGTCGTGATCGGGCGGGAGAAGACCGTCCCCGAGAAGATACAGACGGGATCGGCTTCTTTCTCCAAGTTCGTCATGCGCGCACCTTCCTCGGTGTACACCAAAGCGACCCGCAACACGGGGCTGGCCGCCAGGAAAAGACGTTGACCGGCCGGGGGAACCCCCGGCCGGCGGCGGCTCAGAAGGAGGTGGCCGTCAGCAGGTCGGCGTGCTCCATCCCGGACAGCTTGACGACCCTGTCCGCGTCCAGCCCCATCGCCTCGGCGAGTCTCCTGCCGTATTCGGGATCGGCGAGGTAGCAGTGCGCGGCATGGCGGTACTTGATGCCCTCGGCGATGTCGCCCATGTCGGCCTTGGTGTTCATGATCAGCAGCTCCTTCTTGTCCTCGGCGAGGAGTCTGAACAGGTCGCCCGGTTGACGATAGGTGTCGTCGGTCGGCTCGTCCCGCGGTTCGTACTTGCCGAGGTCCCCTTCCATACGGAGCCGCGGATCCGCGTATTCGGGCTGCTCCACCCAGAGGCCGAGGCTGTTGGGGGTGTAGGCCTTGGTGGCGCCGTGGTTGCCGTCCACGCGCATCATGCCGTCGCGGTGGTACGAGTTGACCGGGCATCTCGCCATGTTGACCGGTATCTGGTCGTGGTTGACGCCGAGGCGGTACCTCTGCGCATCCCCGTACGAGAACAGCCTCGCTTGGAGGAGCTTGTCGGGGGAAGGGCCGATCCCGGGCACCATGTGCGCGGGGTTGAAGGCGGACTGCTCCACCTCGGCGAAGTAGTTGGCGGGGGTGCGGTTCAGCTCGAGCACTCCGACCTCGATCAGGGGGTATTCCTTCTTGCTCCAGACCTTGGTCACGTCGAAGGGGTTGTCCCGGTGCTTGCGCGCCTGCTCTTCGGTCATCACCTGGATGTGCAAGGTCCAGCGAGGGAACTCATCGCGCTCGATCGCTTCCAGCAGATCCCTCTGGTGGCTCTCGCGGTCCTTGCCGATGACCGCAAACGCTTCCTCGTTCGACAGGTTCCTGATGCCCTGCTGGGTCCTGAAATGGAATTTCACCCAGACGCGCTCGCCGTCTCCGTTGATCATGCTGTACGTGTGGCTGCCGAAGCCGTGCATGTGTCTGTAGGAGGCGGGGATCCCGCGGTCGGACATCAGGATGGTCACCTGGTGGAGGGCCTCGGGCAGAGAGGTCCAGAAATCCCAGTTGCTGAGCGGGCAGTGCATGTTGGTGTGCGGATCGCGCTTCACCACGCGGTTGAGGTCGGGGAAATGATGGCCGTCGCGGATGAAGAACACCGGCGTGTTGTTGCCGACCAGGTCCCAATTGCCTTCCTCTGTGTAGAACTTGATCGCGAATCCGCGGATGTCCCTGACCGCGTCGGCTGCACCGCGTTCCCCGGCGACGGTGGAGAATCTCATGAAGACCTCGGTCTCCTTGCCCTTCTCGAACACCTTCGCCTTCGTGTACCGGGAGATGTCGTGTGTGGTCGTGAACCTCCCGTACGCCCCGCTGCCCTTGGCATGCATCCGGCGCTCGGGCACGACCTCTCTGTTGAAGTGCGCCATCTTCTCCAGCAACCACACGTCTTGCATCGCGATCGGGCCGCGGGGGCCCACGGTCATGGAGTTCTCGTTGTTGTCGATCGGTGCACCGACTTCATTGGTGAGTTTGTGTGTTTTATCAGGATCCATAGGGTCTCCTCCTCGGATATTCATCGATGATGGGGATTCATTTGGAAGCTATTTAATGCAGTTGCAACGGATCCGCCTCGGAATCGGACTCACGAACCCCCATGGCTGCGATCCCGTCAGGTTCTGCCGCTCGGCAGATGTCGTACAGTCCCGAGGAAAACCACTTATACGGCCCTAAGTCCTCGGCCATCCGATGGAACCCGTTTACCGGAACTTCAGAGAAGACGACATCCCGGAGATGGCGGAGATCATGAGCCTGACCTGCGACGTGCGGGGTTACACCCTCACGGACGATCAGAGGCAGATGATCTTCGAATCCTACCTCGCCGAGCTCCTCGCACGCACCACCTACGTCTGCATCGCTGATGTCGACGAGACGATCGCCGGCTACATCATGGGGGGCGTCATCGGCGACGAGACCGTCCGCGACTGCTGCCGCGGCATCGCCGACCGCGGCCCGGGCGGATCGGAGGGTGACGACGCATCACTGATGATCAGGGATCTCCAGGCGATATACGATACCGACGAGCGCATGCTGTCGATGTGCGGCGAATGCGGATTCGATTCGGAGCTCATGATGTACATAATGCGCCCGCAGATGAAGGGCATCGGCATCGGCCGCAGACTGCTCCTGGATTTCATGGACCATCTGCGCGGAAGAGGCTGCAGGAAGATGTTCTTCTTCACCGATTGGTTCAACGATGCGCACGCGTTCATGCATATGGGCTATGTCCAAACCGCCTTCGCCATGGTGGAGCAGGGTCCGGAAGGCAAGAGCTACCCATTCTACATCTTCAGCAAGGATATCTGAAAGCGAAGGCCCCGGATGGGGGTTCCCCGGCAATCGCCGGGATAAGAGAAAATTAAGACGTTTGACCCTCCGCGGATCCGGACGCTGTCCGGCTCACTTCTTCTTGTCCTTGGGATCCGCTTTCTTGACGGGGGCGCTTTTCTTGTCGTCTTTCTTGTTTGTGGCTGCCATGAGTATCACCTCTTTTAACGGCGATTATCCACATCTGTACGGCAGATTATAAATCATGCATCCTTACATATTTTGTCTATATCCAGATAAGATTTATAATCCGATATTCCGATATGGGTGGAAGCCGGCGATCGCCGGTCCGCGGTACCCGCGGGATCGGTCGCCCGCGGATCGATCGAGGCTGTGCACGGTGCGGGAACGGAGACGATCGAGGCGAAGTTTTTGCAAGACCTTAAATTGGCGTTGGTCCGAATGCGGTCCCTTCTGGGAGACACACACGCGAATCTGGAGAAGATGACGGGGTTCGTCGACCTGGCCGCCGAAGAGGGTGCGGATATCGTCTGCTTCCCGGAGATGTCGCTCACCGGCTACTCCTCGGAACACGGCCCCGGCGATGTCATCGGCGAGGACGATCCCGCTGTCGTGACGATCGGCGACCTCGCTCGTGATAAGGGCCTCGTCATCGTCTTCGGATTCATGGAGGAGAACGGCGGAGGTCTTCCGTACCTCACGCAGATGATCGCATCTCCCGACGGAACGTCCATGAGCTACCGCAAGACGCACCTGGGATCGAGAGAGGACGGAAGGTTCGCGAGCGGCGATGCTCTGGACGTCTTCAAGACGGACAAGGCGGTGCTGGGGCTCGCCCTGTGCTGGGAGGCGCATCTGCCCGAGGTGTTCACCGCTCTCAGGGAGCAGGGTGCCGAGCTGATCCTCGTCCCCCACGCATCCAACCTCGGGGGCATGCGGCGCAAGGAGGCTTGGATGCGATACCTGCCTGCCAGGGCCTGGGACAACGACGCGTACATCGCGGCCTGCAATGCCGTGGGGGACAATGCGAAGGGATCGGTGTTCGGCGGAGGATCGATTGTCCTGGACAGGAAAGGGGGCATCATCTCCGAGGATTTCGACGGGACCGAATCCATGGTCGTCATCGGATTGGACGGCTTCGACCGCGATGACGGACCTGACGACGACATGCGCGACATCAGGTTCTTCCGGAGAAGGCGCCCGGAACTGTATCGGCGGACACACGGCTCGGGATGACAGCGCACATCCTCGGAACAGACCGCACGGGAGTCCGTGGATGCGGATGCCGTCCGGTCACCCGTCGCAGTTATAGGCCGGTTCGCCATCACCGCATCATGTTCTTCAGATACGGCGACCTGAGGGACTCCCTGGTCGCCGCCGTCAGAGAGGGTTCCGAAGGCAGAGAGGTCGGCGTCGCGTTCTCCGGCGGACTCGACTCCGGGCTCATAGCGGCGATCGCCAAGGAGCACGCCGACACGGTGACGCTCTACACCTGCGGAGCCGACGGCTCCCACGATGTGATCATGGCGAGGGATCTGTCGGAGCGGATCGGGCTCCCGTGGGTCCACATACGGATATCCGAGGACAATGTCGAATCCCTCATACGGGAGATGATGACGGCCACGGGCGTCCGCGACCCTTTCACCATCTCCTACGAGTTGCAGCTGTTCTGCGTCTGCAAAGCCTCGACGGAGGAGGTCGTGCTCACCGGCCAGGGTGCCGACGAGTTCTTCATGGGATGCGCCAAATTCGTCGATTGCCCGTATGAGGATTACGAGATCCTCAGGAAGGACGGCGTGAGAAGGCTTCTGGAGGTGTCCGTTCCCTGTGAGAAGGAGATAGCCGCTCATTTCGGGAAGAGCCTCGCATACCCGTACCTCGACGAGGAGGTGTTAGCGGAGGTGGGGAAGCTGGATCCGGCAGAGCTGAGGCCGGCGGACATGGGTTCCAGGAAAGCCGTGCTCAGGGATATCGCCGCCGACCTGGGATATCCCGTCATCGCGGGAAGGGTGAAGAAATCCTCGCAGTACGGCTCGGGGACCACCGATATCATCCGCGCCCTGGCGAAAGGGAAGAGGATGCTGTTCAATCAGTACGTGGAATCGATCCACGAGGGCATCGTGAACGGAGTTCCACCCGCGGATGCAGAGTGAAGACCGTGTCGACGGCCTCGGCGCTTCCATTGCCGATCCCTCCGTGTTCGCGGAGGCATCCTTCAAAAGAGGTGTGTTCTCATCCGGATTCAATTCCGGAATCGATTCTTTCAGAAAAGCGTCTATCCAGATGGAGGTGGTCCCCACCCCCTGATTTGAACAGGGGACCTGCTGATTTCAGCGGCTGTATCGGATCTCTCCGAGAACACTCTACAGTCAGCCGCTCTAGCCAGTCTGAGCTAGGTGGGGACAGGACATGATTAAGGCGACCATATTTAAAATTAATGGCAATCGGGCCGCGCTTGCGCGCTCACCCGATGTAGTTCAGGTCGTCGCATTTGGTTTGGGTCTCGGCTTCCTTGATTCTGGAGGCCAAGGCGTCGATCTGATCCGTCTTGTCGCGCAGCTCGGTGAGGTCGGGATCGATGCCGAGCATCTTCGTGAGCACCGCCACCGTGGCCAGGGCGGCCTTATGGTCGACGAAGAACCCCGAGGTCTCCGCCATCAGGCAGATGGACTCGATGCCGTGCATCTTCCCGAATCCGATCAGCAGCCCGGCTGCTCCGACGATGCCCGCCTGCGGGTCGTTGGGCGAGAACACCACGCCGTATCCGGAGAACTCCTGCTTGATGTCCTTGGTGGAGACCGCTCCCAGGACCCGCGGCTCCTCCACGATCTCCCCGAGGCCGTAGCCGCCGAGGGTGACGATCCGCGAGACGTCCAGCTCCAGGAGGATGTCCATGACTCTGCGCGCGAGGCGGAACTGACCCTCCTGTGTGGAACCCTGGTGTTCGCCTCTCAGGAAGACGACATCCCTGTCGTCGACCCTGGAGTACCAGAGCTCGTTGCAAGCCATCTCGACGACGCTGTCCTCGTCGAGGAGGACCTGCGGCGGGAAATCCTCGGAGTAGATCGTCGCGAAACGCTTCGCATCGGTGGAATCAGCGATGAAATCACCCGCGACCTTGCCGACGTTGCCGATGCCCGGCAGGGCTTCGATGAAGAACGGCCGGCGGAGCTCGGGTCTGGTCTCATACCTGATGATATCTGCCATTGTCTCCGTACTCCTCTCTGATCGCGCGTCTCCGGTACACGCCGTACCTGTCGTCGGGCGAATACCGCATCGGCACGGGGCAGACGGCGGCCAATCCGCATGAAGGGCACGCGGACGAGAGCGTGTATCTCCCGCAAACGGTGCATCTCTTGAAGTTGGAACGCATATCAGCGGCTCTCGCGCCTGACGTTGGCCGTTCCGCCGGCGGAAACCATCGTCTCAACGGCCTTGTTGGTCACGTTCTTCAGGATGTCCTCGGCCTCTTTGTATTCGTCGGCCGTGACCACCACTCTGTATTTCGGCGAACCGACCGAGGTGATCTCGACGTTGCCGCCGTCGGCGGCGGCGATCCCGGCCAGCAGTGCCGCCCGGATGCGCTCGACCCCGTCCGGCGCAGACGAACCGAGCTCCAGGATGCTGTCGATCTGGACGAACGGCGGGGCAACGTTCTCCCCCGCCACTTCGATGAACATGTCCAGCCAGTCTCCGGAGAACTCCTCTTTGAATTCTTCGGGCGATGCGACCACATGTTCGAACGCGCCGTACAATGTCTCGTAGTAATCCAGCAGATCGTTGCCGAAGAGGCTGTAGGTCTCGTCGACGCTGACGGACATCCGCTCGGCGATGATCTCCATGAGCTTCTCGGCTTTCTTCTCGTTCTTCCACTGCTGGATCTTCTCTCTTTTCTGATGATCGTTGACTGACTTGAGGGAGAGATCTATGTGGCCCTTCTGCGAATCCACGCCCAGAACCTTGCAGACGACCTTCTGGCCCTCCCTGACGTAGTCCCTGATGTACTTCACCCAGCCGGTCGCCACGTCCCTGACGTGGACGAAACCTTCTTTGTCGTTGTATTCATCCAGTGTCAAGAAGGCGCCGAAATTCTTGACGTTCACGACGGTGCATACAACCAGCTCCCCGCTTTCGGGGAAGCCTCTGGCCCTCGACATCAGCCTACTACCTCTAGCACTTCGCCCTTGATCTCGCCGACACCGCCTTTGGGTGCCACGAGCACAGAATTGCAGACGAGGCATGTGACTTTGGTCGCAGCCTTCCTGAACACGATCTGCTCGTTCCCGCAATCGGGGCATTTGACCTTTATGAAATCATTGACCATGGGATTCACTCCGTGAGTTCGAACTTCTTCGCCCTTATGCAAGGCACGAGGTGGGCTTTCTTGCAGGTATCGCATCTGTATCTGATGTTGATCCTCTTGGTGGGCTTCTCCCTGCCTTCCGGTTTGGGCCTGGGGAAACCTCCGTAACCTGCCGTCACGGCCCTGAATCTCCTCTGGCCCCACTTGAGCTCGCTAGCCTTCCTCTTCTTGACCCTTTCGACGCTGTGGGCGGTGTGGGTCTTGCAATAGGGGCAATAGGTTTTGATCGTTCTGGGCATCTTCATCAATATCACCTGTGAAGTATCGATAGCTTGCTAATAAGGAGGTTATATAAAATCATATCTTCATGGCGCGGGCGTGCCGCGGACCGTCGTATCCGGGGGCCTCATCTCTCCATGAGGGTCACGCTCCCGTCGGCGCGGGAGACGAGCACCGCGGAGGCGGTGTTCAGGAAGAGGCCGTTCTCGACGACCCCGGGGATCACATTCAGCCGTGTCTCCAGGAAGAACGGGCTCGCGATGCCGTCGAATCTGCAGTCGTAGATGTAGTTGCCGCTGTCGGTGACGAAGACCCCGTCCCCGTCCATCCTGAGCACGGGTTCGCATCCCTGTTTGCCGAGGGCGTAGGCGGTGCGGCTGTGGCCGAAAGGCACGACCTCGACCGGCAGGGGGCAGCGGCTCCCGAGCTTGTCGACGAGTTTGGTCTCGTCCACCACGATGACCTCGAGCACGGTCGCCGCGGCCACGATCTTCTCCTTGAGCAATGCTCCGCCGAGGCCTTTGATCAACTGCAGTTCCGGATCGACCTCGTCGGCGCCGTCGATGGTCACGTCGATGTGCGGGACATCGCAGAGCGGCACGACCTCGATCCCGCAATCCTCCGCGATCCTGTCGGTCTGAGCCGAAGTCGAGACGCACCTCAGGTCATATCCTCGGGAGACCAGCTCCCCGATGCGCCTGATCGCATGGTACGCCGTCGTCCCCGTGCCCAACCCCACGGTCATGCCGTCCTTGACGTAGTCGTCGACGGCTCTCTCGGCAACGAGCTTCTTCAGGTCATGCGGCTAATTCGAAGTCATGTTGGATAATCCCGATTATCGTTTCTACGATATAATCGTTTATACTCGCCCCCAGGTCGGCGGTGGCTTCCGATATGCGCCCCTGGTAGCCGTCGGGAAGGCAGGTGCTGCCGTCCCTGAGTATCCTGTAGGTGTGCTCGAAATGCCCCGCATCCCTGTCGATGCTTCCCACCAGGTCGGGACGGATGGCCAGGATCCGCGAGGTCTCGACGCATCCCGCATGACCGTCGTCGTCCCCGCAGGCGCCGTAGTCCTCCGAGATGTGCCAGTCCGAAAGGAAGATCACCTGGGTGCCGGTTTCGCGCACCGCCTTCTTGCACCCTTCCAGGATCGCCGATATATGCCCGCTGCCCGCGTGCCCGGCGAGGATGACGGTGCGGTCCACGCCCTGTCTCCAGAGGGAGATCACGAGGTCGTAGGCGATACTCCTCACGGTATCGAACGAGATCGTCAGTGTGCCGGGCATATCCCGTGTGCTGGAATGCAGGGCGTAGTTGACCGGGGGAGCCACCAAGGTGTTCTGCAGGCGCCGGCTGACCTCCGTCGCCACATACACGGGCTGGATGGTGTCCGTGTCCAGAGGCAGGTGCGGTCCGTGCGCTTCGCAGGCGCCCCACGGCACGATCACGATCGGATCCCTGTCGGCGGACGCTTTGAAATCGTCGCGGGTCATCTCTCCGATGTACATATCCCGAACATATCCGTAAAAGGTTAAATCACTATTGAGCATCGGCAGACGCATGCGCTTGGCGGCTCTGTACTCCGGAGGCAAGGACTCCACCCTGGCGATGTACCTGGCGATGCAGATGGGCCACGAGGTCGCCTGTCTGGTCAGCATACGGCCGACAACGGCAGATTCGATGATGTTCCACACGCCGAACCTCGACGTCGTGCCGTTGATGGCGGAGGCCACGGGCGTCCGCCTCGTGACCGCGACGGGATCCGATACGGAAGACGGGGACCTGGACGCCCTGAAGGAGGCGTTGCGGGACCTGGATCTGGACGGGGTCGTTACCGGCGCCGCCTGGTCGGATTACCAATGGAGCCGCATCGACGCGGTCTGCGACGATCTGGGGCTCACGGTCCTCTCCCCGATGTGGAGGAAGGACCAGGACATGATGGCCCGCGAGCTGCTGGACGCCGGCATCGTGGCGGTCGTCGTCGGATGCTACGCCGAGGGCCTCGACCGATCCTGGCTGGGGCGCACCCTGGATGCCGCGGCGTTCGACGACCTGAGGAGGCTCAGGGACCGGTACGGCATCAGCATCATGGGCGAGGGCGGGGAGTACGAGTCGATGACCCTGGATTCCCCCATGCACGCCCGCCCCTTGGAGATCGTCTCCGCCGAGACCGTCTGGACGCGGAATTCGGGTCTGCTGCAGGTGACCGGCGCCAGACTCGGATGAGGGTCAGTCGCTGTGCTCGATGGCTTTGACGAGCCGGGCGATCTCGTCCTCCGGGTCCTTCCACATCCACGGCGTCCAGACCCTGTGTATGCGCCAACCCCTGGATTCCAGGTACTTCTGCCGGTGGTAATCCCTCTCCCGCGTGGTCGTCGACATCCCGTAGATGCGGCTGTCGCATTCGATGCCGAGGATGTAGGCATCGTCCTGCTTGACCGCCAGGTCCATGGTGTAACCGCCGATGCCGACATCCCGTTCGACGGTGTACCCTTTCCTCACGAGGATCCGGTGCACCCGGTCGGCGACGGCGGCATCCCCGATCGGCGACTGCTCCGGGGGACGCCTGACGCCTCTGAACGAGCCGAGGATGGCGGCCGCATGCTCCCGTTCGCCGTCATTGACGGCCCAGGCGTACTGCAGGTACTTCTTCAGGATCCGGGGGCCTTCGTTCTTCGCATCCTCGACGTGCAGCTCGTCCGGATCGAATGAGGTGACGATGTGGATCTTACGGCGCGCCCGGCTGATCGCCACGTTGAGCCGGTTCTCGCCGCCGCGGTTGTTCAGCCATCCGAAACGCTGCATCAGCTTCCCTTCGGCGTTCTTCGCGTACCCCATGGAGAACATGATCACGTCCCGTTCGTCCCCCTGGACGCTCTCGATGTTCTTGATGAACAGGCCGACGTCCTCGCCTTTGTCGAACCGCTGCATCTCCTCGCCGACCGCCCGGCCGAACAGATGGTCGCGCCCGGCCTCCTCGTCGATGAGGTCGTTGATCAGGTCCCTCTGCGAGACGTTGAACGTGATGATGCCGATGGTCTCCGAGCCTCTGCGTTCCCTGAAGAAGTCCTTCAGCAGCTCCACGATCCTCGCGGCCTCGGCCCGGTTGGAGCGGTTCTCCCATCTGCCGTCGACCCTGTGCACCTCGATCGGCGGCCGGTCCGGCGCCTTCACGTTGGGCGAGACGTAGAGCCTGCCGCCGTAGAAGGCATGGTTCGAGAAGGCGATCAGCTCCTCGTACTGCGAGCGGTAATGGAAATTGAGCAGGATGTTGTCGTAGCGGGTGCGTGCGAGATCGAGGAGGGACTCCTCCTCCAGCGCGGCCGAGACCTCGTCGTCCTCCCCGTCCTCCTCCGAGACGTACTCGATGCGGCCGGAGCCGAGGTTGGACGGGCGCAGCTGCTTGTGGTCGCCGGCGACGACGACCTTCTTGGCCCGGTAGATCGACGGGATCCCTTTCTCCACGTACATCTGGGAGGCCTCGTCGAAGATCACCAGGTCGAACACGCCCATCTCCAGCGGCAGGATCTCCGACACCGATTCGGGGGTCATCAGCCAGACCCTGATGCCTTTGAACAATTCGTACCCGTAGCGGTCGATGAACTTCCGTAACGACCACTTGCGCCTGCTCTCGGCGATCCTGAGGATGTCCCCGCGTCTCTTGGATCCGGTGATGTGATCCAGGTTCGACCGGAGCGTCTCCTCCACCTTGGCGCGGGAGAGCTCCATCTTCAACCCGATGCTGCGGTCGATGTCGTCGATGATGCTGTCGAAATCCCGGATCTCCTGCAACACGTCCTTGTTGGCCGCATCGAATTCCTGGAGATGCGTGTTCATGATGAACCGGCGGATGCGCTCGTTGCCTTCGGCGGCCGTCAGGCCCATGTCCTCGGACAGGGACAGCAGGCCTCTGCCGTAGAGGCGCTCGTCCCGGGCGAGCCGGTTGTAGACGGTGACCCTGGACGAGTAGAGGTCGTAATCATCCAATCCTTCGAGCATCCCCGACGGATCCTCCATGGCGTATCTGACGACATGCTCGTTGTAGTCCTCCATGTACCGGCTCAGCAGGGCGGTCGCCTCGCGGTTGACCTTGCCTTTGGAGAACATCCGCGACAGCAGGCTCTTGCGGTTCAGGTCCAGTATCTGCTCTTCAAGGTCCATGAGACCGGCCCGCATCTCGCCGATGTCGTACTCGGTGAGGTCCGGCCGCATGCGTCCCAGCCAGGGTGTCTTCTGCACGCAATCGCTGTACTCCTTGAGGTTCCTGGCCAGAGCGGGGTCGTTGTAACGCCGGTGCAGCGCCTCCACCCGGTCGTATCCGAGCGCCATCAGCTCCGAGGGGACGTGGGCTTTGATCCCCCGGTACTCCTCCAGCTGCCTGCGGTCCGAGAGGTCGAGCCATCTGTCCATGGTGTAGAGCCTGTACGGCTCCACGCCGAACTCCCCCGGAGCGTACAGCGAATCGGCGATGGCGGTCAGTCTGCGTATGCCGTCGTCGACGGCCTCGGACAATCCCGAGAGGTCGGGACGTGTCAGTGGCTGCTCCGCATCCAGCATCTCCCTGAGCTGCAGGTAGAAACCTTCTTTGTCGGCGGCATCGTCGATCATCATGCAGTACCTCGACAGGTTCCCCAGCCTCGAGTAGACGACATCCAGCGCCGTCTTCTTCTCGGAGACCATCAGCACCGTCCTGCCCTCGGCCGCCGCCGAGGTGATCAGACCGGTGATCACCTGCGACTTGCCCGTGCCGGGCGGACCCTGGACCACCAGGCGGTCGCCCCTCCTCATGGAGGTGATGATGTTCTCCTGGGCGCTGTTCAGGGAGTTGATGTAGGTGAGGTCGACCTCCCGGGCCTCCATCCCCCTGTCCCGGATATCCTCCGCGGACAGCGGATGGGGCAGTTCGGATAGGAAATCGCAGAGGTTGAGGTCGGCGACCAGGTCGGCGAGGATGCCGTTGATCTCCCCCTTGGCGATCAGCTCGTCGAAATCCCGCTGGATGCCGTTGGAGTACGTGGGGTACTTCCCGACGACGATGTTGTGGACCATGTGCATCTCGCCGGGGTTGTAGCGCGGGAACCCGCCGGCCCGGTAATCGACGAACGGCACCGGGTGCCCGACAGACCGGTTGATGCGCAGGCCCTGCTCTTCGTAGAAACGCACGAGGTCGGGCAGGAACGATTCGGCACGGGGATCCTCGATCACGTTATGCGGGAGGGACGTGCTCCTGCCGTTGAACTTCATGAAGGCGGTGATCAGCGAATTGTTGTAGACCGGGTCCCGGGTGTCGTCGCGGGAGAGGGTCACCGAACGCTGGTCCTTCTCGAGGATGACGGGGAAGAGGGCGAGCGGGCAGCGTATGTCGAAATCCTCCCCCGGCAGCCTCCCTTCGACGAAGGGGTACGCGATGTACAGGTCGTACTGCCCTTTGTCCCTCAGATCGCGGTTCACCTCCCGGATGACCTCGTTCAGGTCGCGGTACCGCTTCACATCGTCTCCGCCCTTGGAGGTGTCGCAGAGCCTGATGCTGCGGACTCCGCCAAACAGCAGGCCGAGGCAATCCGTGTCGGGGATGCTCATCAGGTCGAAGGCGGCCTTCTTGAACAGCCTCGGCTGGAAGAGCAGGCGGTTGCCTTTGCTGACGTCGACCAGCTTCCGCTGCAGGTCCCGGAGGATGCGGGCGACGTCCTCGTCCAGCGATTCGCCTTTGGCGGCGGTCTTGCAGAACCTCCCCGTGACCTCCAGGAAGCTGTCCCCGTACACCTCCACGAACCTCGGGCCGACGCCGGTCAACGCCAGGAGGTCCTCCCTCCTGTTGGGCAGACGCACGGCTATCTCCCGGAGGATGTCGTCGCTGCAGACCGGCGGCTCCTTGCCGTTGGGGGACCGCTGCTCTCTGCGGATCTCGGCCCGTCTGTCGTGAAGCGCACGGAGGATATCGTCGTCCGGTCCCATATCCCCGATAGTACGGCCCCGGGGATTTAATAATATCCGTCTTGTCTCCGTGGCAGTCTTTATCCATCCGCACGGAATCATATGCTCATGATCCCCGCAGGAGTTGTCAGCGAGATCAGGCGCAAGGTGACGGAAGACGATACCGCAAGGGTCTGGGGCAGCGGCACACTGGATGTCTACGCGACCCCGGCCATGGCGCTCCTGGTGGAAGAGACGGCCGCCGGCGGCGTCGAACCCTTCATGGCGGACGGCATGACGACGGTGGGAGTCCGCCTCGACATCGCCCATACGGCACCGTCCCCGGTGGGGATCGACGTGGTGTGCAGGACCGAGCTGATCGAGGTCGACGGTCCGAAGCTCGTGTTCAAAGCGACGATCCACGATTCCGCGGGGAAGATCGGCGAAGGCCTGCATGAGCGGTACATCGTCGATCCGGAAGCATTCATGCCGAAGGCGGCATCCCGGCTTCCGGAATGATGCCGGTCAGAGGATCGCCGCGAGCAACGTCCCCGTCAGCGACATCTCGGTGAGGAGCACGGGCAGTATGAGGCACCCCGCAAGGGGGATGCGTTCGCACCCCGCGGCCAACGGGATGAGTCCGATCAGGGTCGCGACGGAGAGGAACACCAGCCCGAACGGTCCGGTGAGCAGGAGGACCAGTACGGTCACGAGGGCGATCACGGCCTTGTTGAGCAGGGAGGCGTCCCTGCCGCCGGACATCCTCGAGAGGACCTTGCCGGCATAGATCGTCATCGCATATCCGAGGGCCGCCCCCACGGCGATCCCGATCAGCATCAGCAGGAAGGCCTCCGAGCAGAAGCCCTTCGCGCTCTCTCCGATGATATCCCTGATCACCAGCACCGTTCCCGACCGTCCGCTGCCGGTCACGGAGAGGGTCACGACCGAGAACACGGCCGTGACCGTGCCGATGGAGGCGGTCATGGAGATGAAACGCGTGGGTTCCTCCTCGGGCGAGACGGCGGATGCGAGCGAGGCGCCCGCCGCCGAGGTGATCCCGGGGTACCAGCCCGCGATGCACCCCATGACCACCCCTTTGATGCCGGGGACCGCGCCCACCGGATCGATGTCGTCATCCCGTTGCCGAGGCACCTCGGCGTTGCCGACCGAGGTCAGCAGAGCCGGCATGCCGAACAGGCCGGCGAGGATCGGGAAGAGGAGCGTGCCGTCGCCGAGCATGCCGGCGCAGGGGATGTTGCCATGCATGCTGATGAACCCCAACGCACCTGAGAGGAGCATCAGGGCGACGGCCAGGAGCCGATGCCCTTGCGCCTGGATGACCATCACCGCGACCGTGAACGACAGCACGGTGAAGGTGAGCAGGTCCAGTCTCTCCGCCAATCCGGCGAGCATGAGGTACTGCAGGGGTATCGCCAGGATCAACGCGCTGAAGGCTCCGACGATGCTGCCGACGGCAGCCGACCGCACCGCGGCCATCCCGCGGCCCTCCATGAGCAGCCGGTGGCCGGGGAGCACGCTGAGCACCTCGTCGGGGTCGGGCGCGCCCGTGAACACCGACGGCACGAAATCGACGAAGGAATGGACGACCGACGCGGACACGATGAGCACCGCCACCAGCATGGGCGTCCATGCGGGATCGACGCGATCCGAGATAGCCGGAACCAAGGCGGGATAAGCCATGAGCATCACCGAGGCCAAGGTGTTCACGTGGATCCCCGGCACCAATCCGGTGAACATCCCCGCCAGTGACCCGATCACGCTTGCGACGACCGCCAAGAGGATCAATGCCGGATCCATGCGCGGACGATCGCCGTCGGCACGTCAAATACGCTGATGCTTACAGTTAGACTATCCGCTCCATCCTGATATTTTTTATAAAGGCGCACGCATAGCGACAGCGATCGACATGGATGCGGATCGAAGGGTAGAGTTGGTGGTCAGGAATTCCGAAGAGCTTGTCAGCGGAGAGGAGTTGAGGGTCCTCCTCGAGGCCAAGGACCGGCCTCTGGCGTATATCGGTTTCGAGCCGTCCGGACTCGTCCACCTGGGCTGGGTGATGGTCACGCAGAAGATCAGGGACCTCTGCGACGCAGGGTTCAGGGTCCTCGTGCTCTGGGCGGATTGGCATGCCTACATCAACGATAAGCTCGGCGGCAACCTGGAGGATATAAAACAATGCGCCAGGTACATGGAGGACTGCTTCATCGCCCTGGGCGTGCCCCGGGACAAGGTCGAATTCAAATACGCGAGCGAGATGGTCGGCGATCCGGCGTACTGGGAGTACGTGATCAGGGTCGGCAAGGCGAACTCGATGGCGCGGATCAAGAGGGCGATGACCATCATGGGGAGGGCGGAGGACGATGCGGAGGTGGATTCCTCGAAGGTGCTGTACCCGCTCATGCAGACCGCGGACATCTTCTACCTCGGCGTGGATCTGGCCTACGCAGGCATGGATCAACGCAGGGTGCACATGCTCGCCAGGGATGTCGCCGACAAGACCGGCTGGACGAAACCGCTGGCCTTGCACACGCCGCTGATCCCCGGATTGGACGGGGGCAACAGGATGGACCCGGCCGCGGCCAAGATGTCGAAGAGCAAGCCCAACGCCAACATAACCATCCACGACAGCGACGAGGAGATCCGGTCGAAGATGAAGAAGGCGTTCTGCCCTCCGGAGAAGGAGAAGGAAGAGGAGAACCCCGTCCTGCTGCTCTGCAAGTACATCATCTTCCCGCGCCTCGGCAAGTTGAGCATATCCCGCCCCGAGAAATACGGAGGCGACATCTCGTTCGGGGATTACGGGGAGGTGTCGGAGGCCTACCACTCGGGCAAGCTGTTCCCGCTGGACCTCAAGAACGGGGTCGCCGAGAGCCTCACCGAGGTCATGGGGCCGGTGCGCGAGTACTTCGCCGGGCATCCCGAGAACCTCGAGGCGATGCTGGCGATCTTCGAGAGGCAGAGCAAGCTGCGCTGACGCTTCACGGGGCCGGTCCGTCTTCGGCGGATCCGGCTTTGATGTCCCTGAACCAGTCCATCGCCTTGGCCATGCACATGTTGAGCATGGCCTCGGCATCGCCGATGCCGGATATGCCGGCCGCGCCGCCGTGGCCGCCGCCGTCCGTGTCGGTCTCGGCGCCGAGCTCTCCGAGCGCTTTGCCCAGATGCAGGCCCCTGCGCACCATCTCCTGGGAGGTCCTGGCGCTCAGGCGGAAAGAATCCTCCCGTTGGGAGCATACGAAAGCCACGTCCGCGCCGGCGATGATCAGCACCCGGCAGGCGGCGGCTTCGAAGCTGCTCCCCACCGCCGTGGCGACGATCATGTCGCCGACACGGTCGAACCTGGAGCGGCCGACGGTCTTCAACACGGCGATCCTCTCGGACATCGTCGTCTCGGAACGGGTCAGGTCCAGGGCCTCGTCCATGTTCACCCCGCTCCTTTCCAGCAGGTCCGCGAAGGCCCGCAGCAGCTTGGGGTTGGCGAATTGGAAATGGCCGCTGTCGGTCAGCATGCCGCCCAGCATCGCCAAGGACGATATCCGGTCCATCGCGATGCATTCGGCGTCGAGCAGGTCCTTGACGACCTCGCAACAGGAGACCTTGGAGCTGTCGCAGTGGAAATGCATGCCGTCCCATTTGCCGGTGGGCGTATGATGGTCGATGACCAGGCTGCCTGCGGGGACCTCCACCGTCCCCGGTTTGAACTGTTCCGGGGACGAGGTGTCGACCACCACCGTCAGGTCGTATCCGCCGGTGTCGCATTCCCCGAGGATCTCGATGCCGAGCTTCTCCGACACCATCCTGGCGACGCGGTCCGTCCCTCCCGGGGCGCAGATGTCCGCCGGCGGGAAGCACCTGGCGATCGCGATCGCCGATCCCATCGCATCCATGTCGGCGTTGCCGTGGACCAGTATGACTTTGCGTTCCGCGCTCAACATCTCCTTGATATCCTTCGACTCCAGGCAACCCATTTCAATCACCCGACGGGAGCTCTGTGCGGCCCCGTCCCGCCCCGGGGTCCTTCACCCTCCGGTCGGTGTTCCTCCTCGATACATCCCGCGTATTTATTGAAGACCCCGGCGCGGATACGCATGCTCCGTCTCCTCATCGCCGACTCTTCGCCTTTTTAAGGGACCTCATGAGCCTGGTCGATCCCAGCCCCGTGAGCAGGATGTCGGACTTGTACAGCCTGACGGTCAGGTATATCATCGTCAGAGAGAAGATCAGCAGATAGGCGATGCCGGCGATCACCAGCAGGTCATCTCCGAACATGAGGTTGGTCATGCCCATCATCGGATGGGTGAACGGGATGGCGAACAGCACGGCCTGCCCGACGGCAGGCAGGGAATCCCAACCGATGAACATCGTGATGAACATGGGGATCATCGCCAACAGGCTGATCGGGAAGGTCATCATCTGGGCCGACTTGTAGTTCTTGACGAAGGCGCCCATGATCATGCACATCCCCAGCGCCGACATGATCGTCAGGAAGATCATGACGCCCATCAGCATCCAATCGAAGACGGAGAGGCTGAGGCCGAGCTCCGACAGGTCCATGCCGCCGACGGAAGCCGTCATGCTGTTCATGTAGAAGCTCATGCCGATCATGTACATGATGCCGAACACCAGGCCCACGATCGCCGAGGCGATCAGCTTGCCCGATACGATGGTGGTCCGCTTGACCGGCAGGGTGAGCAGGGTCTCCAGGGTCTTGTTCTCCTTCTCGTTGCCCATGGACGAGATGACGATGCTGCCGATCATCACGATGATGATCATGATGATTATCGGCACGGTCATCGTCTGACTCATGAGTGCGCTGGAGATCTGGTAGGGGTTCACGCCCGCGTGGACCGTCCCGCCGACCGAGGTGTACTCCAGCGAGTAGTCGACCGGATTCTGCAGGAATGCCACGTCGGGAGAGGGATCGTCGATATTCTCCCCGATGAGTATGGACGACATCCCCGTGTTGATGAACGAGAGCATCACGACGCCGATCTCCGAGCTGAGGTTCGAGAAGATGCCTGCGCCCGAGAATATGTAATACGATGATATGCTGCCCCTTTCACCGACGGATATCTTATCCGAGAAATCCGGGGCGATGGAGATGACCGAGCTGAGACCGCGTTCGCTCATCTCGCGGACGATGGCCTCGTCGTCCCCGTAAGCGCTGTCGAGGATGAGCACA
>JAAYAP010000011.1 GCA_012719315.1 Methanobacteriota archaeon
ATCATGTCGTAGGCGGCGGGGTCGATCTTCTCGGGATTGGTGTCCTCGTACCTCAGCACGAGCTTCCCGCCGTAGCGTCTGACGTACTCGTCGTTGAGGATCGACACCCTGGTGTGGCCGATGTGCAATGGGCCCGAAGGTCCCGGGGCGATGCGCATGACCACCTTCCCCTCCTCGGCGCCCTCCAGGTCCGGGAGGTGGTAGACGCGTTCCTTCTTCTCCCTGACGAGCAGCGAGGCGTCCAGCAGCCTGAGCGCCTCGGTCTGGGCCTCCGGGGCCATCCGGTTGACCTCTCCGACCGCGGCGGCGACCATCTCCGCGACCTCGGCCGTCCTGCCCCTGTATTCGGGGAAGCCTCCGAGCACCTTGCCGATGACCGCCTTGGGGTTGGCGGTGCCTTTGAAGAAGACGGCGTTCTGCAGTGCTAGTTTCCTGATCGTATCCTCGATGGATTCCCCGGACATGGTCTCCACATCCTGATCCCCGTATTTATCTTGTATCCGGCCCGCGGACGGATCCCGCACGCATGCGCCCGCGGATGCCGCGCGGACGTCGCGCGTGCTCCCAACCACAATTATAAACATCGGCCACGTACGGGGAACCCATGTCGCTCAAGGATTTCCTCGGAGAGGATGTTCGCATCATAGACGATTGGATCGATCCCGATTCGGGAGAAGCCACCCGCCGCCTGCACGAAGACCAGGAGACGACGGTGGTGTTCACCGACCTCAACGGGATGGAGGCCGCCGGCAACGTGTTCTCGACCAGGGAGAAGATCGCCGCCGCGCTGGGCATCGGGGCGGACGACATCATCGCCCGCCTGTCGGACGCCATCGACCGCCCCGTCGCGGTCGAGGAGACGGACGACCCCGTGTTCAGGAGCAGGTCGGTCGCGACCGACCTGACCGCTCTGCCGATCCCCAAGTACTACCCCGAGGACCGGGGCCGCTACATCACCTCCGGCGTCATCGTCGCCGAGTCCGGCGGCCGGAGGAACATCTCCTTCCACCGGATGATGGTCATCGACAGGGACAGCCTGGCGGTGCGGTTGGTGCCCAGGCACCTCTACACGATGTTCAGGGAGTCCGAGGAGCGGGGCGAGGAGCTCAGGATCTCCATCTGCGTGGGTGTGCCCCCCGAGGTCCTGCTGGCCGCGGCGGTCGTGGTCGACTACGGCGTCGACGAGCTGACGATCGCCTCGGCGCTCAGCATGGCCTGCCGCGGCAGGCCGCTCGCGGTCGGCAGATGCGACAACGGGCTCCTGGTGCCGTCCGACTGCGATTACGTCATGGAGGGCAGGATCACCCTGGACAAGGTCGAGGAGGGTCCGTTCGTCGACATCACCGGCACCTACGACGCCGTGCGCATGCAGCCCGTGATCAAAATCGAGAAGACCTGGACCGCGCCCGACCCGTGCTTCCACCTGCTGCTCCCCGGCGGCTACGACCACTTCCTGCTGATGGGTCTGCCGCGGGAGCCGATGATCCTGAAGACCGTCAGGCAGGCGGTCCCCAGGGTCAGGGCCGTCCGCCTCACCGAAGGCGGGTGCTGCTGGCTGAACGGGGTGGTCTCGATCGCCAAGAACAAGGAGGGCGACGGGGTCAACGCGATCCTGGCGGCCTTCACCGGGCATCCCTCGATGAAGAGCGTGATCGTCGTCGACGAGGACATCGACATCTTCGACGACCGCGAGGTGGAATGGGCGGTGGCGACCAGGATGCAGGGCGACCGCATCCTGAGGATACCGGGGGCGGCGGGCTCCTCCCTCGATCCGAGCACCTCGTCGACCACATACAAGGTCGGATACGATGCGACGCTGCCGATCGGCACGGATATGTTCATGTTCGAGAAGGCGAAGCTGAGATGAGAGGACGGCGCGAGGGGTTCTGCGCCGCCACCCGCAGCTTCTACGGCGGCGGCATGAGCGCCAAGGAGTACAAGGGCATCTCCGGGGGCTTCGGCAGCTACTCCCAGAGGGGAGGACGGGCGGGCATGGTCCGTCTGAGGCTGGCCGGCGGCGTCCTCGACCGGGAGCGGCTGGATTTCATCGTCGACTGCATCGACCGTCACGGCATCGGCAGGGTCCACATGACCGCCTGCCAATCGCTGCAGCTGCACGACCTCGACGCCGAGGCGGTCTGCGCCATCGTCGGCGAGGCACCCGCCCACGGGATCGACACCTTCGGCGGCGGAGGCGACCATCCGCGGAACGTCATGGCCTCGCCGCTGTCCGGCGTCGATCCGGAAGGGTGCTTCGACGTGCTCCCCTACGCGGTCGCGACCGAGCGCTACGTGCTCTCGCTGGCCGGGAGCATCGACCTGCCGCGGAAGCTGAAGATCGCCTTCGCCGCGTCGCCCGCCAACGACGTGCACGCGACGTTCAGGGACCTGGGGTTCCTGGCGAGGCCCGACGGCAGGTTCGATGTCCACACGGCCGGCGGCCTCGGGAGGGACCCGCGTCCCGGCCTGCACACGGCCGTGGCGGAGCCGTCCGAGGTCCTCCTGCACGTGCGGGCGATGATCGACGTCTTCCAGGAGCACGGCGACCGCGGCAACCGGGCGCGGGCACGGACGCGTTTCATCCCCGAGACGCTCGGCGAGGAACGCTACCGGGAGGCTTACGCCCGGGCTCTGGCGGAAGCCGGACGGGCCGGCGTGCCGCGGATCGGCCCGCCTGCGGAGACCTATGCCCCCGAGGCGTCGGTCCTCGTCGCCCCGCGCATACGCACGCAGCGGCAGGCGGGCCTGCACAGCGTCTCCTGGCATCCGGTCGGCGGCGATATCGGGCCGGCGATGCTGAAGCGGTTGCGGGATGCGCTCCGCGGGATGCCCGGGGCGGAGCTGAGGCTCTCCACCGATCAGACGCTGCATATCATCAACTGCGGCCGCGGGGACGCGGACACGTTGGCCGGACTGACGGCCGACGGTGCCGCCGATGTTTTCGAGGCCTCGGTCTCGTGCGTGGGCGCAACCGTGTGCCAGATCGGCCTGCGCGATTCGCGCGCGCTGCTGGAGCGATTGGTCGCGATGTCCAGGCGCAACGCCTTCCCGGACGGGACGCTCCCGCAGGTGCGCATCTCCGGCTGCGGCTCCTCGTGCGCAGCGCATCAGATCGGGACGATCGGCTTCGTCGGAGTCTCGGCGCGCACTGCCGACGGCGATCCGGTGCCCGCCTACGCGGTGACGGTCGGCGGTTCGAGACAGGCCGGGCGCGAATGCTTCGGCAGAACGGTCGGGAGCATACCCGAGGACAGGGTGCCGGCGTTCATGGAGGCCGTCGGCCGAACGGTCATGGCCTCCGGCAAGGGTTTTGCGGACTGGTATGCCGACGATCCCGACGCGTTCGGGGCGATCGCCTCGGAGTACACGGTCGGATGACGGCTTCTGCCAGATCCGTCGTCTGAGGCGCACGCGCCCCGGAGGTCCGTTTCAGTCCCACCAGCGTCCGCCGCGGCGGTCGATGGTCTCGTTCCGGTCGGGGCCGATGCTCACGATGTCCGCGGGCACCTTCAGGAAGTCCTCGACGTACTCGATGTATCCGCGCATCTCGGCGGGCAGGGCGTCGTAGCCCTCCCTGACGACGGCCTCGGTGTCGTTCCATGACTTCCAGCCTTTCATCGTCTTGTAGACGGGTTCGGCCCGCTGCATGCGGGAGATCGACGCCGGCAGGTGCTCGACGGTCTCGCCGTCGATCCTGTAGGCAGTGCACACCGGTATCTCCTCGTAATCGTTGAGCACGTCGAGCTTGGTCATCGCCAACGAGGTGAAGCCGCACATCCGCGTGGCGTGCTCGGCGACCACGAGGTCGAGCCAGCCGCATCTGCGGCTCCTGCCGGTGGTGACGCCGATCTCGCCGCCTTTGACCTGCAGCCTCCGCTCCTCCTCGCCCTGCAGGCCGGTGACGAACGGCCCCTCGCCCACACGGGTGGTGTAGGCCTTGAGGCAGCCGATCACCTGTCCGATCCGGTTCGGGGCGACCCCCGCGCCGGTGCAGATGCCGCCGCCGCAGGTGGCGGAGGAGGTCACATAGGGATAGGTGCCGTGGTCGATGTCGAGCATCGCCCCCTGGGCACCTTCGAAAAGCACGTTGTCGCCCGCATCCAGGGCGTCGTTGATCAGGACCGAGGTGTCGCAGATGCGGTCGCCGACCGCCTCCTTCCACCCCATCATCTTCGCGAAGAGCGATTCGACCGTGCACCCGCACCGCTCCCCGCCGAGCATCCCCAGGAGGTCGTTCTTGTAGCCGATCAGGAAGCGTATCTTCTCCTTCAGCAGATCCTCTTCGAGCAGGTCCCCGGCCCGGAACCCGATCCGGGCCATCTTGTCCTGGTAGGCGGGCCCGATGCCCTTCTTGGTCGTGCCCACCACGCCTTTGCCGCGGTAGGCCTCCTCGGCGCCGTCCAGCTTCTTGTGGTAGTTCATGATCAGATGGGCGCGGTCGGAGATCCTCAGGCCGTCGATGTTGCATCCGTTCTCCAGGACATGCTCCACCTCGACGAGCAGCTCCTCCATGTTGACGACGACGCCGTTGCCGATGACGGCGAGCTTGCCCGGCCTGACCACGCCCGACGGCAGCCCGTGGAGCTTGAACACCCGGTCGCCGACGATGATGGTGTGACCGGCGTTGTTACCGCCCTGGAACCGGACCACCATGTCCGCTTCCCCGCTGAGATAATCGGTTATCTTCCCTTTACCCTCGTCGCCCCACTGGGCACCAATGATTGCAAGGCTCGGCATGGATCCACCTGCCGGCTACCAGTCCGTCGATGTCTATAAACGTTATCACCCGCGGCGGACCGATCCGGGGCTGACCGACGCGTAGACGGACTTGACCTCGGCCGCGGTCAGGTCGGTCTTGAACGCGGTCGGCGAGACGTGCGTCCGCGATGCCCGTCCGTGCTCGCGGAGCGCGTCGATCAGCTCCCCGAGCTTGGGCGGGGAGAGCTTCAGATGCGAGGAGAGCTCGCTCAGGTCGTAATGGAAGGCCTCGTCCAGCTCCTCGTTCCAGATGTCCAGCGTCTTGGCGCAGCGCCGTTCCGCGGCCATGCCGTCCGCGGCCATGCGCGCCACGGCCCCGCGGTCGTGGAGCGGGCCCATCCAGAACGGGCCCAGTCCGTGCGTGCCGTCGCAGGTGCGCGAGAACGAGCGTTCCAGCGTGGCGGCGTCGTAGGACATGTAGCCGAGGCGGTCCAGGGTCCGGTCGGCCGCCGCCGCCCCCTCGGTCACCTGCACATAGGTCCTGAAGTAGTGGTCGGCGTAGAACGAGAGCAGCGGCTTCATGCCGCGGTCGGCTTTGGCGAGCTCGCCGGCGACCGTGCACATCAGTATGCGCAGCCCGCCCTCGTGGCAGAGGTGGCCCCTGACCGGCTCCGACCGGTACCTGCGCCTGCACTTGGCGGCGTGCGCCCCGGCCAGGGGCGCGGTGTCGGTGGCGGTGATCGCCAGGATCCCCTGCCGGCGGCAGCCGCGGATCGCCGATTGGATGAAAGGCACGGGCGAGCCGAACGGATCGATGTCGACGTAGTCGTAGGACTCCTCGCTCAGGAGCGAATGCATGTTCCGGTTGACCGCCCTGCAGTCGGCGAGCCGGTTGAGCTCGATGTTCGCCTCGATGTACGGCATGGCGGCGGGGTTGATGTCGTTGGCCGTGACCCGGGTGCCGGGCACCTCGTTGGCGATGCGCGCCGCCCGTGCTCCGGTGGCGGTCATGGCGTCGCAGACGGTCATCCCCGCGTGCCCGACGGCACGCAGGAGCATCACGCCGACATCGCGGTTGAATGCCATCTGCTCGTTGAAGAAGACGTCGCCGCCCCTGGTGCCGGGTCCGCGGAGGGAGCGGTTCTCGGGGACCGCCAGAACAGTGGAGCCCTCGATGATGGTGGTCGCGGTCATCAGGCGTTTTCACCGTGCATCAGGCGGATGATCTTGTACGGGAGGAGGTTCCGGTTGGTCGGTGTGACCTCGAGGATGCGGACGTCGTCCCGTCTCCGGATATCCTGCAGCAGGGGGTTCCTCGATTTCTTATGCAGCGTCAGGATCATCGGCTTGTTGCGCTCCAGAGCCCATTTGACGGTATCGACGAACAGCTGGCTCTCGACCTCGATCTTGCCGATCTCGTCGATGACCACGATATCGCATTCCTCGCACGCCTGCCGGATGGCTGCGATGCCGACCTCCTCGAACCTGTCGAGGTCGACGCCGATCCGGCCGATCATGATCTTGCTCTCGGTCTCCTGGTCGGCGAAGGACTGCGATTCCCCGGTGAGTATGTTCCTGACGGTGAAGCCGATCTTGCGCCTGCCGTCGGTGACGGGCTCGTTGATCATGCCGCCCACGGTGTGGCCGCCGTCCCTGAGCATCTCTATGACACGCATCAACGTGTATGTCTTACCGGAACCGGGCAAGCCGGTTATGCCAATCTTGATATCGCTGACCATGATAATCGCTTGAACACAAATTGCGTTCCTGAATATGGTTAAGACTATATATCGATTTGTTCAGAATCCGGTCTTGATGTCCGAAATGTACATGAGCGGGTAGTTGAGGTCCCGGTTGAAGCGCATCTCGGCGGTGACGACCACGTCCTCGATGCGTATCCTCAGCACGACGTCCAGCATCTCGCCGGTCAGCGAGCAGTAGGAGTACTCGTCCTTCTTGGCGACGAACCCGCTCCGGTCGATGCGGACCCTGACGTCCTTGACATAAGGTTGGACCAGGACCCCGCTCTCGATCGACCGCTCCAGGTCCTCGACGCTGTCGGCGTTGACGGGCACGCCCACGAACTGATGGTAGATGGTGCCCATCTTGATCCCGGCCTCGAACAGCGCCCGCTCCCTCACACTGCAGCCGAACATCCCGGCCGCACGCTCCTCCCGGTTCATGGTATGGCGTAGATGGGCGGAACATTTAAAGAATATGCGCCATACCGAGACCCATGGGATCTGTAGAGGATCGGATTCGCAGGTTGAAGGCCGAGAGGAACGCGGTCATCCTGGCGCACAACTACACCACGGCCGCGGTGCAGGAGCTCGCCGATTTCGTCGGCGATTCGCTCGGGCTCGCCCAGATGGCCGCGGCGACCGATGCCGACGTCATCGTCTTCTGCGGCGTGTCGTTCATGGGCGAGACCGCCAAGATACTCTGCCCGGGCAAGGAGGTGCTCCTGCCCGAGCCCGAGGCGCACTGCCCCATGGCTTCGATGTGCACCGCCGAGCAGATCCGTCAGATGCGGGCGCGCCGTCCCGGCCACGCGGTGGTCGGCTACGTCAACAGCACCGCTTCGTCCAAGACCGAGATGGACATCTGCTGCACCTCGTCCAACGCCGTCGAGGTGGTGGCCAACCTCGATGCCGACAAGGTGATCTTCGTCCCCGACCTCAACCTGGGGGCGTACGTCGCCTCCAAGGTCGGCAAGGAGGTGGTCCTGTGGGACGGCTTCTGCCCGATCCACCACGCCATCACCGTCAGGCAGGTGCGGGCGCTCGCGGAGAGGTTCCCGGACGCTCCCGTCCTGGCCCATCCCGAATGCCGGGCCGACGTCCTCGCCGAGGCCGACTTCATCGGCTCGACCGAGGGGATCCTCAACGAGGCCAAGGCCTCCGACGCCGTCGATTTCATCATCCTCACCGAGGTCGGCATGGGCCACCGGCTCGAGCGCGAATGCCCCGGCAAGCGCTTCCACTTCCCCGAGCAGGCGGTCTGCACGGCGATGAAGATGATCGACCCCGAATCGGTGCTGCACGTGCTGGAGACCGGGGAGAACCGCGTGGTCCTGCCCGACGACGTCATGAAGCGCGCCTACAAACCGGTCAAGAGGATGACCGAGAACGGCATCTGAGGCACCGGGCCGCGGACAAAGGCTTATAGCGTCACCCATCCATCGGATTGCGGGAAGGCGTTCGCTGATGAGGGTGGTCATAGTGGGCGGCGGGAACGTGGGATTCACGTCCGCCGAGGCTTTATGCAGATTCCATGATGTCCTGGTCATCGAGAAGGACACGGCCAAGGCCGACAACATCCGCAGCCTGCTCAACGTCTCGGTCCTCATGGAGGACGGCAGCAACCCCCGGGTCCTGAGGTCGGCCATCGACCGCATCGACGCCGAGGTCATCCTCTCGGCGCTGTCGGACGACGGCCTCAACCTCTTCATCGGCATGATCGCCAAGCGCCACAAGCCGGGGATCAAGACGGTGGCCACGCTCAAGGACCCCGATTACGGGATCGAGACCGCCGCCGAGGGGGTCGAGGGCATCGACGTCCTCATCTCCCCGGAGCAGATCACCGCCGAGATGATCGTCAGGATCGCCCTGTTGGACAACGTCGTCCAATACGATTACCTGGAGAGCAGGAACGCCGCCTTCGCGGTCTTCAAAGCCTATCGCGACCACGACATCGTCGGCAGGGTGGTCATGGAGCTGGACGTGCCCCCGGAGTGCTCGGTCGTGGCGGTCTACCGCGGCGACGCGACGCTGCTGGACACCGAGACGGCGCAGATCCGCGCCGGCGACCGCATCTGCGTCTTCGGCAGCCCCGAGGCGGTGGAGGACTTCAACCGGCTCATGGGCATCGGCCGCGAGGCCAAGGAGTACATCATCATCGGCGCCTCGCCGCCCGGCATCGCCATCGCCAAGGCCCTGTCCCAATCGGGCAGACGGCGTTTCATCAAGATGATCGACCGCAGCGAGGCCAACTGCCGCAACGCCGCCAAGGTGCTGTCCGACGTCGTCATCGTGCATGCGGACATCGCCGATCCGCAGGTCATCCGCGGGGAGAACATCGACCGGGCCGACGTGATCGTCAGCGTCTCCGCCAACGACGAGCGCAACCTGCTCGCCTGCATGGCGGGGCTGCGCTTCGGCGTCAGGAAGATCGTCTCCCGCTACTCCTCCGAGGAGTACGAGGAGATCTTCAAGCACACGGGCGTCGAATCGATCATCGGCTACCACCGCATCATCGCCAACGAGATCACCAAGAAGCTGATCTACGACGAGAACGCGATCCTCAGGCTCGACCGCGAGGGCGAGCTGTTCTTCAGCGTCGGCATCGACGGCAGGTCGAAGATGGTCGATCGCTGCCTCGGCGACATGCGCCTGCCCGAGGGCGTGCGCATCGCCGCGATCATCCGCGGGCACGGCACCATCTACCCGCGGCTGAACACGATCTTCCTCGAAGGCGACGAGGTGCTGATCTTCGCGCACGACGTCAACCGGGCCAAGCTGGCGCGGTTCCTCGGCCGCGACGCCCCCGCGGAGCTGTGAGGGCCGTGAGGACGATCGGCGGCATCCCGGCGAGGCTTAACCGCCTGGCGCGGTGGCAGAGCGGCAGCATGAGGATCCTCGGCGCGGTCGAGACCGTCCTCGGCCTGCTGCTGACCGCCATGGCCGTCGCGACGGCGGCGTCCGGAGGGGACGCGTCCGTCTTCCTGATCCCCGCCCCCTTCCTGCTGGTCCCCGGCATCCTGCAGTACACGCTCTTCGCCGGCGGCCGGGACATCTCGGTCGCGGTCAGCATACTCACGGTGATGACGGCCTGGTCGATCGCCTTCGCCGCCATGGCCGCCCCCTTCCTGCTGCACGGATGCACCTGGTACGACGCGCTCTTCGAATCGGTCAGCGGCCTCACCACCACCGGCTTCTCGGTCTTCGCCGACGTGGAGTCCCTGCCGGCCGCCCTGCTGTTCTGGAGGTCGCTCTCCCAATGGGTGGGCGGTCTGGCGGTCGTCATCGTCTTCATGTTCCTGCTGCCGATGCTGGGCATCGGCGGGAGGGCGCTGATCAACAACGAGCTCTCGGGGGCCGAGGCCGGCAACTTCGCCGCCAAGCTGAGGGAGGTCGCGGTCAACTTCATCGCCATCTACCTGGCGCTCTCGGCGATCCAGATGCTGCTGCTGGCGATCCTCGGCGTGCCGGTCTTCGAGGCGGTGTGCATCGGCATGTCCTGCATCTCGACCGGGGGCATGTCGGTGCTCAACGACAGCCTGGCATCGCATACCTTCGCGGTGCAGGCGGTCGTCGTCGTCTTCATGTTCCTCGGCGGCACCAACTTCTACCTGCACTACCGGTTCCTGTACAAGCGCGACTACAAGGCGTACATCAGGTGCCAGGAGCTCGTCTGGACCGTGATCTGGTTCGCGGTCGCGACCGTCCTGATCCTCCTGGCGCTGGCGTCCGCCGGCGGCGGCGGCCTCGGCGACGACCTCTGGAGCTCGCTGTTCGCCGTGGTCTCGTTCGGCACCTCCACCGGGTTCTCCGCCCATGACCATTCGGTCTGGCCGGCGGCGACGCTGCCGGTGCTGATGCTGCTGGGCCTGTTCGGGGCGATGTCGGGATCGACCGCCGGGGGGATCAAGATATACCGGCTGGTCATCGTCAAGGAGTACATCGCCTACGGCCTCCACCGGATGATCCATCCGCGTGCGGTGAGGGATGTCAGGCTGGACGGGCACAGCGTCGGCACCGATGCGCTGATCGCGGCGCTGACGGTCATGCTCTCCTTCCTGGCGGCGGCGGCCGTCGGCACCGTCCTGTTCATGTGGACCGAGCCCGGCACCGGCCTCGCCGATGCCGCGGGGCTCTGCATCGCCAGCCTCGGCAACGTCGGCGCGGGCATCGGCGTCCTCGGCGACGGCGTCCCCGTGGCCGACCTGAGCCTGCCGACCAAGGCGGTCATGGCGGCGCTGATGTGGATCGGGCGTCTGGAGGTGACGATGTTCCTGCTCCTGTTCACCCGGGTCTTCTGGAGCGACGTCCGCAGGCATGCGGCCGCATCTCACAGACGGCCGGGCCGGCGCACGGCCGCGGTCATCCCCGGCCGGCGGCGCTGAGCTCAGCGGCAGGCGTCGAGGATGCGCATGACCGCGTCATGCCCGGGCGCCTGCTCGTTGATCGCCCCGGCGATTATGCGTGCATTGTCCCGCTTCCCCTTCTCGATCAGGCAGAGGGCCAGGATCTCCATGGCGTCGACGTGGCCCGGATCGGCCCTCACGGCCTTGGCGGCGTAACCGCCGGCGGCGGCGGTCTTGCCGCTCATCCACATGAAATAGGCGGCCAGGGCGTTGGCGTCCGCCGACCTCTTATCGGCTTTGAGGGCGGCTTTGACGAGATCGCCGGCCTCGCGGGAGAGCCCGCGCCGCAGCAGCACCGAGCAACGGCATCTGCCTGCCCGGAAGTCGGAGGGCATCTCCTCCATGAGCCGGGCGGCGAGCGCGTCGGCGGACGCGAAGTCCCCGAGCGAGCAGAACGCCTCGGCGGCCAGGACGTCGTCGTCGACCGTCGGCTCGGCGATCCGCCCGTAGGCGGCGACCGCGTCCGCATGCTCCCCCATCCCGTGGAGGGCGGCCATGCGCTCCCGTTCGACGGCGTCGTCCGCCGGCAGCGCCGCGAGCGCCGCATGCGCTTCCCGGCGGTATCCCAGTCCCCGCAGCCCGCGGGCGGTCTCCAACGCGGCCGACGGGTCGGCGCGCAGGCTCGCGGCGATCATCCCCAACACGGTCTCGGCGGTCTCCGTCTCGCCGACCGACCTCAGCAACGAGAGGCAGGTCAGCAGGACGAGCGGCTCGTCCGCCGCCGACGCCGCGATGCCGGCGACCTGCGGTCCGACCGCCGCGAGGTCGCCGGCGGCGATGCTCTTCCGAATCCCTTCGAAGGCCTGTGCCCTGTCCATGGACGGTCAATGCGTTCCGCGGATTAAACCTTCGGCGGCGGATGGCGGCGGATGGCGGATATATGTATATTACCGCGAAGCGATACCTCCCGCATGATACTCAGGTCGATAAGGGTGTACGGGCTGTTCGGGGAATACGACTACGACATCGAGCTGAGCGGGAACTACATCACCTTCATCCATTCGCAGAACGGACTCGGCAAATCCACGCTGATGCGGCTGATCAGCAGCATCCTCGGCGGGAACATGGAGGAGGTCGCGTCGACATCCTTCGACAGGATCGAGATGGTCTTCGACGACGGGGCCTTCCTGATCGTCGAGAACCGGTCCGACGGGCCCGTCGCCATCATCCAGAAGAATGAGGTCGACGAGGTGCTGCTCCCGGAGGACCTGAGGGGCATCCTCAAGGTGACGCACCTCGAACCCGACCGGCTGGTGATCATGCGCGACGACTGCCTGATCCCCTCGCTGTGCGTGCTGTACGAGGATTTCGCCGAGAGGCTGAAGGCCGCCTGGGCCGACAGCACTCTGCATCACATCCCGCGCTGCGATCCGGAGCAGATGAGCGACGCCGAGATCGAGCAGGGGTTCAAGGAACTCAAGGCCAGGCTGGATTTCATGAAGCAGGCGGGCTTCGAACCCGAGCTGCCGCCCGGGTACAGGGTCCCGCCGCCGCGGTTCGAGATCGCCGAGTACCGCACGGAGTACACCGAGCTGTTCTACTCGCTGAACGACTACGTGGAGCGCTACCATCCGCTGGCCGAGCTGACCGTGATGTACATGGACATCGTCAACAGCATCTTCACCCGGAAGACGCTCCACATCAACGACGCCGGCGAGTTCTCCATCCTCCTGGACAACGGCAACAACCTCCCGGTGCCCAAGCTGTCCTCGGGCGAGAAGCAGGTCCTGGTGATCTTCTTCAGGCTGCTCTTCGAGGCCGAGCCGCGTTCGCTCGTGCTCATCGACGAGCCCGAGATCTCCCTGCACATCGTCTGGCAGCACAAGGTGAGCCGGATGCTGCTGGAGGTCGCCAGGATGCGTTCGTTGCGTATGATCGTCACCACGCACTCGCCGCAGATCATCCATGACGCCTGGGACCAGGCCGTCGAGTTGAAAGTGGGACAATGATCGAGCGGCTGACGGCGTCGGACATCGCCAACGAGGTCTCGATGATGCGTTCGGCCTTCAAAGGCACCTTCGTCGTCGTCGAGGGGGTCACCGACAGCCGCCTCTACGGCAAATTCATCGATCCAGAGGGGGTGATGGTGCTCATCGCCCACTCCAAGGACAACGTCAGGCGCTCGGTGATCGAGTCGCGGACCAACCGCAGGGACCTCAGGATCATCGGGATCATGGACCCCGACCTGGACCGGCTCAACGGCAGGACCTATCCCATGCCGCTCTTCCTCACCGACAACCGCGACCAGGAGGGCATGATCCTGGCGTCGAGGGCCTTGGACGACCTGCTGACCGAGTACGCCGACCAGGCGCTGCTGAAGTCGTTCGAGGACAAGCACGGGCCGGTGCGGGAGGCGATCGCTCGTTCGGCGGCGCCGATCGGGCTGCTGATGCACATCTCGCGATGCGACGGGTTGAAACTGTGCTTCAAGGACATGGATTACCGCTCGTTCATCGACCCGCGCACGCTGGAGCTCGACATGCAGAGGATGGTGGAGGAGGTCATCTCGCTGTCCAAGGACCCGAACATCGGCCGGAAGGACGCATTGTCGAGACTGAAACGCGAGCTGAAGCACCTCGAGGACCCCTGGATGGCGGTGCGGGGGCACGACGCCGTCGAGATCCTCACCATCGGCCTGGCCGAGGTCTTCGGCTCGTACAACTCCTACGGCATCAAGCACGGCCAGGTGGCGGGCTCGCTGCGGCTGGCGTTCTCCTACGATTACTTCGCCGACACCGGGCTGTACGGCGACACCTCCGAATGGAGCCGCAAGACCGAGAACCCGTTGTGGCTCAGACGTTGAGGTCCAGGTCCTCGCGGACCGCGGTCCCGGCGGCGTTCTCGGCGATCGTCTGCACCCGGCGCTCGCTCTCCTCGAGTATCCGCCGGCAGTGGTCGCGAAGCGCGATCGCCTCCTCGTAGATGCCCAGGCTCTCGTCCAGGTCCAACCCGCCCGCCTCCAGCCGTTTGACCATCGCCTCGAGCGCGGTCATGCTCTCCTCGAAACCCATCTCCTCGATTTTCTTCTTCCCGTTCATCTCGATCTCACATCCTTGACTTCCGCGTCGACCGTGCCGTCGCGCATGCGCACGGCGATCGTCTCGCCCCTGCCGATCGATGCCGCCGAGGTCAGCGCCCGGCCGTGCGCGTCGACGACCATCCCGTAGCCTCTGCCCAGCACCTCGTAGGGGCTGAGCGCGTCCAGGCGCCCGGCGGCCGCCTCCAGCCTCGACGCGCGGATCGGGACCAGGTCCCGTGCCGCGCGCTCCAGCATCGACGCCGCGGCCGTGTACCGGCCGCGCATCCTCACGACGCGGTCGCGGAGCACCGCGTCGAGGCGGTCCGAGAGGCGGTCGGCCTCCAGGGACCGCATCGCCACCAGCTCGGCCGCCCGCCGCGGCGACAGCGAGGTGTCGGCCCTGCCGAAGCGGGCGCGCATCCGCAGCAGGGTCCGCTCGACGGCGGCGCCGGCGCGGACCAGGCAGCCGTCGGCCCGGCGCGACAGGTCGTGCCTGTCGGCCAGGACGATCTCGGCCGCGGCGGTCGGCGTCGCCGCCCGCACGTCCGCGACCAGGTCGGCCAGGGTGAAATCCGATTCGTGGCCGACGGCGGAGACGGTCGGGACCGTCGAGGCGGCGATCGCCCGCACCACGACCTCCTCGTTGAAGGCCCAGAGGTCCTCGGCCGACCCGCCCCCGCGCCCGACGATGATGACGTCGACGCCGGCGCGGTCGAGCAGGGCGATCCCGGCCGCGATCGATTCCGCCGCCCCCTCGCCCTGGACCTTGGCCGGGGCCAGCAGGAGGTCGGCCGGGAACCGGCGGCCGGCGGTCACCACCATGTCGTGGATGGCCGCCCCCGACGGCGAGGTGACGATCCCGACGGTCTTCGGATAAAGCGGCAGCGGCCGTTTGCGGGACGCGTCGAACAATCCCTCGGCGCGCAGCCTAGCCTTCAACTCCTCCAGCCTGGCGTACAGGTCGCCCCGTCCGCCGCGCCGCGCCGTCCTGGCGATGAACTGGTAGCTGCCGCGTTCGACGTAGAGGTCGATGCTGCCGAACAGCGCCACCTCCAGGCTGTCGGTCAGCTCGAAGCCGATCCTGGCGGCATCGGCGCGGAACAGCACGCAGCGCAGCTCGCTGCCGGCATCCTTCAGCGTGAAGTAGCTGTGGCCCGACTGGTACCTCTTGAAATTGGAGACCTCGCCGGCCACCCAGAGGTCGTTGACCTCGCGGGCCGTCCCCAGTATGCCTTTGACACGCGTGTTCAGCTGCGTGACGGTGATCGTCTCTTCCATCACCGCGGATACGGGGTGCATCGGTAATAGAGTTTCGGCGTCCCCGTCCCCGTGCCGGCATGGTATATTATACCGCGACGGGCGTATATCGGGACCGGGAGGAGATGCGAGGATGACTTCGACCTGCCCGCACTGCGGGGTCGCCGTACCGTCCGACTGCGGGAGATGCCCCAGATGCTTCAGGGACATCGACATCGAGGCGCAGCGCCGTCGCGGCGCCGACGGCGCCGAGTACACGATCGTCGAGTCCGGGTCCCGCCGGGAGCGCACACGCCGGGAACGGCCGGAGAAGCGGCCGTTGAGCAGCCGCGCCGTCCTGCTGCTGGCGACGCTGCCCGCATTGTTCGGGGTCCTGGGGCTGGGGCAGATCGTCCGCGACCGCCGCGACGCCGTCGGCTTCTACTTCCTGCTGATCGGGCTGATCCTCTTCATCCCGTCGGTGCTCCTGGTCACCGACACCTGGGCGGGCGGCATCACCACCGGCCTGCTGAGGGTGTCGGCCTTCGTCCTGCTGATGGGAGCCTACCTGCTGACCGCGCTGGTGTCGCTGGCGGACCTGTACTTCGGCTCGCTCTTCAGGTCGATGAGGCTCTGAGCCGAGGCGTCAGTACTTGCCTTTGTCGATCATGTGGAACATCAGCGCCGCCGACATCCGCGCCAGGTCGCCGGCGCGTCTGCCGTTCCTCAGTGACGGGTCGCCGCCCTTGATCAGCCTGCGGTAGGCCTTGCGGATGATGTCGGGTTCGTCCTGGGGATGCTTGCAGCGGAGGCTGATCGGCATCCGCGCCGAGATCGACGGCATCACCGTGGTCCGATGGGTGATGTCCCACGGGGCGCAGGTCATGTACCTGCCGAACTCCTGACGCGCATCGTAGCAGGCGATGCTCTCCCCTTCGATGATCCCCATCACCCTGCCGACCACGTCGGCCTCGGCCTCCCCGGCGTAGATCGCCTCGCCGGTGATGCCTGCGGCCTCGGAGAGGTAGTCGAGCTTGGGCTTGCCGAGTTTGCGGGGATCGTAGAAGATCAGGCTCTCGCAGACCAACTCGCTCGTGCGCGCGTCGAGGTCGGCCCTGCAGACGGCGATCTCGATGATCTCGTCGTACGGGAAGCCGTTCGGACCCGTGGCGACCGCTTGGATGATGTGGACCTCTTCGCTCATGACACGGTCCATCCGTCTGATGCTATTTATACAGGGGCATGCGCACGGGACGGGCGGCGCCCGCCTCCGGAACCGACGCCGCGGCCGTCCGCGGACGCCTGCGGCCGGCCGCGACTGGTTGTTTTTATAGGCATACGGGCTACGAGAGGGCCATGAGGAGGGCCAAGGGCATCGACGCCCTGTACGAGGAGGTCAGGGACTGCGACATGGTCATCACCAACGACGCCCCGCTGGCGACGGCGCTCGACGCCAGGGTCGACCGGGCCATGCTGGGCGGCTTCGCCCGCACCCCGCGGCAGATCGCCGCCGAGGAGGCGGTCCGCGTGCTCGGCAGAGGCGTCATGGGCGACCTGGGGATCATTGCCGCCATCGCCGACGAGACCGGTTTCGACTTCAAGTACGTGCACGGCGAGCTGGAGAACATCCGCACGATCCGCAGGTACCGCGAGAACCCGGGGGATTTCCTCTACACCGACTCCGCCCGGGAGGTGCTCCGCTCGTTCGAGGCCCTGCCGACGATCGAGAAGGTGATGGCCGCCTACGATCCCTCCGAGAGCCTCCTCTTCAAGTCTAAGAAGCGCGTCGCCGTCATCGGCCTCGACCTCTTCGACGACCTCGACAAGCATTTCGTGCCCGCGGACTTCGTCGATGTCGACATGTTCGAGGCGGGCGAGTACGCGATCGGCACGATCCACCAGATCGGCAACGACCGGCAGATCGCCGACGCCGTCGTCGACCTCATCGATGCCGAGGCGGCCGAGGACTTCGCCGTCGTCATCGACACCGAGGGCCCGATCGCCGACGCCGTCCGGTCGGCGCTCTACCGCAAAGGCGTCCCGTTCAAGAACCTGATGGCGGTCAAGGACCTGGCGCAGATACGCGATTACCTGCGGTTCCTGGAGCTGGCCTTGGGTTTCGACACGCTCCGGGTGCGGCAGGCCCGGGAGCTGTTCTCCAACTACGGCGGCTACCTGCGTCCCGATCTGGACGCCTACCTGCTGTCCAAGATCCTGCCCCGCGTCCGCGACGAGACCGCGGTCGGGCTGGCCGCGGTCATGCGGGACGTGCGCTCGCTGACCTTCGGCGAGGTCATGGAGGCGGTGGTGCACCCGCAGCAGCGTCCGCAGGTGCGCATCCTCCTCGACGAGCTGGCGATGACCGGCCGCAAGGTCACCGCCGCCCTGGTCGGCGAGACGGCCTACGCCGTCAACAACGTCGCCGACCTGCATCACAACGAGCAGACGCCCGACGACGAGCGGCGCGGGGTCCTGCTGGCCGACTGCAACCGCTCGGTCTACATCGACCGGCCGGCGGTGATCTTCGCCGGCATCGGGCCCGAGTGGTCCCCGGCCATCACCGGCAGGGAGTACATCGACCGCGAGGCCGAGGCCGAGAAGGACGCGCTGCGGTTCACGGTGCTCATGCAGCAGGGCTGCGTCCGCATCTACGCCGTCAACCTGATCAGGGAGGGCCGTCCGGCCCGTCCCTGCCCCACGTTCAAACGCGTGTGCGCCGACTCCGGGATCGAGGTGTTCGGCGACATCTGCGGCGAGGCCGGCCTGGCCAGGGGCACCTGGCTCGCCGAGGCCGAGCCGGTGCCCGCATCGGTCGGGAGGACGGAGGCGGTCGAGGAGCCCGACGAGGGCTGGCTGTTCTCCAAGAGCAGCTACAACCGCTTCAGGCAGTGCCCCCGGGCCTACATGTTCGGCGACCTGGTCAGGACGCCCGATTCGGAGCACACGGTGTTCGGCAGTGTGGTCCACGAGTTCGCCGAGTTCCAGCTCTGCTACCCGGAGCTGGTGGACGCCAAGGGCGTCGGCCACTACCTGGACCTGATCGAGGACCGTTACTCGGGCATCTCCTGCGAGCAGATGCGGCCGCTGGACCGCACCGAGCTGCTGGTGAGCATGGACAGCACCATCCGCTATCTGGACCGGGTGGACCGCGCCGGCATCGGGTTGGACCGCCGCAACGCCGACCGCCGCTACCCCAACGAGCTGATGGCCGCCGAGGGCTGCGAGATGTACAGCGGCGCCACCGAGCACACGCTGTCGTCCGCGCCCGACCGCATGACCGGCAACTTCGACCTGGTCGTCGGCAACACCATCGCCGATTACAAGACCGGCAAGGCCGTCTCCCTGAAGGGGATACGCGACCGGATGGTCCGGCCGCGGCAGCGGTACGTCGAGTTCCAGCCGCTGTTCTACCTGGCATTGCTGCACCGCGAGCGCGGAGGGGACTGCGTGTTCGAGCAGGTCTATGTCAGGGACCGCGTGCTCGAAGCGCTCGAGGGTCCCGCCGGCCGCCGCATCGAGGACGGCATCCGCCGCATCGAGCTGGTCGACCGGGACTTCGACGCGTACGTCCGCGACGACGGCAACCCGGGGCTGGACTGGCTGTCGTCCAGGATGCGGCCGCTGTTCCTGGAGCACTGGCCGGCGGTCGCCGACCTGCTCCTGGAGCACCGGGAGGACTGGAGCGATTGGGTCGCCGGGGATCCGCCCGAGGCGGTCGTCGGCGCCGCGATCGCCGCGCTCGGGCTCAGGGACAACGCCACCAACCGCAAGGCGGTCAGGCCGGCGGTCAAGAAGGCGGTCGACAGCATGGCCGGCGGCATGGTCCTCGGCCGGAACGTACTGGTCATCCCGCGCGACACCGTCGCGGACTTCAGGGAGCGCGTGGCCGCCGACCACCGCCTGGCCTCGGCGATGGCGGTCACCGCCTTCCCGCCGCGGCCGCCGGCCGGCTGCCGCGGATGCGCTTACACCAGGGCCTGCACCTTCGCCGGCGTCACCGACGGGGAGGATGACGAGGATGAGTGACCTCAACGACGCGCAGCGGAGGATCGCCGAGCAGCTGGAGGGGATGATCGTCGTCGACGCCGGACCCGGCACCGGCAAGACCAAGACGGTGGTCGAGCGGTACCTGAACATCATCCGCTCCGGCGTCGACCCCGAGGACGTCGTCCTGCTGACGTTCACCAAGAACGCGGCCGGCGAGATGGAGGACCGCATCAAGGCCGGACTGCACCGGGAGGGGATGGAGGACAAGGACCTGAACATGCGGGTGGGGACCTTCGACTCGTTCTGCCGCACCGCGTTGATGGAATCGCCGGATGCGGTGAGCGGGTTCCTCGGCATCCGCGAGAAGCTCACCCGCGGCGCGGTGCTGGTCGAGAACGACACGCTGAACCGCGCCTATTTCTCGGACTTCATGGACCGCTTCCTCGCCGACCGCGCCGAGGACTACGGCGACGATGCCATCGTCGCCAGCCAGAACCACGGCGGCATGTACGACCTGATCGGGAAGCTCATGGCCCGCGGCATCATCCCCCTGCGCGACGGCTGGTTCGGCGCCGACGCCGACCGGGCGCTGACCGGCGACACCGACGCGCTGACGGCCGAGCTGTCGCGGCTCGCCGCCGACGAGGAGCAGGCGGACAGGATCCGCAAGGCCCTCGAGAAGGAGGGGATGCCGACGCCCGCCGGCCTGTCCGTCGCCGGGATCCCCGACCGGCTCGTCGACGCGGCGGTCCATGAGGACCGCACCATGCTGCTGAAGCTGGTCCACGACGTCTACCACGGCTTCATCGCGAGGTCGGTGGCCGACGACCGGCTGACCTTCGGCCTGACCGCGGTGCTCGCCTTCGTCGCCCTGTACGGCAACGACCGCACCCGCGAGCGCCTGCGCTGCAGGTACCTGATGGTCGACGAGTTCCAGGACACCAACGGCAGCCAGCTGATGATCTCGCTGATGCTGCTCAGCGAGCCGAACCTCTGCGTGGTGGGCGACTGGAAGCAGGGCATCTACGGCTTCAGGTACGTGTCGACCGACAACATCCTCCGCTTCCACGAGCGCAGCCGGGAGCTGACGCGGTTCCTCAACGACGACCGCGAGCGCGTGCCGTTCGCCGTCGAGGACCGGCCGAAGCTGCCGTTGGACATCAACTACCGGAGCTCGCAGCTGGTCATCGACACGGCGTTCGCCGCACTCGGCATCCCCGGGACCGCAGACGAGGAGGTGTCCGTCGACGGCATCACCGGCATCAGGGCGCACAGGACCTGCCTGGACCGGCACACGGCGGCCGAGTGCGTCCGCACCTCTTCGCACGAGGAGGAGGTGCGGGAGGTCCTGCGGAGGATCGAACGCTATGTGAACGACGCGCGGTACGCGGTCGTCGAGGACGGAGGCGGCACGCGGCCCGCGGGCTACGGCGACATCGCCGTCCTCTGCAGGACCACCGCGCTCGCCCGCGAGGTGGCCATGGCCGCCGAGGCGGCCGGCATCCCCGCCTACCTGCAGGGCGACATCGACGTTATGGGCTCGCGCGAGGGCAAGCTGCTGCTGGCCTGGCTGCGGTACGTCAACAACGAGCGGGACCTGTGGGGGCTGTGCACGATCCTCGCCGACCGTGGCTGCACCCTGGCCGAGATGCGGCGGATGACAGGTCCCGGCGCGTCCTGCCCGCCGCCTGCCGACGTGACCGCGCTGAGGCGCGAGCTGCTCGGCAGGAAGCGGAGGATCACCGGCCTGATCGCAGGGGTCTTCGACCATTACGGGCTGAACAACGATGTGGCGCACACCATCCTCTCGGTGGTCTCCGCGGCGCACCGGGGCTCGCTGCTGACCGTCTCCGACATCATCACGATGATCGAGGAGGACATGGAGCGGGGCACGGCGTACAGCGTCGAGATGCCGCTCGACCGCCATGCGGTCACGGTGCAGACCATGCACAAATCCAAAGGACTGGAATATCCGGCGGTGATCGCCGCCGGCTTCAACAGGGGATCGTTCCCCAACCTCCGCGGCGACACCTCCGTCTACGTCTTCGACGACCTGACCGGCATCCGCTGCCGTCGCCTGGTGCACCGGGCCGAGGCCGGCGGGGCGGTGATGGTCCCCTCCTGGAAGACGGCGCTGGTGCAGGCCGCGCTCCCGCGCGACTACAGCGAGGAGCGCCGCCTGATGTTCGTGGCGCTCTCGCGCGCCAAGCAGTACCTGACCGTCACCTGCCGGGACCCGTCCCCGTTCTACAAGGGCCTGGAGGCGGTCATGGAATGCACCGCCCCGGGGGAGGGCCCGGTCGCCGCGGCCGCATCGGCGGCCGCCGCCGAGACGGCCCCGCGCCCCGTCATCGGGCCGTACGCGCGCCGGAGGCGGAACATCGGCGTGCACGACATCCTCGTCTTCGACGGCGAGGAGGCGCCCGCGGCAGGGGCCGACCAGGTCTGCGGCAAGGGCATGGAGTACGGCACCAGGGTGCACGAGGCGGCGGAGCTGCTCGCCCGCGGCCTGCGGCCCGGCGGAGCCTACGCCGGCATGCCGGAGCTGGAGGCGGTCGCGGAGGTGCTGGAATCGGTCTCCGGCGCCGTCTACGTCGAGCCCGAGCTCGACTGCGCCCTGCCGTTCAACGACCTGGGCGTCACCCTGAGAGGCGTCATCGACCTCTACGCCGAGTTCGCCGACCGCATCGAGATCCACGATTACAAGACCGACGTCTCCGACCGCTTCGAAGGCGAGTACATGCTGCAGCTGAGCGTGTACGCGCATGCGGCATCCGCCGCCGCCGGCAAGCCGGCGCGGTGCGTGATCGACTACGTCTCGCGCGGCATCCGCCGGGAGTTCGCGCCCCTGGACATCGGGATCGTCAGGGACCGCCTGGTCAACTCACCCATATATATGGATAAGTGATTCTGGACCCGATGGCACCGGAGGGGCTCAGCGAGCGCGAGGTCGGGGAGAGACGGGCCGACGGCAGGGTCAACTCGGCCGAGTCGCCCGTGAGCCGGAGCTACACCGACATCCTGGTCAAGAACCTGTGCACCTCGTTCAACCTGATCCTCCTGATCCTGGGTCTGGCGCTGGTCTTCTTCGAGGAGTACATCAACGCGGTGGCGGCGACGGCGATCATCCTGATCAACGTCCTCGTGTCGACCGTGCAGGAGATGCGGGCCAAACGCAGGCTGGACCGGATCGCGCTGCTCCTCAGGCCCAAGGCCACCGTCGTCAGGGGCGGCGAGGAGCGGACGATCGACCCCGCCGGCATCGTCATGGACGACGTCGTGCTCATGGTCCCTGGCGACCAGGCCCAGGTCGACGGGGTGGTCATCGACTGCCGCTCCTTCGAGATGGACGAGTCGCTGCTCACCGGCGAATCCAGCACCCGCCGGAAGCAGCCGGGGGACACGGTGCACTCCGGCGCCTTCTGCGTGACCGGCGAATGCCACTACCGGGTGACGGCGCTCGGCGAGGACACCTTCGCCGCCAAGATGCTCTCGAGCGCCAAGCGGTTCGACAAGAAGAGGACGCCGCTGCAGCGCGAGACGGCCTCGGTGACCGAGATGCTGATGGGCATCGCCTTCTTCTACCTGGGCATCGTCGTCGTCATGAACCTGCTGGCGAAGAAGCCGGCGGTCGATTCGCTGATCCAGGCGGTGATCATCCTCGACATCGTGCCGATCGCGCTGTTCCTGCTGATCACGCTCACCTACATGATCGCCGCCGTCCGCATGGCCGACAGCGGCGTCCTGCTGCAGAACGCGTCCTCGGTGGAGGCGATGAGCCACGTGGACACCGTGTGCATGGACAAGACCGGCACGATCACCACCAACAACCTGCTGTTCGACAACGCCGTCTACTACACGGACGAGGCGGAGGCCCGGGAGGCGGTGCGGGCGATCGTCTCGGCCACGACCGGCCGCAACAACACGGTCAAGGCCCTGGAGCGGGAGTACGGCACCGAGGCCGTCGAAACGGTCGCCGAGGTCCCCTTCTCGTCGCAGCGCCGTTTCAGCGCCGTGCAGGTGCGGCGGCCGCAGGGCGACCTGACCGTGTTCATGGGCGCCTACCCCGTGCTCGCCGCCGCCCTGGCCGACGCCGGCATCGGCGGGACGGTCGCGGCCTGCGCCGCCCGGGGCCTGAGGACGGTCGTCGTCGGCATCGCCGACGGCCCCCTCTCCGAGGATCCCGAGGCCGAGCTCCCGCCGCTGCGCCCGGCCGCCGTCATCGGCATCAGGGACGAGATCAGGCCCGACTGCAGGGAGATCATCGGCAGGTTCATCGACGGCGGCATGGAGCTCAAGGTGATCTCCGGCGACGATCCCGAGACCGTCGAGGCGATCTTCACCCAGGCGGGGATCCCCGGCGGGAGGGTCGCCGTCTCCGGCGACGACCTCGCCCTCATGGACGCCGACGGACGGAGGGAGGCGGTGCTCCGGTCCGACATCCTCGGCCGCATGCGCCCCGACCAGAAGGAGGAGGCCGTGAGCATCCTCAAGGCCGACGGCAGGTACGTCGCCATGGTCGGCGACGGCGTCAACGACGTCAGGTCGATCAAGGCCGCCCAGGTGGGCGTCGCCCTGCAGAGCGGCTCGGGCGCGGCCAGGGGCGTGGCCGACATGGTGCTGATGGACGACCGCTTCGACGCATTGCCGAAGGCGATCGTCGAGGGCAAGCGGACCGTCTCCGGCATGCGCGACATCCTGAGGCTCTACCTGACCCGCAACTTCGTGCTCGCCATCCTGGTGGGCATCCTGCTGCTGATCTTCCGCCGGATGCCGATGCTGCCGATCCAGAACTCATACTACGCGTTGATCACGGTCTCCTTCGCCGCCTTCCTGATGACCCTGTGGGCGAAGCCGTCCGACGACCGGGAGCGGGTGCTGCCCGGGGTCCTGAGGTTCTCGGTCCCGATGGCGATGACGATCGCGACCTTCGCCATGGGCATCTACGCGCTCTTCTTCTTCGGGGTGCCGGCCGGACTGTTCCCGGAGGTCTCCTTCGATCTCACCGCCGACGCCTTCTTCTCGCTCTTCCCCGACGCCACCCGCACCGACCTGATCAGCCACCTGTCCGGCCTGACCGACGCGCCCGACACCGTCGCCGTGCTCGCCGAGACGGCGGCGATGAACGCCATGCTGGTGTTCCTGGTCGTCGCCGGCATCCTGCAGCTGTTCCTCATCTACCCCCCGTTCGGGTTCATGAGCCGCGACCGGAGGCCCAAGCGCCGCATCCTGCCGATGCTGCTGGTGGTCCTCCTGTTCACCGTGATGGTCCTGTTCTACGGCTATCCCCCGCTCTCGGTCGGCGTGGCCTCGGTGATGTACCTGCCCGACGCCGTCTACCTCCTGGTCCTGGCGGTCTCGGCGGCATGGTTCGCCGTCGCCGTCGTCCTCAACCGGAGCGACCGCAGGTCGATGCTGGTCGAGTTCTCCGAACGCTCCTTCGAGAAGCAGCTGCGCCGGGAGCTCGAGAAAGAGGGCAGGCAGGATCAGCGCGGACGCTGATCGCGCGCGAAGGGGTAGAGCCCCGCATCGTGCATGGCGATCATGATGTGCGACGCCATCCTGGCGTCCGACAGGGCGCGGTGGTCCTGCACCCCGTGGATGCCGGCGGGGTCCTCGTCGCCGAGGATGGTGCGGTAGGCGACGTCGAGACGCGGCCACCGGTAGCCGTCGTTGTAGTAGAACGGTTTCAGCTTGCAGACCTCGGCGGCGGCCAGCATGATGTCGCGGCACTCCCTGAAGGCCCCGCACAGGTTCCAGGGCTCCTTGAAGAGGAACCTGCCGAAATCGTATCCCGTGTTGTAGGAGGTGACCCTCCCGCCGCCGATGACGGACAGCACCTCCTCGCGCACCTCCGGGAACGGCTTCCCCTTCCGCACCATGTCGAGCGTCATGTCGGTGTTCTCGAAGATCCAGGCGTTCTTACGGTAGTCGTCCCAGGCGTCGACGTCGTGGCCGACCACGGCGGAGTAGGCCTCGGTCACCGAGCCCTCGTCCAAGTCGACCAGGCAGATGCCGATGTCGACGACCACGTCCTTGGGCGCGCCGTGCAGGCCGGTGGTCTCGGTGTCGAGCACGTAGACCTCGCGCTTGCGCGGGCGCTCGTCGAAGGAGAAGAGGTCCTTCATGCGGACCCCCTCCCCGCCGCGACGACGGATCCGTACTCCCTCCAGCAGAGCCAGGTCAGCACCGCCGCGGCCGACAGGGCCGCGGCCGCGACGGCCGCCGCGGGGTCGGCTTCCGGCGACCGGCCGGCGGGCGACGGCGTCACGGGCATCTCCTCCGGATCCTCGTCGGCCTGAGGATACGGGTCGTAGCCGTCGGGGTACCCGACGACGCTGTGGAAGTAGATCTCGAGGTCGCGGTCGACGTTGTCGACGGTGAAGTACGAATCGTAGCCGATCAGCACCGGGTCGTTGGCGGACGTGACGGTGCCGCCCCGGGTGCCGGTCGCGACGTCGTATCCGTAGAAGTGGATCCCCGACGCCGAGAGGTCGTACCGCTCGGAGTGGGCGACGAAGGTGAGGCTGCCGCCCCTGTCGATGCGCACGACGTTGCCGCCGACGGGGATGCCGTCGATGAACGTGATGTCGATGCCGTCGACCGGCGCGAAACGGACCGTGACCGTGTCGGATGCCGCATCCGCGGGGAGTGCGCACAGGCTCACGGCCGTGAGCAGGAGCGCCGATGCGATCAGCAGGGGCCGCTTGTCCATGCTCCGGGGAGAGCGTATGCATCTATTTAAATCTGGAATCGCCATCGGCACGCAGGGAGTGACGGAGAGGATGGCAGTCATCATCATCGGCGGGGAGCGGAAGGACATCGCGGCAGGCATCACGCTGGAGGCCGCGGTCGCCGGCATGGGCATGAACCCCGACACCTACGTGTACCTGATCGACGGGGTCCCGGTGCCCATGGACACGGTCCCGGCCGGGGACGCGGCGGTCAAGGCGCTGAGAGTGGCGTCCGGCGGATGATCATCCGCGCGCGATCGCATCGATCCTCCCGGGATCGAAGCCGTTCGCGGCCGCCGCATCCAGCAGGCGGTCCAGTTCCTCGGTCCAGGCGGTGTCCGTCGCGGTTCCGTCGGGCGCGTCCCGGCACGAATCCTCCTCGGGCAGCGCGACCTCCGTGAACGGCATCACGCCCAGGCAGGGCATGCCGGTGAGCTCCTCGATGCGTTCTATGCCGTCGCCGAGTATCGACGGGTCCCCTCTGAACCTGTTGATCACGAAGCCCTTCAGCAGCGGACGGACGTCCGCGGGCATCAGCAGCCAGGTGCCGTAGACGGCGGCGAAGACGCCGCCCCGTTCGATATCCCCGACCAGCACCGCCGGCATCGGCCGCATCCGCAGCAGGCCGACGTTGGCGAGGTCCCGGTCGATCAGGTTCAGCTCGGCCGGCGACCCGGAGCCCTCGCAGACGACCGCCTCATGCGCGGCGGCGAGCCTGTCATAGGCGGCGGCGACGATGTCCCCGAGCGCTTCCCGGCCGACCGGCCCGTCGGCGGGCACGCCCCTCACGACCGTCTCCACGACGCCGCCTCCGCGCGGGCGGAGCAGCACGGGGTTCATGTCGGCGGCGGGCTCGGCGCCGGCGGCGCGGGCCTGGATCAGCTGGCCGATGCCGATCTCGCCCCCGTCGGCGGTGCGGTGCGAGCGCGTCGAGAGGTTGGAGGCCTTGAACGGCACCGCGTCCACCCCCGTCCGGGCCAGGTGCCGGCAGTACATGGCGGCCAAGGTGGTCTTGCCGGCGCCGGAGGCGGTGCCGAGGAAGAGGATCCTCATTCTCCCGCCCCCAGGATCCCGAGCAGCCTGTCGAGGTCGAAGCCCGCCTCGAAGACCGCGGCGAGCGCGGCGATCCCCTCTTCGACGCGTTCGGCATGGTCCCGGCCGGACACCGGTCCCGCCGGGGGCCGGCCGTCGGCGATGAACGACATCAGGTAGCCGCGGAACGCCGGCTTGTCCAGGCATCCGTGCAGATAGGTGCCGAACAGCATCTCCTCCTCCCGCTTCGAGCCCTCCGGCTCGCTGCCGGAGAAGAATTCCAATCTGAACAGCGGCGGTTCCTCCGTCTCGGTCCTGCCCGCGTGCACCTCGTAACCGGACACCGGGCCGACGCCGGGCAGGTCGCCGCGCACCTGCCTGACCACCCGCTCGCGGTCGTCCCACACGGTGGTGCAGTCGAAGAATCCCAGGCCCGCGGCCGTCTTGGGCCCGCCGTCGGGCTGTTCCCGGCGGTCGACCAGGCTGCGGCCCATCATCTGGTAGCCGCCGCATATGCCCAGCACGGGCACGCTTCCCCTCAATCCGGCCAGCCGGTCGGCGATGCCGGTCGACCGCATCCACTCCAGGTCCCCGAACGGGTCCTGGGAGCCGGGGATCACGACGGCGTCGCAGCCGTCCAGATCCTCCGGGCGGTCGACGTAGCGGATCGCGGCCCCGTCGGCCGCCAGCGGGTCGCAGTCGCTGAAGTGGGAGATCCTCGGGAACCGCACCACGGCGACGACCGTCCTCCCCTCCCCGTCCTCCGCGCAGCCGCCCGCGTCCCTGAACGAGCCCGAGTCCTCGGAGGGCAGGCGCACGTCGGCGTGCGGGATGATGCCGATCACGGGTATGCCGGTCAGTCTCTCCAGCTCGGCCGCGCCCTCGCGCAGGCCGTCGGTGCCGCCGCGGACGTTGTTCAGGACGATCCCCTTGATCCTCCGCCTGTCCTCCGCGGGGATGAGGCCGACCGTGCCGACCGCGTAGGCGAACGAACCGCCCCACTCGGTGTTGACCACCAGCAGGCAGTCGGCGTCGGCGATGCGCGCCGCCTTCATGTTGGCGATGTCGCTGTCGTAGATGTTGATCTCGGCCGGGGAGCCCGCCCCCTCCATGATCACGAAGTCGTACCGCTCCTTGAGGAACTCCAGGTTCCTGCGGACGATCCCCTCGCCGTGCACGGGCACGAACTCCTCGTAGTACCGGCGCACGTCGTACTCGCCGAAGGGCTCTCCCTCGACGATCACCTGCGACACGGTGTCGCCGCGCGGCTTGAGGAGGATCGGGTTCATGTGACGGTCGGGGTTCCTGAGACCGGCCGCCTGCGCCTGCAGCACCTGGATCATCGCGATCTCCGCGCCGTCGGGCGCGACCCGGGAGTCCAGGCTCATGTTCTGCGATTTGAAGGGCGCGACCAGGAAGCCGCGGTCGTGCAGGATGCGGCAGATGGCGGCCACGGTGACCGACTTGCCGGCGTCCGAGGTGGCGCCCAGCACCATCAGCGCCTTACCTTTGCGGAAGAACCTCTCCTTGGCCCGCGGCAGGATGGCGGCGAGGCGCGGATCGTCGGGATCGGCGATCCCCATGCGCTCGATCTCCGACATCACGTACCTGCAGACCTCGGTGCGGTGGATGAAGAGGCAGTAGGTGCAGTTCCAGATCTCCCCGCCCCTGCGGGAGCGGAGCACCTCCCCCAGCTCGGGGTCGTTGCAGGGGTAGAACGGGCAGTAGCAGAAGGTGCAGTCCTGCCCCTCGAAATGGCACGGATAGTACGCGCACCCCCGGTCGGGGCCGAGCCAGCCCCTGTCGATCTCCTCTCTGACCTTCCCTTCGATGTTGCCGCCCCTCATCCGCATCCTTCCTATGCACGGGCATAGGCCCGCCGACGATAAATAATTTCAGGGATGCATGCGCGCGGCCGTCGGCACGCATATGCACAGGGGTTATATCGGACGGGAGGCTATGGAGATGCATGGCAGACTTCAGATTCATCCACTGCGCCGACCTGCATCTGGGCGGGAGGGGGCGCGGCATCCGGCGGGGCGGAGAAGGCATCAACAGGCGCATGTCCGAGGCGGCGATGGAATCGTTCGCGAGGATCGTCGACCGCGCCGTCGCCGAGGATGCCGATCTGATGGTGATCGCCGGCGACGTCTTCGACGGGACCAACGAGACGCCGGCCACGCGTCACGCGTTCGCCGAGCAGCTGGGGAGGCTGGATGCGCCGGTGTTCGTCTGCACCGGCAACCACGACCGCAGGACGGCCTGGTCGGACACCATCCCCTACCCCGGCAACGTGCATGTCTTCGGCCGCGACCCGCAGAGCCTGGTCGTCGGCCTCCGCGGCGGTAGCGTCGAGGTGATCGGCAGGAGCTTCCCCGACGACGGCGGGTCCTTCGATCCCCTGGAGGGGATCCGCGGCCGGGAGGGCATGTTCTCGATCGCCGTCCTGCACTGCACCGTCGACGCCGCGGGCGCGGACCCCGACTACGGCCCCTGCCGGCTCGCCGACATGCGCAACAGGGGCGTGGATTACTGGGCGATCGGGCATATCCACAAGCGGACGGTGGTGTCCGAGGACCCGTACGTGGTGTACCCGGGCAGCATCCAGGGCCGCAACCGCAAGGAGACCGGCCCCAAGGGGGCGTACCTGGTCTCGGTGACCGGCGACCGGGTGACCGGCCTGGAGTTCTTCCCGACCCAGAGCATCCTCTGGGAGGACGTCGTCTGCGACATCGCCGGCCTGGACATGGAGGGTCTGATCGCGGCATTGGAGCGATCGATCGGCAGGGGGACGATGGTCAACCTGACCCTGACCGGCGCCGGCCCGCTGGACGCGCCGCTGCGTCTCGGCGGTGACGGCTTCATCCATACTGTCGAACGGCGGACGGGGGCGGTCGTCGCCGACCTGAGCCTGAGGACGCATCCGCTGCGGGACCGCGAGGCCGCGGCCGGCGGCCGCGACCTGAGGGCGCATCTGATCGTGGCTTCCGACCGCACGGCGTCGTCGGACCGTCAGGCGTTGATCGACACGATCTGCTCGACGAGGCAGTCCGCGGAGATCAGGCATGTGTTCGAGGCGCTGGACGACGATCGGCTGCGAGAGCTGGTGCGCGACGCGGAAGCCTATGTCATCGACAAGCTGACGGAGGCGTCGGGATGAGGATCCGCGCGGCGAGGATCGGGTCGTTCGGCGGCATCAGGGACCTGGACCTGGAGTTCGGCGACGGGCTGACCGCGGTGTTCGGAGAGAACGAGACGGGGAAGACCACCGTCCTGGAGTTCGTCAGGGGGACGCTCTTCCCCGACCGCAGGAACCGGTACCCCGCACGCGCCAGGACCGACCGCGGGGAGCTGGACATCGAGACGGCCGCCGGCGAACGGCGCACGCTGGTGCGCGAAGCCAACAAGGTCTCCGGCGACGCGGGACTGCCGGCGGGCATCGACTCCGACACGTTCCGCTCGGTGTTCGCGATGGCGCCCGAGGACCTGAGGGATGCCGGTATCATCTCGTCGGGGGAGATCAAGAGCCGTTTCCTGACCGTGCCCGGGGGCGAGGCCCTGCCGGAGGTCATCAAGGACGTGGAGGGGAGGATGCGGGAGCTGCTCAGCCCCGAGAGGCGGTCGGAATCCACCGAGATCGCCAAGGTCCGCAAGAAGCTCGGGGAGAACGCCGAAGCGCTCGCGGACGCGGTCGCCGACGATGCCGGGTACGGGGCCATGCACGCCCGGCTGGAGGCGCTGCGCGCGGAGCATGCGGCGGCGGCGGAGGCGCTGAAAGCCAACGCGGAGCTGATGAAGCTGAAGGGACTGCGCGATTCGCAGAAGGAGAACAGGGAGCTGCTGGAGGGATTGAGGGAGGAGCACGGGAGGCTCGGGGAGTCGGCGGCGGTCGCCGACGGCGATCCCGGGGAGCATGCCCGGTTGAAGGCGCTGCTGACGGATGCCGCCGAGGCACGCCGCGAGGCGGGATCGCGTGCAACGGGCCGGCTCCTCGGCCTCGATCCGGACAGGCTGATCGGATGCGCGGCGGGGATCGAGGGACTCGGGCAGACGGTGACGCGACGCAGCGATCTGAACGCGGAACTCCGGCGGCTGACGGCGGCCCGCGGGGCCGCGGACGGGACCGCGACCGGCACACGGGCGCGCAGGAGGACCATGCTCGCCGCCGCGGCCGGCGCACTGGCGGCATCCGTGTTGATGGGGATCGTCATCGAGCCGCTGATCGCCGTCATCGGGGCGGCGGTCGCCGCCGGCATCGCCGCCATGGCCTTCGTCGGCGGCAGAGGCGCGTCCGCGGCCGACGACGCCGCGGCACGCGAGAGGATCGACCGCATCCGCGCAGAGCTCGCGGCGACGGATTCAGAATGGGAGGCGCTCGCCTCCGCCTTGGGCCGCACGGGCACGCCGGAGGCCGAAGCGGCCCGGCTGGAGGACGCATTGCGTGCGGCACGCGGGCTGCGGGACGCGCAGGAGGCCGAGGAGAAGCGGCGCAGGGACCTGGACGCCTTCCTCGCGCGCTTCGGCTCGGAGGAGCGGTTCGCGGAACTCGTCGGGATGAAGGACGAACGCAAGCGGCTGGCCACGCGGATCGAGACGCTGACCGCGAGCATCGGGGCCGCCGGCTGCGCCGACGCCGAGGGGGACGAGCCCGAGGACCACGACCTGCTCCTCGGCCGCTACGGGGAGCTGGGCGACGCGGTCAACGAGGCCGCGCGCGAGCTGCGGGCGCTCCGCGAGGACAACGCCACCGAGAAGCTGCTCGACCGCCGCGCGGACCTGGAGGCGGAGATGCGGGACCTGGCATGCGAGTGGGCGAGGCTGTCCCTGGCCTCGTCGCTGATCGGCGAGGCCTGCGACGCCGTCTACTCCGACCTGCGGCCCGGGGTGATCTCGACCGCCGACAGGCTGCTGGAGCGGATGACCGACGGGAGGTACGGCATCGAGATGGATCCGCGCGACAACGAGATCAGGGCGGTCTCGGGGCCGTCCGGCAGGAAGAAGGGCGAATGGAGCACCGGCCTGGGCGACCAGGTGCTGCTGGCGGTCAAGCTGGCGGTGGCCAAGGAGCTCTCCGGCGACGAGCCGCCGCCGATCCTCCTCGACGACGTGCTGCAGATGTTCGACCACGGGCGCAGGGAGGCGGCCTGCAGGGCGATCGCCGACCTCGCCGAGGACATGCAGGTGATCTTCTTCACCTGCGACCGCGCCACGGCCTCGATGCTCGAGGCCACCGGCCGCTGCAAGCTGGTCGAGCTGCATCCCGGGATCCGGCCCCGACCGCAAACGATTTAAATACGACATATATATGGTAGGTCTGGGGAGGCACAGCAATTCTCCCTGTTCACTGATTCACTATCACAATCATATACTCCCGTTGAAACGGGAAATACGTCCCGGTCCCCCGCCGTCCGACACACGGCCGCCGGATCCGGATGAAACAGATAAGGGAAGCACAGGAGGCACACGGCCACAGACGCCGGGCGTCCTTTCGGAGCGTACTGCGGAACGGCAGGCAGAAGAGCAGGAAGTTGTAACCTCCCTCTAATCCTAACAGAGGGAATAAATGATCGTAGATCCAAACGCAATGAAATATCTGATAAAGGCGAAGATAACGGCCGACGGCATCGTCGAGAAACCGGATGTCGTCGGAGCCATCTTCGGACAGACGGAAGGCCTGCTCGGCGACGACCTGGACCTCAGGGACCTCCAGAAATCCGGCCGCATCGGCCGCATCGAAGCGGAAGTCGCCTCCAAGGGCGGCAAGTCCGAGGGCGTGGTCTATATGGCCTCCTCGCTCGACCAGGTCGAGACGGTGATCCTCGCCTCCGCGCTCGAGACCATCGACCGCATCGGGCCCTGCAAGGCCGCCATCCGCGTGCTGAGCATCGAGGACGTCCGCATCACCAAGAGGGAGAAGGTCGCCGATCGCGCCAAGGAGCTGCTCAACGACCTGATCGCGCAGTCGAAGGACACCTCCTACGACATCGCGCAGAACATCAGGCAGGCGGTGCAGGTCGAGGAGATCGTCTCGTACGGCAAGGACAAGTGCCCCGCCGGACCCGCGGTCAAGGACTCCGAGGCGATCATCATCGTCGAGGGCAGGTCCGACGTGCTCAACCTGCTCAAGGCCGGCATCAAGAACGCGATCGCCGTCGAGGGCACCAACGTCCCCAAGACGGTCCAGGATCTCTCCCGCGAGCGGGTCACCACGGCTTTCACCGACGGCGACCGCGGCGGCGAGCTCATCCTCAGGGAGCTCTTCCAGACCGCCGAGATCGACTTCGTCGCCCGCGCTCCGCGCGCCCACGAGGTCGAGGAGCTCACCCCCAAGCAGATCGCCAAATGCCTGCGCAACAAGGTGCCCGGCAACCAGTACATGGAGATGAACAAGCTCAGCTACGCGGAGAAGGAGCTCAACGAGACGGCCGAGCGCGACATCCGCGAGGGCGAGCGCGCCGCATCCCGCCGCAACGGGCGCGAGAGCCGCGAGACGGCCCCCGAGGGCCGCCGCAACGGCGCCCGCGACGATAAGGAATCCAAGGAGCGCGAGGACGCCCGCCGCGAGCGCAGGGAGCGTTTCAGCACCGAGAACGTCGACAAATACAGGAAGAGGACCGCCCGCGAGGCCGAAGAGGCGGCGAAGGGCGGGGACGAGGCCGACGACGCCAAGCACGCCGAGCCCGTCGAGGAACCGGTCGCGGAGGTCAAGAAGACGACCGCCCGCAAACCGCGCGAGAAGGCCGAACCCGAGGACAAGCCGCGGGAGAAGGCCGAGACCGAGGACAAGCCCGCCAGGACGCTCAGGGCCAAGAAGGACAGGAACACCAAGACGCTGTCCCCCGAGCAGGAGGTCTACAGGGACATGCTCCTCGACATGTCGTCCACCCACAACGCCAAGGTGCTGTCCGACGACAACTCCGTGATCAGGGAGGTGGCGGTCAAAGGGCTGGTCAACTCGCTGAAGGAGGATGCCGAGGGCGTCTCGAAGATTGTCTTCGACGGCGTGATCTCCCAGAGGATCCTCGACGTGTCCGCCGAGAAGGGCATCGGCATCGTGGTCGGCACCCGCAAGGGCAACATCACCAAGATGCCGGCCGACATCGTGATCTGGACCAAAGAGGACCTCTACTGAAGGTGTGGACGATGACCGAGAGGAGACCCGTGGAGACCTGGGAGGACGTGGCCGCGCTCGAGAGCACGGCCGGGATCCTGATCCCCGCCGATCCGATGGACCGGGTCCTGGGGCAGGAGGAGGCGATCGCCTTGGCGAAGATCGCCGCCACCCAGCGCAGGCACCTGCTGCTGGTCGGTCCCCCCGGCACGGGCAAATCGATGATCGCCCGCGCCCTCTCGCTGAACCTGCCCAAGCCCAAGCAGGAGATCAGGGTCGTCAAGAACCCCGAGAACGCCGAGAGGCCGTTCCTGGAGGTGCTCAACGAGGACCAGGTCGGCGAGGAGGAGGGCATCCGCACCGAATCGGTCGGCAAGCTGCTGGACCCCGAGATCGCGCCGCCGAACGTGGCGGAGCGCCTCGGGTACATGTGCCGGTACTGCCGGACCTATTCGCTGCCGGGGGAGTTCATCTGCCCCTCGTGCCAGAAGAGCAAGATCGACATGGGCGCCAGCAACAACCCCTTCGGGGACCTGCTGGGCGGTCTGCTGGAATCGGCGATGCCGCAGGTGACCGCGGGCAAGGAGCGGGTGCACACCACCCGGGTCTCGCCCGACGGCATCGAGGAGACGGTGGTCTTCGAGCGTGCCGACGACAAGATCCGCATGCTCGACGGCAATGCGCTGCAGAGGCGCAGCCAGCTCAACAAGAAGTCCAACCAGAAGGTGCTGGTCAAGCTCAGGCGCGACCCGTTCGTGATGGCCACGGGGGCTTCCGAGACCGAGCTGCTCGGCGATGTCAGGCACGATCCGTACGGGGGCCACGAGAAGCTCGGCACCCCCGCTTACGACAGGGTCGTGGCCGGTTCGATCCACGAGGCGCACGAAGGGGTGCTGTTCATCGACGAGA
>JAAYAP010000065.1 GCA_012719315.1 Methanobacteriota archaeon
GCTCGGGGCGCATCGGATGCCACATGGTGACACCAAGGTTTAATAACAGTCGAATCTATCCATGTGCCAGTCATCATTCCGTCGGAATGTCAGAAAAACGGAGGTAAAAATTATGGACATCTGGAGTTTCCTCACAATCATCATCTTTGTATTCAGCATCGTGATGATGGTCGCAGGTATCTTCTCGGCATATTTCGGGGCCGGGAAGAACAGGATATACGGAGGGGTCATCTTCGCCGTTGGCCTCGTAGTCGGGTTCGTGTGGGCGTATCTTACAATCTGGAGCGATATCTCGCCGTTCTGCGATGTCGAGGTCTGGACGACCATGTACAACGCGGTCATCGACCTGATCGGGGTCTTGATCGGCGCGTTGGTGGCCGTCGGCATATTCCTTGTCGTCGTGCTCAAGAGCTGATCACCAAGGGGGCTCGCCCCCTTTCAAACCGGATTACGCGGGAGAGCCGTTCCGATTTCCGGCGCTGATTATATATTCTACGATATTCTCGCCTTATCGATGCCGGAAGTCATGATCATCATGGGTAGCAAGAGCGACCTTCCCGTGGCGGAGAAGGCCATGCGGGTATTGGGGAAACTGGGGGTGAGTCACGAGATCCTCGTGGCTTCGGCGCATAGGACCCCCGGACGAGTGATGGATGCAGTCACGGGGAGCGACGCCAAGGTCTTCATCGCCATCGCAGGCCTGTCCGCGGCACTCCCCGGCGTGGTGGCTTCGTATACGAACAAGCCTGTGATCGGGGTGCCGGTCAGCGGAGTCCTCAGCATGGATTCGCTGCTGTCCGTGGTCCAGATGCCGCCCGGCGTCCCGGTCGCGGCCGTCGGATTGGATCGCGGTGACAACGCGGCGATACTCGCCGCCGAGATGATCGGGATCCATGACGAGAGGGTCGGTGCATCGCTTGCGGCGTACAGGGCGGAGCAGGCAGCCGGTGTCGCAGAGGATTCCGAGGCGGTGAGAGCCAATGTTTGATGCAGAGACGTTCGTGGATGAGGCAGTGAAGGGGATCAAGGCAAAGGTCGGTGACGGTAAAGCGATCATCGCCTGCTCGGGCGGAGTGGACAGCATGGTGGCCGCGGCGCTCGCTTACAAGGCGATCGGGGACAGGTTGCTCGCGGTGTACGTGGACAACGGGCTGATGCGCAAAGGGGAGACCGACGAGGTCCGCTGCATAATGGAAGGGCGGACTCTGAATCACAAGGTGGTGGACGCCAAGGAGCAGTTCTTCTCTGCGTTGAAAGGCATCACCGATCCCGAGGAGAAACGCAAGGTCATCGGCGAGAGGTTCATAAGGATCTTCGAGAAGGAGGCGAAGGATTTCGGAGCCGAATTCCTGGTGCAGGGCACCATCGCCCCGGATTGGGTGGAATCCGGCATAGGCACGGGCAAGATCATCAAATCGCATCACAACGTCGGCGGCCTTCCGGAGGACATGAAGATGGTGTTGGTGGAACCTCTCCGCGAACTCTACAAAGGAGAGGTGCGCAAGGTCGCGAGAGCGGTCGGCATCAGATCGTCCGAGAGGCAACCGTTCCCCGGACCGGCGCTGTCGGTGAGATGCTTGGGAGAGGTGACCGAGGAGAGCATCGAGATCGTGCGGGAGGCCTGCGCGATCGTCGAGGAGGAGATCAGAAAGGCATCGGCCGCCGGCATGATGGCGCTTCCGTGGCAGTATTTCGCGGTATTGCTCCCTGCAAGATCCGTAGGTGTCCGCGACGGCGCGAGGACATACGGCAGGACCGTGGTCATCAGGGCTGTGGCTTCGGACGACGGGATGACCGCCAAGCATGCCAGGATCCCGATCGAGGCCCTTGAGACGATCTCTTCGCGCATAACCGCCGAACTCGGGGACAGCGTCAACCGTGTCGTGTACGACCTGACCGACAAACCGCCTGCGACGATAGAATGGGAGTGACGGAGACGACGCCGGGGGCCGACATACCCGGCGGATCGATCCCATCGGATCCGCAAGGCTCGGGCCGGTGCGCGAGAATGGTTAGATAATAGATAAAGTGCCGCGGGCGAATGCCCGCGGATCACCTCGATTGGCTTATGATCTCCAGTTGGCTCATGATCCCGTAGATCAGGGTCCGGCCATGCATGGGTATGTTCGGATCGTTGGCGAGATCGTCGAGTATGGACATGGCGCCCATCGCACGTACGTCTATCGGATCCTTACCGGCGAGTTTCGATTTGGCGTCCGTGGCGCCCTTCCTGATGTTCCTCGGTACCGAGGTATCTTCCGTGAGCATATCCAAAGCGCTCATAACCTGTTTGACTTTGTCCGACATGCAAACCCTCCTTGTTCAGATCGATTCGAACTCTTCCTGAAGATCGCTGACAAGCTGCTCCAGGACTTCCTCGAAGCTGAGCGCTTTGTATTCCCTCGGGCCGCCCAGATCGCTCTGGACCCTTGCAACGATGTCGTTGTTCAGTTTAACGAATTCGATGTTGCACAAAATCTCTTCTTCCATGGTATACAACTCCGTGCAGATTATCCTTCAGTACTTGTATCCCCTATATAATGATGTCCCCGCTTTCAAACGATTGTCCCGGAATCCGGAACGGAGGTGGCCGTCGACGGACCGTATGTTCGAGGCACTTCCGCCGACGGCCGCCGCAACGGCACGGCCCGGGCGGAACAGATGCCCGATTCCCCTGTTCCAACCGTAAGATTTATAATAAGCATCCAATTTAGGGACCATTGTTCTTTTGTTTATTCTCAGTGATAACGAAAGAGTGAAATTGTGTCCGCGCATACATGCGTCGGACACGGGAAGGAGAGAAATGGACGCAAACAGCAAAGCAGAGGAGATCCAGGACGCCATCGAGTCCAAGGTA
>JAAYAP010000066.1 GCA_012719315.1 Methanobacteriota archaeon
ATTTCATATACAAGGTCAGGCAGGACGGCCTGTACGTGCTGGATGTGAAGAAGACGGATGACAGGATCAGGGCGACGGCGAGCTTCCTGTCCCGCTACGATCCCCGGAGGATCCTCGTGGTGTCCGCCAGGCAGTACGGGCAGAAACCCGTCAGGGAGTTCTCCAAGGCCATCGGCGCACCTGCTTTCGCCGGACGTTTCGTCCCCGGCACGCTCACCAACCCCGTGCACCCCGGCTACGTTGAGCCCGAGGTCATCGTCGTCACCGATCCCGCGGCGGACAAACAGGCGCTCAACGAGGCGATAAACCTCGGCATACCCATCGTCGCGATGTGCGATGCCAACAACGAGACCCGCAACGTCGATATCGTGATCCCCACCAACAACAAGGGCAGGCGCGCGCTCGCTTGCGTGTATTGGCTCCTTGCGAGGGAGGTCCTGGTCGCCAGAGGGGACCTGAAGGACCCTGCGGATTTCACCATGGAGATCGAGGATTTCGAAGCGAAACTCTGATCGGCCGTACGGGCATAAACGATTTACACACAAACATCTTACATGTCCCCATGCGCTATCCTGCTGTCGCGGGTCGTTTCTATCCCATGGGGAAGGATGAACTCAGGGCTTCGATCGTCTCCTGTTTCGAGCATCCGCTCGGACCCGGGCTGCCGTCGGGAAGCACGGGCGACAGGGATATCGCCGCCGTTGTCTGCCCGCATGCGGGTTACCAGGCATCCGGGATGAACGCGGCGCACGCGTACAAGGCAATCGCCGAGGACGGACTGCCGGAGGCCTACGTGATCATCGGCCCCGACCATCACGGCGTGCCTTTCGATGCGGTCATGTGCAGCGAACCCTACCTCACGCCGCTGGGCCCCTGCGAAGTGCATCAGGGGATCGCGGCGGAACTGAGGGAGCTGATCCCCGACAACGCACGCGCGCATGCCGCCGAGCACTCCATCGAGGTGCAGGTGCCGTTCCTGCAGTACATCGACCCCGATCCGCGCATCGTCCCCATCATCATGAGGCGCCAGGACCGGGCAGCGGCCGAAGTCCTGGCCGGTCGGATAAAGGCCGCATGCAAGGGCCGCGACGTGATCGTCATCGCCTCCAGCGATATGGCCCACTATGTGCCCAAGGATGTGGGCGAGAGGCTCAACTCGGCGGTGCTGGAGAAGTATCTGGCCAAGGATCTTGACGGGATGTACGGGGAGATCATGGCCAAAGACATCTCGGTATGCGGCTACGGCCCGATGGCGGCCGCCATGCTGGCGGCCGAACCCTCGTCGGCACGGCTGCTGAGCTATTCCGATTCCTGGGATTCCCTGGGCTACGACATCAACGCGGTCGTCGGTTACGCTGCGGTCGAGATGAGGCGCTGACCGCGAGGGTCAGATCCGCTTCAGATGCCTGATGTTAGGCTCGTAAACCAGGCCTTTGTCCATGAGGGTGTTGGTGATCTCCTCGAGCTCCATGCTGGTGATGCCCTCGACCATGGCCTTCGACTCCAGCTCCTCCCTCAGAGCGCCTTTCCCGTCGGTATCGAGCTCTTCGAGGAGCCTTAGCACGATATCCTCCATGTCCGCGTTGTCGCGGGCGGTGCTGCCCGGTTCGATCTCGATCTCGTCCGGGTAGTCATCGGGGATGTCCTCGGGCAATCCCAGGTCTATGCTGTGGTCGGGCAGGATGGTCCGGATCGCGTTCTGGATGGGTTTCAGGTACGTCATCGAGTTGGGTGTGCCGTATTGATCGAGCGCGATCAGCACGCCTTCGGCATCCTTCTCCCGTATCCCCAGTGACACCAGGTCCTTCTTGTCGGCGGTACCGGCCGAGATGGCCTTGCGCATCGTCTTGAGCCTGGACCAGCTGGATTCCGCGGCTTCCAACAGCCAGAGGTCGCGGGCGGGTTCGTCGATCACGGAGATCGTCTCCGGGCGCACCGAGACGAAGGTGCGGCCGTCGTCGGTCGTGTACGTCCTGACCTTGCCGACGACCGCCACGTAAGCCGGGGTGTCGATTCCCGCGATGGCTTCCGCCGCCTCCGGTTGGAATCTCCCGATGTTTATGTAGAAGCTTCCGGAGAGGGTGTCCTGGACACGACCTCTCCACAGGGGGTCGTCCTCCGTCCCCACGTTCTCTTTCTCGGTGAGGACTCCCGCCATCAGGACGCGGTTGACCATGGCGCCCAGCGGGGTGACGGCATACGACGGCGATTTCTCGGCTTCTCCCTTGATCTCGTACACGGCGCCGTTCAACTCGGCGGAGAACAGCCTCCATGCGACTTCCCTGATGTTCATAGCGTCGCCTCCATCTCCTCGTACAGTCTTTCGGCGCCGGCCTTGACATCCACGGGTTTGAACGAGATGCCCTTGACGATCATCGTGGGGCCGTATTCGTCGCTGAGGACGTTCCCGTTGACACTGACCTTCCGCATCAGGACGATCTCGGCGATCCTCCTGCTGACAACCGACGGGTCCCCCGCATCGCCGGACATCCTCTCGGCCTCCGAAAGGGATATGCCCGTGATCCCCTCGGTGTTCCCGCGGTCCACTATGGCGCTGATCGCGCCCGTGCCGTCGTCGATGATCAGCTTCATCCGGAGGTCGGCCACCGGCTCGACCCTGCCGTGCAGACTGCACTCGCCGTCCCTGACGGCGCGGTTGCAGGTCGGGCATCTGCCGATTAGGCCGCTGCCCTCCCTCAGGTCGATGGCCATGCCGTCGATCTCGACGTCGATCGCACCGCCGACGTTGATCACCTCGGCAACCGTCCTCCTGTTCACGGTATCATCCAATTCTATCAGGTTGTCGTCGACCTTCTCGACCTCGGTGCGGTCGCCCATGTTCAATTGGGGGATGCCTCTCCATGAGCGCACATACGCGTTCTTCACGCGGATCGTATCGCCTTCGTTGAGCGAGAAGTCGTTCCATGCGGAATACTGCACCTTCCCGGACTCGTCCGAGATTATGCCGGAGTACACGGTCTTGGGCTCGTTGTTCGCGATGACGTTCCTGGCCTCGATCGAGAGTATGCGTCCGGTGACCGTCACGCTGCCCATGCCTTCCGTCAGATCCCCGATCTTTGCCACCGTGGGTTCCGACGACGGCATCTGCGTGCTGCGGACGTCGATATCGGCATCGACCTCCTCGATCTTGCCGCGGGTGCCGATGTTGACCTGCGCCTGATTCCGGAACAGCTTGGTGTAGGCGTTCCTGAAGGAGTACGTGCCGCCTTTGATGAGAGTGATGTCGTCCCTGTCCCAGATCGTGAAGCTGCAGGTGCCCGTATCGTCGCCGATTATACCCGACAGTATCGGGGTGGCCTTGCCTCTGATGCTGACCTCCCGGCTCTCCACGTAGACGATCTTGACCGTCAGGTCGATGTTCATCTCCGTGCCGGTGAGATCGCCTATCTTCTTGGAGACGGTGTCCGCGGTCACGAATCCGGAGGTGGTGCTCGGATCGAACTTCTTGATGATCGCGGCCTTGGCGCGGTTCTCGTCCACACCATAGTCCTCGATGTAGGTCTTGATGGTGTTCCTCAGCTGCGCGTCCTCGACCTTTCCTTCGAGCACCTTCTTCAAATCCTCAAAAAGAGGGGTGATTCTGTCTTCTTTATTCATATTCCCGACCTCTCCTGTTGCGATGTAACGAGGCGCATCACCTTATTCCCTGTGGATATAAAATGGTACTTTCGGGTTCGCCGAATCGGGCGTAAGTGACGGGATCCCCACAGGGGATCGGTTCGATTCCGCGGTTCTGCGGACGCGGTCCGGCGACGCTCCGAGTGGATATGTTTAAAAGGAATAAAGATATCCGAGGATATGGTTCCCAAGAGCAGGATCGACCAGATTCTCCAAGATTACGACACGGAGGCGCTCACCGTCGCCACGCTGTGCTCGCATTCGTCCCTTCAGATTTTCCATGGGGCCCGCAAGACCGGATTCAAGACGCTGGGCCTGACGGTCAAGGACAACACGCGTTATTTCGATGCGTTCCCATTGGCCAAACCCGACGAGATCATACGCTTCAGGGACTTCGACGAGATGGAGGAGCGCGTCGACGAACTGCTCGACCGGAACGTCGTCATCATCCCGCACGGCTCGTTCGTCGAGTACATGACGCCGTCCAGGTTCGAGGACCTCGAGGTGCCGTCGTACGGGAACCGCGCCGTGCTGCAGTGGGAGTCGAACCGGGACAGCCAGAGGCAGTGGATCACCTCGGCGGGCGTGCCGATGCCGAGGCTCATCGCCGATGCCAGGGAGATCAACGAACCGGTGCTCGTCAAATACCACGGAGCCAAGGGAGGCAGGGGCTTCTTCATCGCCAAGGATTATCCGGATTTCAAGATGCAGATCGACAACACCCAGCCGTACACCATACAGGAATACTGCCTCGGAACCAGGTATTATCTGCACTTCTTCTACGACCCGCTCAAAGAGGACGGGTACAGGTGCGAGCAGGGAGGCTCGCTGGAGCTGCTCTCCATCGACCGCCGCGACGAGAGCAACATCGACGAGATGTACAAGCTCGGGTCCATCGAGGACGCGAAGAGACGCGGTCTGAACCCGTCGTTCGTGGTCACCGGCAACACGCCCGTGGTCCTCCGCGAATCCCTGCTGCCGAAGGCCTTCGAGATGGGAGAGAACGTCGTCAACCGCTCCTACGAGCTGTTCGGAGGCATGTGGGG
>JAAYAP010000067.1 GCA_012719315.1 Methanobacteriota archaeon
AGTTGTAGAGCCCGGTGGCGAACCCGGAGCGGCGCAGCACCGCTTCGATGCAGGCCGCCACCGAGCCCTTGCCGTCGGTGCCGGCGACATGCACGCTCTTGAAACGATCCTGAGGGTCGCCCAATCTCCTCAGGAGCTCGGTTATGTTGGTCAGACCCAGCTTGATGCCGTGGACCTGCAGGCCGTACAGCCAATCCAGGAAGCCGCCGGCGCTCATCGCGGAGCCTCCCGCTCGGCGCAGATCCGCGCGATCAGCTCGCGGTATCCGATGCCTTCCGCCTTGCAGATCCTCTTCAGGGCGGCCGCCGCCCCGGATCCGTATTGCGCCGCCTTCTTCTCCGCATCCGCCAGGAACGGCACGCCCTGCACGACCGCGACCTCCTTCAACAGCGCCTTCCTCCCGCCGGGGCCCGCGGGCATGACCGCCCCGATGCCGAGGCCGTCCACCGTCTCGATCAGATCCCGTTCCATGAACGGGTTGATGAGCTCCTTCCTGAAATACCCTGCCAAGCTCCGTTCGTGGACGGAGGTGGATGACGACAGCCTCCGCATGTCCTCCTCGCGGGCCAGGGTCAGCTCGGTTGCCGACAGCCCCGCGTACTTGGCGAACCCGGCGAACAGCTCGTCCGCGCCCTGCCCCGTCGCGACGTGCTCCTCAGGGCAGGCCGACATCACATGGAACAGGGGGATCTCGAAGGCCAGGGTCAGCGGGTCCGCGGTGCCGGTGATGCGGACCGCCTCCTTCAGCGAATCCGTCAACACCTCCTCTTCCAGGAGGATGTGCTCCCACTCCAGCCCGAGTCGGTCGGAGACCCCCCGGGCGGCACGCACGTCGTGGGCTCCCTCGAACCCCGCCGTGTACAGCTTCACGGATATCGCGTACCTCGAGGCGATCGCCGCCACCAGCCCCGAGTCCAGGCCGCCGGAGAAGGCGACGGCTATGCGTCTGCCCTTCACGAGACGTTCCACTGACGCTTCCAGCGATCCGCTCACGCGTTCAGCATCGGAGGTCATGGGTTCATCGGGGCCTGCGGCGGGACGGACCCCGCTCACACGATATAGAACGAGAGGATCGCCGTCGCGATGTCCGGGGACTCGGGATTGACGCCGAGTCTGTCCCGGATGTACATGTCGGTGGTCGTGGACGGGTACAGCAGCACCGGGTCCCTCGCGCCGTCGACCTCGTTCACGCATCCGACCTTCTGGGGAAGCATCACCACTGTGGCCACGTCGCAATCCGCATCCATGTTCAGTGCGAAGTCCTCCGAAAGCCATACGAGGTCGGTCCGGCCCTCGTACTCGCCTTTCTTGCCGACGGGTATGTCGAACCCGATGAGGTTCCCGGATTCGTCCTCCATGATCATCAGATGCTCGGTGGGCAGCTCGAAGGAATAATCGCAGAAGACGATTATGTGCCCGGACCGCTCCCGGCATGCTTTCAACGCGCGGTTGTCCAACGGCATCCCGAATGTCGTGTCCTCGACGACGTCCTCCTGCCTGAAGACCTCCTCTATCACATCCTTCTCGACAAGGAATGCCTGGTGGATCCCCGGCGCCCGCAGGACGGCTTCCAATACATTCTTAAGAGTCATGATGCGGATATCGTCGTGGATATTATAATAAATATGCAGAAAGCCCCCGGCGTGTTAACAATCATGCCCGGAAGTATACGTTTAGTAACATTCATTAATCCGAAAGCCGATTCTGCCGCATGGATGGTATAACGCGCATCGGCGTCTCGCTCGAACCTAAACTGCTGGAGGAGTTCGATAAGCTCACGTCTAAGAAAGGGTACGTCAGCAGGTCGGAGGCGATACGCGACCTCATCCGCGATTCAATCGCCGAGAACGAGTGGAAGAACGACAAGGACCATATGACGGGAGTGATCGTGATGATCTACGACCACGAGGTCACGGACATCGGTCAGAAGCTCACCGCCCTCGAGCACCAGAACATGCACAACATCACCACCTCCATCCATGTGCACCTGGATCACGACCGCTGCATGGAGATCATCATCG
>JAAYAP010000068.1 GCA_012719315.1 Methanobacteriota archaeon
CGACAACGCGTACAGGATCGGCCAGGCGATAACCAAGGAGGGTAACAACTACTACCTCCGTTCCAAGGCCGCCGGTCTCGAGGCCGCCAAGATCATCAAGGAAGGCAACGAGGCGAAGGAGATCCAGCTGACAGACAAGCAGAAGGATGTCCTCCTCAACATAATCAAGGATCTTGAGGCGCTGCCTGCCGAGGAGAGCAAGTTCTTCGAGTACTGCGACAAGAAGTACTCCGAGCTCGTGTTCAACTACGACAAGAAGAACTACGGCCTCTGAGTCGCGCATCGTCGAAGCTCAGCAAACCTTTTACCTCTTTCTTCTTTTTATTTATTCTTATATACATACTGTGTCTGCGGCTTGCATCCGGTTCGAAATGCCCCGCGGAGATCCGCATACGGACAACGCCTTCGTCCGGAGACGCCGTTTCAGACCCGCCTGCGGATCATCGGGAGTGCCGATGCATGATGCCGGCGGTCCCGACCCGTCGCGACGGGCGCTCCGCATGGATCCCGCGACCCTTCTCGATCGCCGCCGCGCCGCATGTCCGCGCATCCGCGACGTCACCGGAGCGGCCGTTGTCGAATCTGTGCGGCCGCAACTCCGGGGATGGAAGGAGCCCACGCATCCATGCGTTTTATATGTTTTATTTTTAATAGACCTATTCTATATATACATATGGATATCTTTTATATAATGGACATTTAATTTGTACATAATATATATTAAACACGAACCATTTATATAATATACCTGCGTTCATCGAATCCACCAAACCTATTACACAAATGGAGGAAAAACAATGGTTGAATACAAAGGAGTGGACTATGGTCGGATCCTCAAACGTTACGACGTCGAGGCTCAGAACCAGGCGACACCGGAGAGCATCGCCAAAAAGATGCTTCCCTCGGATTCTACGCTCAGTAGCGTAGCCGAATGCGTTCTCTACATGAAATTCAAAGATGTAGGGCCGACTGTGACCGAGGCGCTCAAAACGAAGGACCCGCTCACGATCATCAACGACGGATTGGTCGTGGGTATGGAAGTAGTTGCCAAGCTGTATGCTGAGCACATCTACTATCTGCCTGAGATCATGATGGCCGCGAAGACGATGGAGATCGGCATCGCGATCGCCGAGAAGCAGCTGCCCGGCGGCAGGGAGACCAAGGGTCTCGTCGTCATGCACGCTGCCGAGGGAGACCCCCACGACATCGGCAAGAACATCGCCGCGGTCATGGTCAGGTCGTCCGGATACACGGTCATCGACATGGGCAAGGATGTAGCGGTCACCGATGTGATCGACGAGATCAAGAAATCCAAGCCGATCATGGTCTCCGGAACCGCGCTGATGACGACGACGATGTCGGCGTTCCCGCGCGCGGCCGAGCTGCTCGTCCAGGCAGGGATAGACATCCCCTACATGGCCGCCGGCGGTGCCGTCAACAGGGAGTACGCGGAATCGTTCGACCTCGGCATCTACTCGGACAAGGCCCCCCAGACTCCGCCGATCATCAACAAGATCAAAGCGGGATACGACTGGAAGAGAGTCAGGGAAGAATGGGACAGCATAGTGACAGGTGAGTGAAGATGGCAACCACGAAATACACGAAGATGGCGTACGCCAAAGCAGACGACATGGTATTCGGTACCGCGAAATCCCCCCTTTCCTACGGATTCGGCATCAAGGTCGGTGCGGGAAGGGTCATCCCCGAGATCAACTACGCTCCCCGTCCGGGCACGGAGAGGGATGTGGAGAAGTTCAGGAGGGAGTACGTCGATTACATCTCCAAAGATGCTCTCGACAGGGCCGTGACCGTCGGTTTCCCCGACCTGCAGCTCGAGACCGAGTGGGCCTCCCAGATGAACCAGGCCAAACTCTCGGTACCCGTCGTCGAAGGCCAGAAGGCCATCTGCGAGAAGTACCACGAGGAGTACGGCATCAACTGCGCCACCAGGCAGACCATCCCTGACCAGCGTGAGGCCGAGCAGGGACTCAGGCCCGGCATGGACTCCGAGATGGCATACCCCGAGAAGCTCTTCTCTTGCGCCGAGATCGCTTGCGAGAACGGTGCGGATGTCTTCTCCGTCGAGTCCATGGGTGGAAAAGAACTTGCCGATTACGCAGTGACGACCGGGGATGTGACCGCGTTCCTCTTCGGTATCGGTTACCTCGGCTCCATCGACATGGAGTACATCTGGACCGAGTTCGTCGACATCGCCAAGAAGAACAAGGTCGTCGCCGGAGGCGACACCAACTGCGCCGGCGCCAACACCTCGATGTTCATGGCGGGCGGTTACCTCGACAACGATGTCCAGAGGACCTTCTCGGCCGTGACCAGGGCGATCGCCTCGGCGAGGACGCTGGTCGCATGGGAGTGCGGAGCATCCGGTCCGGACAAGGACTGCGGATACGAGGGCCCGATCTGCAAATCGATCGCCGGCAAGCCCACCTCTCAGGAGGGCAAGAACTGCCAGTGCGCACACTGCGATCTCCAGGGCAACCTGATGGCGCAGATCTGCGACCTGTGGTCGAACGAATCGGTCGAGTACCACCCCGAATTCGGCGGATCGTCCGTTGCCTGCTGGCTCGGATCCCTCGGATACGAGGTCTCGCTGATGAACACGGCCATCGCCACCGGACAGGAGAAGACCCTCAGGGACCTGTACATGATCTCTGACCGCGCCCGCGGACCCGAGGGGTACGTCCTCGCATACGACAACGCGTACAGGATCGGCCAGGCGATAACCAAGGAGGGTAACAACTACTACCTCCGTTCCAAGGCCGCCGGTCTCGAGGCCGCCAAGATCATCAAGGAAGGCAACGAGGCGAAGGAGATCCAG
>JAAYAP010000069.1 GCA_012719315.1 Methanobacteriota archaeon
AGATCAGGCTCATGATCGTCGATTCGCTCACCTCGCATTTCAGAGCGGAATACCTGGGAAGGGGCGCTCTTGCCGAGCGGCAGCAGATCCTCAACCGCCATATGCACGACCTGCTGAACTTCGCGACCCTGAACAACGCCGTCATCGCCGTGACCAACCAGGTCTCGGCGAAACCCGATGCGTTCTTCGGAGACCCCACCCGCCCGATCGGCGGCCACATCGTCGGCCATACCGCCACGTTCCGCATCTACCTGCGGAAGGGCAAGGCCGGCAAGAGGATCGCCAGGCTTGTGGATTCACCCAATCTGCCCGAGGGCGAGAGCGTGTTCAGCGTCACCGAGGACGGCGTCAAGGACTGAAGGAAAGATACCGTGTATCGCACCTACCATTTCGACCTGCTCGGCGAATGCGGCGACATGCCTGTCGCGGAGACCTTGCGATGCATCGAAGCCGAGTGCGAGGAGTACCGGGTGATCCGGACGGGCCCGGGCTACGTCACGGCCGCATTCGATCCGAAGAACCTGGATGCGATATCCGAGCGTCTGTCCTTGGCCCATTGCATGGGCAGGCATCTGGGGGCGTTCGAGCCCGGCGACTTCTCCGGTCTCGGCGAAACGGAATTGCCCGAAGGCAGTTTCGCCATCCGCGGCAAGAGGTTCAAAGGCCTGATGAAGGACGTGGACTCCCAGGACCTCATCGTGAAAGCCGGCAAGCTGCTGTCCAAGTGCAACGACGTGGATCTGAGGACCCCGGATCTCGTGATACAGATGCACATGAGCGATCGGGTGAACCTGTTCATCGAGGAACGGCATGTCGACAAGGACCTGCTCAGGAAGAGGAAGGTCAGCGAGAGGCCGTTCTTCTCGCCGATCTCCCTGCATCCGAAATACGCCCGCGCCCTCATCAACCTGACGGGCGCGAGAAGGGGGGACACCTTGCTGGATCCGTTCTGCGGCACCGGCGGGATCGCCATCGAGGCGGCCGATATGGGCATGAGGACGATCGTCTCCGATTTCGACGAGGAGATGATCTTCGGCTGCCAGGAGAATCTGGACTTCTACGGATTGAAGGCCGAGGAAGCCGTCGTCGCCGACATCGGCGACGTGCCGGGGATCTTCGCGAACCTGGATGCCGTGGCCACCGACCCGCCTTACGGCAGGAGCACGAAGACCGGCGGCGAACGGGTGGACCGCATCTACGCGAGAGCGATGGACTCGATCGCCCGGGTGCTCAAACCCGATTCGCGGGCGGGTCTCGTGCTGCCGCAGGTCATCCGGACCGGCCCCATGACGCTGGAGAACGTGTTCGACCAATACGTCCACGGCTCCCTCACCCGCCATTACCACATATTCCACACCTGTCAATAAGGTTAATTACGGGAACCGACCATTGCCGGGTATGAACAAGTACCTCCGCCTGTTCAGATTGGGCAACGGCGTGATGGGCGTATTCGGACTTCTGATCGGAGCGTTCATCTCGGTCGGCCTGGACATCGCGGAGCATGCTCAGGACCTTGCGATCGCATCCGTGCTTGTCCTGATATTCATCGCCGGCGGCAATTCCCTCAACGATTATGTGGATCGGGAATTGGATAAGATCGGCCACCCCGATCGGCCTCTGCCCCGCGGGGAGATACCTCCGCGACGGGCCTTGCACCTGGCGTCGGCAGCCTCGTCATCGCCTGTCTCCTGTCCCTCCTCATCGGATCCCCGTCAGTGACGGTGCTGGTCGTGGCGGCGATGATGATGATGATCGCATACGAGGTCTACTTGAAGCAGCGGGGTGCGATCGGCAACCTGGCCATATCGATCCTGACCGGGATGCTGTTCCTCATGGGCGGCGCCGTGACCGG
>JAAYAP010000070.1 GCA_012719315.1 Methanobacteriota archaeon
AGGTCCTTGTTGCGCCTGAACGCGTCCTTGATCACGTCCAGATCGAAGTTGGTGTTGGTGAGTGTCATGAACAGCCCGTCCACCACCCTCCTGTCGATGTCCTCGACGACAGCAGCGGGCAGCTCCTTGTCGAAGGTCCCCATGGAGAGGACCATCAGGGACTGCACGAGCATATCCTGTGCGCCCGCCACCTCGGGGGACTTACCGCATACCCCGGACTTGGTGCATCCGGTCACCTTGATCGCTTCTTGGCATTGTCTGCATTTCATCATTCCGATAACCTTCTTTGCAACCTCGTCTCGGCGCGGGGTCGCAGCCGAAGGTCACAATGAGTATACAATAGATACCAATATATAAATAAAAAATAGTTTCTGACTGGATATCATGAATCCCGACTGCGCGGTCAACAAGACCATGGACTACGTCGCGAAGAAGTGGACGGTGATGATCCTCCTCAGCCTTTACAAGGACGGGGGCGGGGGCACCGACTGGAAGCGATTCACCGAGATAAAGAACGGATTGGGAGTCATCACCCCGAAGATGCTCTCCAAGCGATTGCGCGAATTGGAGGAGGAGGGGCTGGTCGAGAACCGGATCAACAAGTCGGTGTACCCCGTGAAGAGCGAATACAGGCTCACCGAGCCCGCACTGGAGTTGATGGCGATCGTCCAAGACCTCAAGTTCTGGGCTTTGAAGTGGAAGTTGGACAACATCCCCTGCAGCGAGCAGGACTGCAGATTGTGCAAGTTGTGACGCACCTGCGGACCTCTTGCTCCAGCAAACCTTTATTAATCGATTATATTTCACATATCAGAAGGTAATACATATGAAGGCATTCCGCGTGACCGGTTCGTTCGAGGACCCCAGGCAGAGACAGAAGTTTTCGATAGAGATGTCCGGCAAGGACGAGGCCTCCGTCAGGGAGCGGGCGTTGTCCACTCTCGGCAGCAGGCACAAGCTCAAGAGGCCCCAGATAACCATCACGGAGATATCTGAAGTGCCTGCGGACCAGGTGGTCTGCCCCGTGGTGCGGTACGAGATCGGTGAGTGAGATGGACGACGGGGAGATCCGCCAGGCGATGACGGCCCTCGAGACGTACAACCAGCAGCTGGAATCGCTGGGACGGCAGGTGCAGATCCTGCGGGCCTCCATGGACGATGCGGTCAGGGCGCGCGAGACGCTGAAGGCGCTCAAAGACGCCGAGGCGGGCGACGATGTGCTCCTGCCGATCGGCGCATCCTCGTTCGTGAATGTCAAGATCTCGGACGACACCCGGGTGATCACCAATGTGGGATCGCGCGTGTCCGTGGAGAAGACGATTGACGAGGCACTCGCGTACACCGTCGAAACCGGCGACGAATGCTCGAGTATGCTCAACACGGCGATAGCCACGATGAGGGACATCGAGGCGCTTGTCAACGAAGTGACCGCGGCCGTGCAGGATGAGTACCGCAACCGGCAGATGACACACTGAACATGTTCGAATCCCTGAAATCCAAGCTGAAAGGCATTTTCAACAAGTCCGGGAAGCTGGATCTCGAGGAGATCCGTGATAAGGCGGAGGCTCCGGAGCAGGATGAGACGGCGCAGCCGGCTCTTTCCCGCAAAGAGCAGCTCAAACTCGATAAACAGAAGAAGGCGACAGCCTCCAAAAGCAGCCGTTCCGCGAAAAGCATGGTCGGAGACAGCGGCAAGAGGATCAAAGAGGATCCGCTGGACGACCTGCTCGACGAACTGGAGGTCGCCCTGCTGGAATCCGACGTCGCCTATCCGGTCGTCCAGAAGATCATCCTCGGAGTCCGCGACAACCTGGTCAACAGACGGCATGGGCGGGAGTACACGCTCGAAGAGGTCGTGCAGACCGCCGTCAAGGAAGCGGTGAGGGACGTCCTCGAAATAAACGCATTCCGTTTCGGGGAATGGATCGAAGAGCAGCCCCGACCCACGACGATCATGTTCGTGGGCATCAACGGGACGGGCAAGACGACCGCGATCGCGAAGATCGCCAACATGCTGCAGCAAGACGGCATGAGCGTGGTCATGGCGGCATGCGACACCTTCCGGGCCGGAGCGATCGAGCAACTGTCGATACACGCCGACCGGCTGGGCGTCAAGATCGTCAAGCAATCGCAGGATGCGGATCCCGCGGCCGTGGCGTTCGATGCCATCGAGCACGCCCGCTCCAAGAGGCGGGATGTCGTCCTGATCGATACCGCGGGCCGCATGCAGACCAACAGCAACCTCATCGAGGAGATGAAGAAGATCGCCCGCGTATCCAAGCCCGCATTGAAGGTCTTCGTCGGCGATTCCCTCGCCGGCAACGACGCCGTCGAGCAGGCGCGGGTGTTCGACGAGGCCATAGGCATCGATGCGATCATCCTCACCAAGATCGATACCGATGCCAAGGGCGGAGCGGCCCTGTCCATCGCGCACACGATCGGCAAGCCGATCGCCTTCGTCTGCAACGGCCAGGGTTACGAGGATATCGAGCAGTTCGATGCCGATTGGATGCTCGAGCGGCTTTTCGAGTGATGCCGGTCACACGCACAGCTTGTAGAACAGCGTGGCGAAGACCTTGGCATCGATGACGATGTTGTCGAGGACCGCATACTCGTTGGGGCTGTGGAGGGTCCCGCCCCCGTGCTGCCACACATAAGCGTCGTACCCTCTCGCCCTGAAGAAATTGGCGCATGTGGCCCCGCCGACCCCGACCGCGGTCGGTTTCTTGCCGACGACCTCTTCGACAGATGACGATAATGCCTTGTAGACCTCGGACTCCGTCGAGGACATCCTCCCAGACATGTGCCGTTGGACTTCGGAGATCTCGATCCTGATCCCGGTCCTGCGGCCGTACTCCTCCGCCAATGCCTCGGCCGCCCCTTTGATGTCGTCAAGGCTGTACCGCGGTATCGCCCGTATGTCCATGTAGAACTCGAATCTCCCGGGGATGGTGTTGACGTTGAGGCTGGTTATCTCGTTCTTGGTCGGTTCGAAGGTCGATGTCGGCGGTTCGAAGAGCGGATCGGCTTCGTTGAACTCCTTGGCGAACCTGCCCATGAGCTCCGCCAGGAAGTATGTCCCCACACGGAACGCGTTCTGCCCCTTGCCGGGAGTGGAGCCGTGCGTGGCCTTGCCGATGACCTCGAACCTCAGCCAGATCAGGTTCTTCTCGGCGACGTCGATCATCGACCCGCCGGGGCTGCCCCAGTCCGGGACGATGAAGACATCGTCCTCGGAGAAGCACCCGCGATCGAGCAGATGGTCTATGCCCATGCGGCTGGTGGTCTCTTCGTCGGC
>JAAYAP010000071.1 GCA_012719315.1 Methanobacteriota archaeon
GATGAGGATCATCCCGGCCGGCGTGATGTTCTTCTTGAATCTGGACAGCGAGATGATCAGGATCACCGGCACGAGGGCGAAGGCGAAGGCGTTGACGACGATGGCGCCTTCCCCGTAGATGCCGGGGATGATGCAGAGGCCCAGGATGATGGCGACCGACGCCCCGAGCGAGGCGCCCGAGGCGATCCCCGTCGTGTACGGATCGGCGAGCGGGTTCTTCAGGGAGCTCTGCATGACGGCGCCGCACATCCCGAGTCCCGCGCCCACCGCCAGTCCCGCCAATGCGCGCGGCAGGCGCAGATCCCACACGACGTAGTGCTTCATCCGCTCCACGCCTTCCGTGGGCACGATGCCTTTGAGATGGTCGATGAGGATTCCGTATGATTCGAGGAAGCCGATGCTGTATTTGCCGAACGAGAGCTGAAGCCCGATGGCCAGCACCGAGACGATCAGGCAAACGACGACGAATGCGAGTTTCCTCGAGATGTACTTGAGGTACCTCTCCTTGAATTCGACGGAGGATCGGGCCTTCGGCAGCTCACCACACCCCCTTCTTGGAGCGGAGGATCAGCAACAGGAACAGAGGGCCGCCGATGAAGGACATCACCAATCCGACCGGGATCTCCCCGGGGTGGATCACGATCCGGGCGATCAGATCGGCGGCCAGCATCAGCAATGCGCCGAACAGCGCCGCCGCGGGGATCAGGTACCGGTTGTCCGAGCCTATGGCCGCCCTGACGATATGGGGCGACACCAGGCCGACGAAGCCGATGACGCCGAGCGATCCGATGATCGCCGCGGTCATCACCGAGAGCACGACCAGGATGAGGACTCTGAAGTTCTCGGCGTCCAGGCCCAGGCTCTTGGCGCTTTCGTCGCCCAGTGTCAGGAGGTTGAGCTTCTTCGTCGACAGCATCAGGAAGATGCTGCCGATCAGGGTCACGGCGAACATCAGCGGCACGTCCGACCAGGTCGCGTTCTCCAACGAACCGATCTGCCATAGGTACGCCCGGTGGATGGTCTCGGTGCCCGAGGTCACCAGGAGGAGCGTGCTCAGCGCGGAGAACATGTAGGTCATGGCGATGCCGGCCAGGATCATCGTCGCGGGAGAGGTCTTGGTGAACCGGGACATCAGGACGATGACGGTCATGGGGACGAGGCCGAAGATGAATGCGTTGACCATCAGCCCGTAGCTACCGATCCGGGTGCCCGCGCCGAAGCCCAAGGTCAATGCCACCGCGACTCCGAACACGGCTCCCGAGGAGATGCCGGTCGTGTAAGGGTCGGCGAGCGGATTCCTGACCACCGCCTGCATCGCCGCCCCGCCGACAGCCAGTCCCGCGCCGGCGACGATCGCCACGAGGATGCGCGGAAGCCTGACGTTCCAGACCACATGATCGTCCCACCAGGCGGGTGTTCCCGTGACGTGTGCCACACCTCCGAGGTGATCGAAGAGTATGCGGTAGACCTCCACGAACCCGATATCCCGGCCTCCGAGGGTGAGCGTGACGCCCGCCGCCGCGAAGATCGCGGCGACGATCAGGGCTATGAACGACATCTTCCATACGATGTGGTGCCGGTACTCCTTCTTCAGGATATCGCGTTCATCCCCGTCATCGGTCAATTGGATACTGCCTCC
>JAAYAP010000072.1 GCA_012719315.1 Methanobacteriota archaeon
GACCATCAACCCGCCCAGATGGGTGATGACGAAGTACTTCCATCTGAAGTCCTCGACCGCCCCTTTGGTCATGAGGAAGGTCATCAACGTGATCGTCTCCCAGGAGATCAGCAGGAGGATGACGCTGTCGGCGCACATGGCCAGCACGCATGCGGCATAGAGGAGGCAGGCCGATCCGAGCATGCTCTTGCCGTGCATGATCCCGGATCTGCGCATGAGCACGACGACCATCAGGTACACGACGGACGAGAAGCCGATGACCAGCGCCGAGAGCTCGTCGATGCGGATGCGGTACTCGCCGAGCATGGATCCGTATCCGAGGACATGCTCCTGCACAACAGGATCGCCTATCAGGAGGAACGCGGAGATCCCCGCCAGGCAGGAGAGCCCGCACAGCATGGCCACGCAGGTCTCCAGCGCTTTCGATCTTGAAGGCAGCAGGGAGATCGCGAAACCCGCCAGTGCGGGGAGCAGCAGCAACGCGGGGTAGGACCCGGACAACATGCCGGGCAGATCGAAGCCGAGCGACGGGATCATCCTACGCGCCCGCCCTCGGGATCCGGGGCAACCGCCCGAGTCCCTGAATGAGATATCATGCCGATCATTCACCTGTTCCCTTCGATGGTCTTGATGACTGCGTTCGTGAATTCCTTCGCGGTCGAGGCGCCCCCGACATCCGGTGTGACCGTGCCCTGCCGGTAGACGGACCTGACGGCGTCCCTGACGGCTTCCCCGACGCACGGCATGCCTATGTGGTCCAGGGCCATGGCCCCGGAGAGGATCGCCGAAGTGGGGTTGCGCAGGCTGTCGGGATCGTCGGCCCTGTGCATCGGCTCGAACATCCCGACATCGTCCCCGATGCTGCCCATGGGGGTGAGGCGCGCCCCGCCGACCATGCCTGCCGCGAAACCCGCCAGCACGGATCCATAGATCTCGTTGGAGACGATGACGTCCAATGACGACGGGTCGGTGGCCAGTCTGGAGGCGGTGTCATCCATCTCCGCGTCGGAGATGATGAACTCGGAGGCGGCCAGCTCTTTGTAGAAGATGTCCACGAACATGCGGTCCGACCGGGGGAACAGGTCCGAGCGGTGTGCGCAGAGGATGCTCCGGCGGCCCTTGATCTCCGCCATGCGCATGGTCAGCGCGAACAGCCGTCTGCACATGTCGATCGAGATGATCTTCTCGGAGATGACTCCGTCGAGACTGTCTTTCTCGATCACGTTCTGCAGGGAATCGGGATTCCCCGTGATGATGATGAGGTCGATGTCCCCGTGCCCGATGCCTTCGTGCAAAGGGTAGAACTTCCTTATCGAGGCGGAGAGGTTGAGCTGCCGTTTGAGGGTCTTGAGCGGATCGCGGTACAAAGGGTCCTGCGGCCGCCCCGACACGATGCCCGCGAGGATGGCGTCGGATCCCGCCGCCAGATCCAAAGTCTCCTGAGGGAGGTAGCGGTCCGTCTTGTTGTAGGCCGAGAGGCCGATGTCCCCGTAGGCAATCTCCACGTCGTCGGTGGCCGCGGCGATGACGGATGCGGCTGCGGAGATGAGGTCGGGTCCTGCGCCGTCGCCCGGAAGAGCCAAGATCTTTCTGGTCATATGCGCTCTTACAGCAACCTGTCGACGAGTCCCGCGTAGATCAGGGGCAGGGAGATGGTCGCATCCCCTTCCACGGTCATGTTCTTCGCCTGCTCCTTGACTTTGCCCCAGGAGACGGCTTCCCTGATGCGTGCGCCGGAGAGCGAGCCGTCGTACTCCTCGGCCGTGGTGAGGTACAGGCAGTAATCCAGACCGCCGCGGAACTGGCTCCACCAGATCGTATGGTGTTTGGAGATGCCGCCGCCCACGACGATCGCACCGGTGCTCTTGGCGTCGTTCATCATCTCGCTGAGCATCTGCTCGTCGCCGAACAGGTCGATCCTGAGCTTCCTGTTGAACTGGTAGTACATCCAGAGCTGGCATCCGAAAGACCCGTCGGTTATGCCCGGCACGACGATCGGCACCCCATTCTTATGGCACTGGTACAGCAGGCTGTCCTCGTCGTCGAGTCTGGCACCGACCTCGTCGATGATCTCGTGCGTGGTCATCGACAGCGTGTCCTTGAAGATCTCGTCGAACATGGGTGCGAGGTTCTCCTCGAGCACGATGCCGTAACAGGAATCGGGCACGAGGACGTTCCCGAGCCGGCTGATCTCGTACTCGTCCCTGAGCATGGCGTCATCCAGCATGAAATCGCCTTTGTAGTATTGGGCGAAACTCCTGGAGAGGTCGTGGTCCAAGGTCCCGCAGGTCGTTATGATGAGATCGACCATCCCGTTCCTGACCATGTCCACGATGACGCCGCGCGTGCCGGTGGCCATTATGCAGGCGGGGAACGACAGGACCTTCAGGCACCCTTCGTCCCTCATCATCGCCTCGGCGACATCGGTTGCATCGGCGAGTTTCTGGGCGGTGAACCCGCCGGCGCGACCCATCGCCTTCAGCATACCGTCGACCGTCATCCCTTTGCAGACCCTGATATCCTCGACCGGTACGAGCTCCAATTCCTTCATCTTCATTTACAGGTCAACCCTTAACTGACGCATCCAATCACAATCACCATTATATAGGATTCGCTCGGGGCCCCTGCGACGGCGTCGTCGCGGATGCGTGCACCGCGTCCCGGACACGGTCTGAGCATCGCACCGAATCCGCGGAGGAAGGAGCCTGACAGGCCACATCGGACCCAATCTTATATATTATCACGTGTTCTAGAATATGACGAGTAGTCAAACGGGCCGCCGTTCACGTACGGGAATGTTCAAGATGCAGAGGAGGTGAGGGTTCATGGATCCTGGGAATAACACAGACGGGCAGGGAGCTGGCGACACAGCCGGATATGCGTGTGAGAGCAGCAGGAGCCGGGCTGAGATAATGGCTGATCTCGCCCGATCGGTCGAGACTTGGGACATGACCCTCGTCAGGAACACCGTGAACGAGGCCCTTGCCGCGGATATCCCGCCCGCGGACATAATCCGGGACGGCCTCGGCAAAGGCATGGACCGGATCAGCAAGCTCTTCGACGAAGCCAAGATCTTCCTGCCGCAGATCGTGGCGGCATCCAAAGCCATGGATCTGGCATTGGAGCTCATAGGCCCGTCGCTGACGGAGGGGAACGGCACCTCGATCGGCACGATCGTCATGGGCTCCGTCAGGGGCGACATACACGAGATCGGCAAGGACGTCTGTTGCGCCATGCTCAAGGGCGCGGGGTACAAAGTCATCGACCTGGGTCCCGATCAGGCTCCCGAGCGGTTCGTGGAGGGCGCCAGGAAACACTGCGCGATGGCGATCGGCGCATCGGCGCTGATGACCACGACGCTGGTGGTGCAGAAGGAGATCGTCGTCGAGATGAGGAAAGACGGTTCGAGCGCCAAGGTGCTCGTGGGGGGCGCCCCCTGCTGCCAGCAATGGGCCGATGAGATCGGCGCCGACGGCTATTCGGCCAACGGCTCGGCGATCGTCAACCTCGTGCGCAGCTTCGTCTGATCACGGTCCGCGCGCGGCGAGGTCCGCCGACACGACGACGGAGTCCATCAGCCTGCCGACGTCATCCAGCGGCATCCTCGCATCCACCACCAGCCAGCCGTCGGACACGGATCTCATCCTGTCGCCGACCTCCTTCAGGGACTCATGGTTCTCGAACCTCTCGCGGTCACCGCCCCGGGAATGGATCCTGTGCATGGCGGTGTCCTCGTCGATATCCAGGTAGATCCTGACGTCGGGTGCCGGGAAAAACGAAGTCACGATGCGATAGACCTTCTTGAATAGATGCTCCGGGAGGTAGCAGGCCGACATCGTGTACCTGATGAAGATGATATCATCCGTTCGGCGTCTGCGCATGCGTGCGAGGGACCCCGACACGTTGATGAAGAAGAAGAAGGTGGCGAACATCGCCGCCGGCTTGCCGTTCTTGAACAGCATCCGGCCGGACAGCCGGCCGAAGAAACGTCCCGGATCCGGATGGGTGATCAACTCCACCGTGCGGCCGCGGGACTCCAGGAGATCCTTCAGCATCCTGCCGGCGGCGGTCTTACCGCTTCCGTCCAAGCCGTCTATCGCATACCAGGTCATCGAAAGGTGCTCTCCGTGGGAGATATGATAGGACTTCCGCATGGCATACGGGATTATCATGCTTTCCAAGGACCGCGCGTCCGCCGCACCGTTGATTTATAATCTGCGGACCGGTTAACCGCACCCATGATGATCATGACCCGGGAC
>JAAYAP010000073.1 GCA_012719315.1 Methanobacteriota archaeon
CCCGGGCCTGCCAGTTTCAGCACGGTCTTGACCTTGTCGAGATCCAGACCGAGCTCCAACTCGTCGGCGGAGAAGGACTCGAACGCCTTGGCCCCGATGTTGAGCTCGATCATCGCCACATGCGCGGGATCGACCGCTTTCAGGCTCATGCCGTCAGCATCGACCGTGAACTTCACCTCATCGATCAGGGTCGAGATCACGTTGACGAGCCCCTTCAATGTCTCTGATTTCATTTCCGCCTTGAACATGATGAAAAACCTCCGGTACGGAGTTCAATACTCCCTCCATGAATAATTGCATTTGCAGCAACGGTAGATCCTCGTCTCAGGCTCATCGGCTGCACGGGTCTGTCTGATGACGAAGTATGCCTCGGTGTGCCCGCATTCGCTGCAGGCTATACGGGTTTTGGGCAAGGTCGCTACATGCTCTCTGATAACCACGGTCTCCTTGTCCTTGGATTCGGTTTTGAACACCTGGCTGTTATTATCTATGTCCTTGACAGCGCCGCATGCGTTGCATACGTATCTGCCGTCCTTCGGGAACATTATCGAGCCGCACGTGCAAAACAAGTCATCATCCTCTGAACCCTAAGATAGCTGACCGTATTAATAACTTATCCAGTAGTGCGCACGACCATCCGAACGCATCATTTTTTGCGGTGGGTCGACCTGTCGAGGATACCCGAGAACGGGTCGGGACCGTCACTGCGAGACGTCCGACCGCCTTGGACGGTTTTGTCGACCGGATCCGGCGCAACCGCCGACGGAGGCATGCCGCGGTCGGCGTATCGGCCGGGATCGGAACGTTTGGAATCGGGATTGAGGTTCACCGAGATCCTCTGGGATTCCATGCAGTCCTCGAACGACTCGAAACCCAGCGTCCTACTCCGATCGTACGCCTCCATCGACCTGGCGGGCGGCCTCATGGCGCTCTTGACCGCACCCGTGGCGAGCAGGTCGGCGGTCTCTTTGCGGATCTGTCCGGCGAGCGTCCCTCCGACCAGGCCGAAGACGAGCGTCAACAACACGTTGACCAGCATCGGCGCGGATGTGCCCGGGTGGAAGAACGTCGCCAGGTATGCGCCTGCCAGCCCTCTCAGGCCCTCGATGCTGCCGGCCGCGAGGTCGGCGGGCGTATCGGGGAACGCCCCGGGAGCCAACACCGGGAATGCCAGTCCCCATGCGCAGACCAGGACCGCCCCGGCCGCGGCGGCGGAGCACAGGATCCCCTTGTACGCCGAGCCGCACTTCCTGCCGCAGACGTATCCGGCGACGGCGGGCCCCAGGATCGGGACCCACCATAGTGTTACCGAGAGGAACGCCCCCAAGACCAGCGCTATGCGCATATCGTACACGTTCGCCCCGATGCCGATCACCTTGTCGCGGATCTTCCCGATCCTTCCCAAAACCATGGTCGAATCCCCTGTCCGCGGACCTGCGTCCGCCCGGACGGCTGCCCGGTCAGCTGCGGCCGGTCATCTCCCTGCGCCTTTCTTCTTGGACGCACGTTGCGCTTTCAGGTTCTCCCGCACGGTTCTGGCGATCTCCTCGGCCTGTTCTTTGCCGTCGGTGATGCCGTCCGTCTTGTAGCGGAGCACCGTCCACCCCTCCGACCTCAGCTTCTCGTCGGTCGGACCGCTCTCGTCGGGCGATACGTAGACCGCCACCCTGCTCTTCACGAACGCCACCGGGATGCGGTGGGGCCCGTAGTCCCTCCTGCAACGCAACCCTTTGTTCCAGGCCGCGCGCCTCACCATGACATCGGGGGTCTCGGGATACATCATCGCATCCTCGTGCGACCCGTCCGCGTCCGTTTCCCCTTCGGGAGCCGCTTCCGCTTCGCGGCCCTTGTCCTCGGACATCTTGGCATCCCGAGCCGTGGCGGCTTCTTTGGAGCTCATGATCCTGAGCTTCGGGAGCTCCTCGGCCCGTTCCGGTTCCGCGGTCTGCACGGGAGCGTCGGCGGAAGCCGGTTCGGCCGGGCGTATCGCGACCGCGGTCGGTGCCGCGGGCGGATTCATGTCGATCGTCGCCGGCCTGTTCTCGTTCGGCGGCGCGGATTCCGCGACATCGGCGGATCCGTCGGAGTAGGATACGGCCGGTGCCGTGCGGACTGTCGGCGACGCCTCCGGCTCCTGCCGGTCCGGTCCGCCCTCCAGGATCCGGGGCAACGACGAGCTGGCGACCCAGAAGGCCGCGGCCGCGGCGAACGGGAGCCCCGATCCGGTGAACATCGCCGTCAGCACCATCAGCGCCACGGAGATCCCGGAAAGGGCCAACGCCGGGTTCCTGCCCGATATCCAGTTGAATCCCGTCTCCGAAAGCGCCGCGAAGACCGCGAGAATCATGAACAGGGCCCATGCGAGAGAACCGTCCCCCGACACCCCGAGCAGGATCAACGCCGCCGCCGCCAGGGTCACGAGCGCCCCGCGGACCTTGGCGATGAAGACCCCGTCCCTGCTCTTGATGAACAAACCCGCTCCGGCCACGATGCCGAGCACACCTGCGACGACCGTTCCGGCCACGTAGGCAGGCGCACCCCTCAGTTCCGATAACGCACTCGAACCGGGTTCGAATCCGGTCGTCATGATGATGGCGGCCATCAGCGCCGCCGCATACACGAGCACGGCAGAGAATCCGATGAGTCCCAGAGTCCTGCTGTCGCCGAGTCTTGATCCCATGGGCGGTCATCGCCCTATCCGGATTAGTAGTTTTCCCGAACCGCCGCGGATCGACGGCCGATTCAATGTGATAAAGTAAATATATATCCAGCCGCTAACATGCTTTATCAACTATAACGCGGGGCGGTATTGGCCCTACGTTATCTCACTGTCAAAGGGGCCGTGCGCCCCTTTCCACAAAATCCTTCGGATGCGAAGGTGAATACTACGAAGAGTTGAGCATGATGTTAATGAAATTTAGATTCCTTGGCGGCGCCGATATAGTCGGCCGCATGGGCATGACCATGGAGGGCGACGGCAAGAACATATTGGTAGAATACGGCATGAGTCCCTCGAAACCCCCGGAGTACCCGATCTCCCCGCCCCGCGTGGACCATCTTTTCCTGACCCACTGCCACCTGGATCACTGCGGGATGGTCCCGGCGGTGTGCGGCAGGGACGGGTGCGAGCTTTTCACGACGCCCCTGACCGCCGAGATCTCGGAGATAATGATGTACGACAGCCTGAAGATCGCCAAAGCCGAGGGGTATCCCGAACCCTACACCGACACCGACGTGGACAAGACCATGCGGTGCGTGGCGCCCCTGACCTTCGGCGACGAGATCGAACTGGGCAACATCGAGGTCGCGGTCCACTCCGCGGGGCATGTGCCCGGCGCGGCCATGTTCGAGTTCTCCTGCGACAACAGCACGCTGTACACGGGGGATCTGCACACCGCCGACCAGGGCCTGGTCCTCGGCGCGAAACCCGTGAAGTGCACCAACCTGTTCATCGAGGGGACCTACGGAGGCCGCAACCACCCCGACAGGAAGAGCACCGTGGACAGCTTCATCGCCAAGATCGAAGAGGTCATCGACCGCGGCGGCACGGTCATCATACCCTGTTTCGCGGTCGGCAGGACCCAGGAGATCATGATTCTGCTGAAGGACCTCGGCTACGAGATGTGGGTGGACGGCATGGGCCGCTCGGTCACACGCCTGTTCCTAGACTACCCCGAGTACCTCAGGGACCCGAAGGCACTGAAATCCGCCAGGAGGGCGTTCATGGAAGTGCGCAACTCGGGCATGCGGAGACGTGCCAGCAAGGGCAAGATCATCGTGACCACAGGCGGCATGCTCGACGGCGGGCCCGTGCTCGGCTATATCAGGGACCACCGGAACGACCCCAAGAGCGCGATACTGCTCGTCGGCTATCAGGCCGAGGATACGAACGGCAGGATGCTGCTGGAGGACAGGCACATGGTCATCGACGACGAGACGGTCAAGATCGAGTGCGAGGTGCAGAAATACGATTTCTCCGCGCATGCCGGGCATGACGAGATCATCGACTTCATCGAAGGATGCGATCCCGACAACGTCATCATCATGCACTCAGAGGCGAGGGAGCTGTTCCTGCCCGACCTGCAGAACTACAACGTGATACTCCCGGAGACGGACAAGACGTTCGAGCTGGATGTATGATGGACGATATCAGGAGATTCCTGGAAGAGGATGTCGGAAGCGGCGATGTCACCGCGGAACTGCTCGTGCCGGACGCGATGGGCACGGCCGCGGTGACCTGCGAGGACGACGCCGTGTTGGCAGGCCTCGAGGAGGCCTGCGAGGTGTTCCGCGCTCTGGGCGCCGAGTGCCGGCCGCTGAACCGGGATGGTGACGCGGTCACCGCGGGCACCGTGGTCATGTCGGTCCACGGATCCATGCGGGCCCTGATCACCGGCGAACGGCTCGCGCTCAACCTGCTCATGAGGATGTCGGGGATCCCGACCAAGACCGCCTCGGCGATCCGAGTGATGCGGACGAAGGACCCGGAGATGACGATCGCGGGGACCCGCAAGACCACGCCCGGCTTCCGCCGCTACGAGAAGAAGGCGATCGCCCTGGGAGGAGGCTGGCCGCACCGCATGGGCCTGTACGACATGATCCTCGTCAAAGACAACCACCTGGTGGCGTGCGGAGGCATCGGGAAGGCGCTGGAACTCCTCAAGCAGGCGGCTCCCGGGATGCCCATCGACGTCGAGGTGACCTCGGCGGAACAGGGCATGGCCGTGGCGGATCACGGCGTCGACATCATCCTCGCCGACCACATGCCTCCGGAAGAGGTCAGGCGGCTCAGGGATTACGCGAGATCCGTCTCCCCCGGGACCCGGATCGAGATCTCCGGCAACATGACCGAGGAGAACATCCTCGGGTACGCAGGCTGCGCCGACATCGTCTCGATGGGCTCGCTCACGCACTCCGTGCGTGCCGTGCACTTCTCGATGGACCTGGACCCCGTAAACGATTAAACCCTGACGCCCATTACCTGTTCATGGCCATCAATCTAAGCGACCACAAGTGCCAATTCTGCGGCAAGGAGTGCACCAACATCGTCTATGCGGCATTCACCTGCGACGATCCCGAATGCATCGAGAAGGCCAGGCTCGAGCGGGGAGGGCCGGGCGGCCATCAGAAACGGAAGGCCGAGGGCAAACCCATCATCCCCGACGACCTGCTCGAGCAGGACCTGAAATCGAAGAACTGATCCCCGGCGCCGACGACCGGCCTCAGATGTTCTCTGCGGATTTCAGATTCGCGGGATGCTCGGGATCCTCTTCGTGCGGGAGGGTCTCGTATTTCTGGATCAGCATGCCGCCCTTGATCTTCTTTAGCCTGTACGTCCTCTCCCTGCCGGAGAGTTCGATGGGTGTGTTGGTCTGAAGGATCCTCATGCCGTCGAGGCTCTTCAGGAAATCCACGACGCCGGCCTCGTAGCCGGGGCAGATCAGGACCTTGACCGCGTGTTTGGACATCATCTCGGCGGTCGCCATGTCGCAGGTGCGGTTCAGGCACACGGTGCAATTGAGGGTCTCCGCCTCGGGATCGATGCGGTAAGCCGTTCTGTACGCCTCGAGGATCGTATCCGCCGAGGCGATGCCCGAAGGATGCCTGTTTTCGATGACGGCTGCCGTGGGCCTGTCGAAATTCGCCACGAGATCCAGGGCCTTGTCCAGATCCATGATGTTCTCGTAAGTGAGTTTGCTGCCGTGCAGCAGATCGGAGCCGGCCACGGTCACGCCCGGTGCGAACGGCTCCATGTAGAAGGCCGACCTCCTGCCCGATTCCGGATCGTACTCGAAGTCGACGACCTTCTCGGTCGGTATGGGGTACGACTTGGGGAGCTTGTCGAGGAACCTCCTGCTCATGTACTGGGCGATCATCGCATCGTAGTTCGCCGTGCTCACGAAGGCCTCGGCCATGAGCGAGCGCATATACGACTCCTCCAGCCCGCCGTCCGTCCTGAGCTTCTCAAGGACGAAGGAATACTGATCGGGATCGGTCAGCACCGCCACCGCCTTGTAGTTCTTGGCGGCGGCACGGATCATGGTCGGTCCGCCGATGTCGATGTTGTCCAGGATCTCGTCCAGCGTCGTGTCGTCCTTGAGGACGGTCTGCTTGAAGGGGTACAGGTTGACCACCACCATGTCCACCGGGGCGATCCGCTTGTCGCCGATGGCCTGCATATGCTCCGACAGGTCCCTCCTCGCCAATATCCCCGCGTGTATGTTGGGGTGCAGGGTCTTCACGCGTCCGTCGAGCATCTCGGGGAACCCGGTGAGATCGGAGACCTCCTTGACCTCCAATCCGTTCGCTTTAAGGAGTTTTTGTGTGCCGCCGGTGGAGATCAGCTCCACTCCGAGCAGGGAGAGCCCCCTTGCAAAATCCACGATCCCTGTTTTATCCGAGACGCTGATTATTGCCCGTTTAATCTTCATCATAATAATTCCTCCTCCCGTGCCGGGGCACGGAGACCGGTCTCTGCTCCGGTGTCTGCAACGCATGTCCGGAACACGTGATTCAACGTGTGTACCAGGACGTGCCCGTTTCCATCAACCTTCCTACAAACCAATAGGTGTATAATAAAATATCCTATGTCGGCCGCGGCATCCGAAATCCCGACACGCGTCGACCGTCCCGGAACGCTCGCCGACCCCGTCCGCACACTAATTTTTTATTCTAAGAGATGAATCGCGCAATGTCCCCTCCGGGAAGCCGCGGCATCCGCGGGAGGGACCTGGGTGAATTGAATGGCCATAGAGGACGCATACTTGAAAGAGGTGTACTCCGACCTCGCGAAACGCAATGGAGACCAACCGGAATTCCTGCAGGCTGTCGAGGAGGTCCTGGAGACGCTCGAGCCGCTGATCGGGAGGCATCCCGAATACCGGCAGGCAGGATTGGTGGAGCGCATCGTCGAGCCGGAACGGATCATCTCCTTCCGCGTCACCTGGATGGACGACGGCGGGAGGGTACGCGTCAACCGCGGATACCGCGTGCAGTTCAATTCGGCGATCGGCCCCTACAAAGGCGGGATCCGCTTCCACCCCTCGGTCAACCTCTCCATCCTCAAGTTCCTGGGATTCGAGCAGATCTTCAAGAACAGCCTGACCGGCCTGCCGATCGGCGGAGGCAAGGGCGGATCCGATTTCGATCCCAAGGGCAAGTCGGACAACGAGATCATGCGTTTCTGCCAGTCGTTCATGATCGAATTGGAAAGGCATATCGGCCCCGACACCGACGTCCCCGCCGGCGACATCGGCGTGAGCCGGAGGGAGGTCGGTTACATGTACGGCCAATACAGGAGGATCAGGAACGACGCCACCGGCGTGTTCACGGGCAAGGCCGTGGTCTGCGGCGGATCGCTGGCCAGGACCGAGGCCACCGGATACGGCCTCTGCTACTACACCGATGAGATGCTCAAGGCCGACGGGAAGTCGTTCGAAGGGAAGGAGATCGTCATCTCGGGCTCCGGGAACGTCGCCACGTACGCCTGTCAGAAGGCCACCGAACTCGGCGGCAGAGTCATCGCCATGTCGGATTCGGACGGGTATGTGATCGACCAGAACGGCATCGACTACCGGACCGTCAAAGCCATCAAGGAGGAGAGGCGGGAACGCATCAAGGCCTATGCCGAACGGATCGAGGGCGCGGAGTACCACGAGGGATGCAGGGGCATCTGGACCGTGCCCTGCGATATCGCCCTCCCCTGCGCGACGCAGAACGAGCTGGACGGGCCGTCCGCCGAGACCCTCGTCAAGAACGGGGTCATCGCCGTGGCGGAAGGCGCCAACATGCCCTGCTCCCCGGATGCCATCGCCCGCTTCCAGGGCAGCGGCGTCCTCTTCGGGCCGGCGAAAGCGGCCAACGCGGGAGGGGTCGCCACATCGGCGCTCGAGATGTCGCAGAACAGCCAGAGGCTCGCCTGGTCCTTCGAGGAGGTCGACGGCCGGCTCAAGGGCATAATGTCCGAGATCTACCGCACCTCCGCCGCCGCCGCCAAGGAGTACGGGATGGAGGGCAATCTCGTGGCGGGAGCGAACATCGCCGGTTTCAAGAAAGTGGCGGAAGCCATGCTGTGGCAGGGGATCGGCCTCTGACCGGGGCTCCGGCGACCTCCGCAGGTTATATCCCCTCCGATGCCTAAGGGTCATCCGATGAAGAAGAAGGAACTGGAGCTGCTCCTGCAGACCGTGCCCGGATTCGAGGATCCCGACCCGTCCCTCGAGCAGTACCCCACGCCGGCGACCATCGCCGCCGACATCCTGTTCAACGCGTACTCGCGGGGGGACGTGGCCGGCATGAAGGTCATCGACCTCGGATGCGGGACGGGCGTGTTCTCCATAGGCGCCGGGCTCCTGGGCGCGGAGACCGTGATCGGATACGACATCTCGGAGCCCGCCATCGGGATCGCGAAGAAAGCTGCCGCGAATCTGGGATCCCGGGCGGACTTCAGGGTCGCCGACGTCTCCGACGTGGACGAGGGGGCGGACACCGTGTTCATGAACCCCCCTTTCGGGTGTCAGACCCGATCCGCCGACCGGAGGTTCCTCGACAAGGCGATGGAGATCGCGGAATGCGTGTACTCGGTGCACATGGCCGGCACGCTCGGTTTCCTCGAAGGGTACGTGCGCGAACGGGGCCGCCGCATAGTCTATGATAAAACGTATAAGTATGATATCCCTCATACCTTCGGATTCCATAAGAAGGAGAGACGGACCATCGACATAGTTGTCGTCAATATCAGGTGAATTCACAATGACAGGTAAAATCGAAGTGTTCCCCGGCGATGAGGTCGCCGTGGAGGAAGAGTATCTCGCGGCGGAAGGGACGTTCGCCAGCGATGGCAAGGTGTATGCATCACAGATCGGCGTCCTGGAGCTGGATGACGACGAGTACACCGCCAGGGTCGTCTCGCCCAACCCCCCCAACGTCCTGAAGGAGGGGGATATCGTCTACGGCATCGTGGGCGGGATCCGCAAAACGATGGCGATCGCCGAGGTCGTCGCGAGCGAAGGCACCAGGAGAGGGGTCACCGGAGACACGAACGCGACCATCCATGTGTCGAAGATCGCCCCGGGATACACCGACGACGTGTCCAAGGAGCTGCGGAGCGGTGACATCATCCGTGCACGCGTCATCAGCGTGAGTCCCTCTCTCCAGCTGACCACCAAGGACGAGCACCTCGGCGTGGTCCGCTCCATGTGCGGGACGTGCAAGACCGAGCTTGTCGTCAAGGGCAAGAACCTGCACTGCGAGGAATGCAAGCAGTCCTCGCCGCGGAAGATCGCTGATGATTACGGCGACGTGAAGATATGAACGATCTGCGTGACATAGAGCAACTCAAGACCGAGATCAAAGCGCTCAGGACCGAGATCAAGGATCTCAAGGAATTCGTGAGGGCGCTTTACAGCATGATCGATGACGGAGAAGAGGAAGAGTACCTCTGCGGCGATTTCCCCGGCGGCGTAGAGGTGGGCAGATACAACACATGAAGCTTGTCACCCTCCTTTCCGGAGGCATAGATTCCCCCGTCGCGGCTTATGTGATGGCGGAGGCGGGAGCGGAGATCGTGCTGCTGCATATGGACAACCGCCCCTATGCGGATGAGCGGATCATCGACCAGATACAACGCCTGGCGGAGACGCTGCGGGAAGCGACCGGCCAGGATGTGCCCCTTCATATCGCGCCCCATCATCTGTCGCAGAGCGCCATCGCGGGCTGCTGTGACCGCAGCTACCAATGCGTCATGTGCAAGCGGTTGATGCAGAGGACCGCCAAGGAATTCGCGATCCGCACCGGCTGCAAGGGGATCGTCATGGGCGACTCCCTCGGGCAGGTGGCATCGCAGACGTTGAGGAACATCAGATCGGAGAACATCGGCCTGGGATTCCCGGTCCTCAGACCGCTAATCGGTTACGACAAGCTCGAGATCGAGGAGGTGGCCAAGCGCATAGGCACCTACGGGATCTCCATCGAGGACGTGTGCGGATGCACACTGGTGCCGCCCGGCCCGGTCACGGATGCCGATCCGGTTAAAATAGCGTGCTTCGACCGGGAACTGGACATCGACGCTTTGATCGGATCGGTCGCCGGCGAGGCGCGGACTATCTGAGTCCCCGTATCAGAACGCCGAGCAGGAATCCACGTCTTCGGTCTCGTAGAGCATGTCCAGCGAGATCCGGCTCAGATAACGTGCCTGAACCTTGGAGACGTAGAGCGTGTTGTCCCCGATCGGGATCTTTATATCGGTGTTCTTAGGTCTTTTCACATGGATCGGCACCAGTGCAGGCCCCATGCACGCGGTGCATATCCTGTAGTCCTGACCGCTTGTCTCGATCAACTCCATGACGTCGGCATCGACCTTGATCATATCATCCCCCAACCCAATCTCATTTATATAATTTGACGTTGCGGCCTTCGAAGAAGGCCTTGACATCCGCCACGGGATCGGCGGATGACGTCGATTTCAATTCCGCCATCGTCTGAACCCTCCTGTCGAGGATGACCGCGACGCCTCTGTCGTCCTCGGAACGGATCAGCCTGCCGATGGATTGCCTCATCTTCCTCTGCGCCGGAACCCGCGAGGCGTATTCCCATCCGTCGCCGAACCTGTACTCGTGATAGCGGGTGACCGCCTTCTGCTTGGCGGTGGGTTTCGGGAACGGGATGCCGATGAGGATCGCCAGCTCCATCTCCCTGCCGGGGAAGTCCATGCCTTCGCTGATCCTGCCGCCGAAGACGCAGAAGAGCACGCCTGCCTCCGAGGAGGAGAAGCGCGCGATCAGATCCATGAGCTCGGATTGCGACATGCCGCGCCTCTCGCGGTAGACCTCCCTGCCGGGCACTCCCGGGATCCCGTCCTCGATGAATCTGTCCATGAGGCCGTACGAGGGGAAGAACACGGCGGTGTTCCTGTCGACGCTCCGTATCAATCCTGCGACATGCTCCTCGATCCTTCGGTATGTATCGGGATCCTGTCTCAGCTCCTCGAAGCTCGTCGAGACGTCTTCGACATTGATCACCATCAGGTTCTCTTCGGGGAAGGGCGAGGGGAACACCTTCTCCGTCGCGCCCTCCAACCCCAGCTCGGCGATGTAATGGCCGAGCGGGCACAGTGTGCCCGACATGCTGACCGAGGCCCTGCAGAGCCTCAGCGGCTCGGCGACCTCGTAGGGGTCGAGGCAGTACGCCTCGAAACGGGGTCGGTCCGCACCGACCACCAGATGGACGTAGTGCTCCTGATCGCAGAGGTTCCAATCGCGCATGAACCTCCCGAACGACCTTATATGCGACCGGGGCAGCTTGAATTCGGCCTGTTTCGCATCGCAGATGCCTTCCCCCATCCGGATCATGGCTTCGTAAAGCCCGTCCAACGATGTGGAGGGCATGCCGAACCGGCTCATCATCCATTCCTGGAGATAACCGTGCGGCAGGAGGCCGTCATCGCCGTCGAGGTGCTCGGCGAGTGCGCTCTCGAGGCATTCCCGGAAGGCACGGGCTACCTCGGAGACCCTGATCCCCCTGTGGACCTCCGGATCCCCCTGTTGCGCCGCTTCCGTCTCGGCGAGCCGCGAGGCTCCGGCCGTGTACTCGCAGGACATCATCCCCCGCAGATGCTCGGGGAGGTTGTGCGCCTCGTCGACGATCAGGACCAGATCCCGATCCGATGCGCCGATCCATTCATGGAAGTGCCGCTTCACCGCGGGAAGGAACACGAACGGATACGGCGCCGCGATGACATCCGCATCCCTCAGGAGCAGCTTGGTCATCTCGTACGGGCAGACGCCGTCGGCGATGCATGATTCGAAGAACCGCTCGGGAGAAGGGTGATCGCGTCTGAGGGCCTCGGCGTACTTGGCGGCCCCGACCTCGTCGACGCCTTCGAAGAACGGACATCCCGACCGCCCGTCCGCATCGCGCCTCTTGTGAGCCGAGCAGAGCCTGGAGAGCTCCTCGGCCGTGCCCGCGGCGAGATCGGGGTCGTCACGCATCAGCGGGCAGGTCGTGATGTTCCTGCCCTGCATCCCCACGCAGAGGAAGCCTGCTCTGCCCGCGATGGCCCCGGCCTCGCGGAGCACCTGCCTCTGCTGCGATTTGGTGCGCGTGAGGTAGACGACCCTGCGTCCGGTGCCGAGGACCGCTTCCAGCGCGCCGGATAACGCCGACACCGTCTTGCCGGTGCCGGTGCCGGATTCCATGACCAGGGGACGTCCGTCCAGGACCGCATCGCGGACCTGACGCACCATCTCCTCCTGCTCGCCCCTGTACGGGTACGGGAACAGATCCATGCGCTTTCAGTTCGAACCCCTGGACCAGACATCCGCAGGCAGATCGTGGTACAGGGAGTCTTCGGCCGATTCGTCTTCGGGAGACGGCATGTCGCGGGAGATCAGCTCCGCGATCCGCTCCTTCCTGAAGATCCAGTAGTGTATCCTCCATTCCCGGCCGTCGTAGAGGGTGGTCTCCTCCCGCTCGGTGGTCAGGATCCCCGTGTCCTCCAGCATGTAGAATGCGTCGCGGTCCTCCGGTTCGAGGATGTTGTCGATGATCCTGTCGGAGTATCCGAAGAAGTTGAGGACGCGGTAGGCGAGCTCGTAGGCCTCGGTCTCCTCCATCACCCGCTTGCTGTCGATGCTGTTCTTGATCGCCTGGGTCAGATCGTCCATCGTCACCGTCATGATCTCCACGGTCATCCCTCCACGAGGTCGGCGAATCTGGCGCCGGAGTCCGGACCGGCGACGGCGGTTATCCGGGAGAGGATCTCAGCGGAGACGTGCTGGTCGACGGTCAGGATCATCAGCGCCTTGCTCCCGTCTCTGGCGACGGTCATCTGCGCGATGTTGACTCCCGCTTCGCCGAGCAGCGAGCCCACCTTCCCGATGATGCCGGGAGCGTCCTCGTACTTCACCATGATCAGGTCGCCGTCCATGGGTATGTCGAACGAGTACTCGTTGAGCCCCACCAGACGGGGTTTCTCGCCGAAGGCCGTACCGCGTATCAGCGTCGTCTTCTTCCCGGACACGGCCTTCATCTCGACCATGTTCGAATAATCCTCGGATCTGTCGGTGGACGATTCCTTGATGCTCAATCCTTTGGCTTTGGCGACTGCCAGGGCGTTGATCAGGTTCACGTTGCCTTTGCCGACGATGTTGTTCATCAGGCCGATCACCGCATTCAGGGTGAGCATCTTGGTCTGCTTGGAGGCGAGTTCGCCGCAATAGGTTATCTCGAGCTCCTGGATCGGCGCACTGCCGTTGATCTGATGCAGGAAGGAGCCCATGCGTTCGACCAGAGGCATGAAGTTCTCGGTCTCGGGGTCGAGCTTGCCGCGGGGCGCGTTGATCGCGTTGGTGATCACGTTGTCCCTCAGATAGAGGATGACTGCGTTGGCTATGTCCACCGCCACCCGCTCCTGCGCCTCGACGGTGCTCGCACCGAGATGGGGCGTGGTCACGAGGTTATCCAGTTCGAGGAGCTTCTTCTCGTCCTCGGAGAGCGGTTCGTTGCACCAGACATCGAATGCCGCGCCGGCGATCACCTTCTCCTTGAGCGCGGTGTAGAGGTCGTCCTCGTTGACGATGCCTCCGCGGGCGACGTTGGCGATCCTCGCGTTGGGCTTCATCATCTTGAATTGCTTGAGGCCGATCATGTTCCGGGTCTCGGGCAGGAGCGGCGTGTGTATCGTCATGAAATCGGCGGTGGTGATGACCTCCTCCAGCGTCGTCAGCCTGACGCCGACCTGGTCGGCCACCTCTTTGGGGAGATACGGATCGTAGCCGATGACCGTCATGTTGAAGGCCCTTATCCGCTTGGCCACCTCTCCCCCGACGCGCCCGACGCCGACGATCCCCAGGACCTTGCCGTTCATCTCGACGCCCGTGTACTTGGACCGGTTCCACTCGCCGCGGTGCATGGACTCATGGGCGAACGGGATGTTCCTCGATAAAGACAGCAGCATCGCGCAGGAGTGCTCGGCGGCCGAGAGGATGTTGGAGGACGGCGTGTTCATGACGAGTATGCCCTTCTCCGTCGCATAGGGTATGTCGATGTTGTCCACGCCGACGCCGGCCCGGCCGACGACTTTCAGCCGTTTGCCTGCATCGAGCACCTTTTTGTTGACCTTGGTCCCGGATCTGATCACGAGGCAGTCGTAATCCCCGATGATCTCGCATAGCCGATCCTCCGTGAGACCCGGTTTGTCGTCGACCTGGAATCCCGACCTCTGCAGGATCTCCAGCCCCTCCTCGTCCAATGAATCCGAAACAAGAATCTTCACTGTCATCTTACATCTCTTCCAGTATCTCATCCATCACGGAGAGAATCATCTTTATGTCTGTCGGTCGGAGATCGCCCATGTGCCCGATCCTGAAAGTGGACTCTTTGACCTCGCCGTAACCGTTCGAGATCTCGTAGCCCCGGGATTTGAGCGCGGAGTGGAAAGCGCCGAAATCCAGGTCTCCGCGGTTGAGCACCCCGATCGTGTCCGAGCGGTGCCCCTCCTCGGGGAAGATCCCGTGCAGCTTCTCCTCGGACCACCGCTCCACCAGCTGCGCCATCTCCCTGTGCCTGCGGTATCTGGCGGGCATGCCCTCTTTGAGGATGCGGTCGAGCTGGAGATCCAATGCGTACAGCAGCGAGACCGGGGGCGTGGTCAGCGCGTAATCCTCGTCGTTCTGCTTCTTGAGCTTCTGCAGGTCGGTGTAGAACCCTCGGTCGGGGACCTTGCGCGACTTCTCGATCAGCGCGTCCGAGACGACGACCATAGCCAGACCGGGAGGGAGCGCGAGCGCCTTCTGCGTCCCGAAGATCAGCGCGTCCGGCTCCAGCTCCCTGAGCTTGAGATCGGTCGCGAAGGCGGATGTGACCGCGTCGATCATCACCAAGGCGTCGGGATTCTGCGCACGGACCTCGTCGGCGAGCGCCGACGAATCGTTGAGGACGCCGGTGGAGGACTCGTTGCTGACCCAATGGACCATCTCCGTGTCCGCGGAGACCCTGCCCTCGAGATGCTCCGGTTTCAGGGCCTTGCCCCAGGGGACGGCGACTTCGGCGACCTCCTTGCCGTTCAGCCTGGCGATCTCGATCGACCTGAGCCCGAACGACCCGTTGGTCATGCCCAGCGACTTCCTGCCGACCCCGTTGCGTATGGCGCCCTCGAGGAACACGCTCGCCGATCCGGCCACCAGCAGGATGTCCTGATCCGTGTCCAAAGCCTTCTTCATCTTCTCCATGATGCCGCCGTGGAGGGCTTTGTACTCCTTGGAACGGTGGGTTATCATCGGCTTGGTCATCGCCGCGAGCACTTCCTCTTCGACGTTGACCGGCCCTACTGTGAATAATTTCCTGCTCAATCGAATCCCTCGGTCGTCCCGCTTCACCGGCAGGCGGCGGGACTGTGATTGACTAACCCGTATATATTCTAACGTGTGGGTATGCGCGGGAGACCGTCGTTCGCCCCGGTGGCCGCTGTCTTCGGCGCTCAGAGGTTCTCGGCCATGTACTTCTTGATCCGGCTCAGCCCTTCGATGATGTGGTCCTCGCTGGCGGCATAGGAGATCCTGAAGAATCCCTCTCCCGACGGTCCGAACGCCGTGCCGGGCGTGACCGCCACATGCGCATGCTTGAGGAGGTTCGCCGCCAACTCGGTCGCCTTCATCTCGCCCTTGTACCGCGGGAACAGATAGAACGCCCCGTTGGGCACATTGCATTCCAAGCCGTCGATCTCGCTGATGAGATCGAGTGCGAGGTCCCTCCTGGACTTGAACTCCCTGACCATGTGGTAACGTTCGTCCTGAGGTCCGTTGAGCGCCTCGATCGCCGCCGTCTGGGTGAAGGAGACGCAGCAGGAGATCGAATGGGACTGCAGCTTGTTGAGCGCGGCGATGTTGGGTTCCGACGCTATCGCCCAGCCGAGCCTCCAACCGGTCATCGCATAGGTCTTGGAAAGACCGGAGACCGTTATCGTCCGATCGAACATGTCCGGGAGCGAGGCGATGGAGAGATGCCGGCCCTCGTAGACGATGCTCTCGTAGATCTCGTCCGACATTACCATGAGGTCGTGCTCGACGGCGATCTCCGCGATCGCCTTGATCGTGTCCGCGGGGTAGACGCAGCCCGTCGGATTGGACGGGGTGTTGAGGAAGATCATCCTGGTCTTGGGCGTGATCGCGGCCCGGACCAGCTCGGGGTTGATGACGAAGTTGTCCTCGAAGCGGGTGGATACGTAGACCGGGATCGCACCGGCCAGCCTTATGCAGGCCTCGTACGAGACCCAGCTCGGGTCCGGGAGTATGACTTCGTCGCCCGGGTCCAGGAATCCGAGCGCGGTCATGAAGATCGCCTGCTTGCAGGGGGTCACCAGCACATTGCCGGTGCCGCATCCGATGTTGTTGAACACCTTCACCTTCTCGACGATCGCCTCCCTGAGCTCGATGATCCCCAGGGACGGCGTGTAGTGCGTGAACCCGTCGTGCAGCGACTCCACGGCCGCCTCGATGATGTTGGAAGGTGTGACGAAATCCGGTTCGCCCATGGAGAAGGAGATAATGTCCGCTCCGGCCGCCTTCAATTGGCTGACCATGTTGGATATCTCAATAGTGCCCGATGCAGGCACACTCTGAACCCTTTTAGACACCATCGCTCTCAGCCTAATCTTGTTCGTATATATATAAATCTCTCAACTGAGCAGCATATCGAGCCGATCCGTCGCGACCGCGTCGTTGAGCGCCATGCCCATCCTGACCGCGGTGCTCGCACCGGGGTAGATGAGGTCGGCATACGGCGAGCCCGAGACGAAGGGGTTCGTGCCGGCGACGATCCTCGTGGAGATCTCGAAGACCTTGAACTCCAGCTTGTCGGTGACCACCGTCTCCAGGCAGAACG
>JAAYAP010000074.1 GCA_012719315.1 Methanobacteriota archaeon
AAGAGCATCGCCTTCGCGGTCGGGGGCACATAGCTCTCCCGGAGCCTGTCCAGGTATCTTTTGAACGCCGGACGCCCCCGGGTCTCCGATCCGGTGTAGAACAGCGCCCAGTCCCTGCTCAGCGGCTCGGTGGCTTCCAGGAACCCCTGGTACGTCTCGAGCCTCCTGAGCGCATCCAGCAGGGCAGGGTGGGCCCGGCAGCGGATCTCCACCAGCTCCCACAGCCTCCCCTCGGTGAGGTAGCGCTTCACGAGCGCGAGCTCCTGGGTGATCTGGTAGAGGTTGTGCCTGGCGATGACCTTGGTCCGTTCCTTCGCAGGCAGCTTCCGCAGCGTCTGCAGCGTGTGCCCGCGGCAGGCGGGGCAGCCGCAGTCGAGCGACTGCATGTCCTGCAGACGGAAGGTCCCGTCGATGAACATCAGCCGGTCGTCCCTGGCGAACTTGGCGTACGAGGCCGAGTCGAAGAGGTCGCATCCCATGAGCACGGCCAGAGCCAGGACCATCGGGTGCCCGGCGCCGAACAGGTGCACGGGACGGTTGGGGTTCAGGCCCTTCTTGGAGGAGAGCACGACATCCACCAGTTCGGAGTAGCGGTACTGCTCCATCAGCGGGACGACCCCGCCGATCGGATGCACGTCGATGTCCATCGACGCCATCCTCCGGGCGCAGTCCTCCCTGAGATCGGTGTACACGGATCCCTGTCCGACGCCGTTGATCATCATCTCGCCCTTGATCTCGCAGGCCTTCGCGGTGCGTTCGAGGGTCACCTCGATCGAGGCGGCGGTCTTCTCCTTGCTCCAGTACGGTTCGGTGAAGATGTCCAGAACGGTGCCGATGTCCGAATCGATGCTCTTCTGGTACTCGACCATCTCCTCGTTGGTCACTTCCACCTCTCCGTACATGTGGCTCTGGAAGGTGCCCGAGTCGGTCATGATCACCCCCGGGAAGTCCAGCAGCTCGTGGAGCCCGACTTCTTGGGCCGCGGCACTGAGCTCGGGGGAGTTCTTGATGATGTAGGAATTGGTGATCAGCGCCTTGAAGCCGAATTCGTCATAGAGCTCCCTGGGGCTGACGGTGTTGATCTTCGGGTTGATCACCGGCAGCAATGCGGGGGTCTCCAGCACGCCCCTCCGTGTCTCGAACCGGCCGATCCTCGCCAATCCGTCCCGTCTGGTGATTTCGAACATGTACCGGGAACATCGATGGTGCCGATTTAAAGGATTCTGTTATCGTTGATCTCGGCGAAGATCTTGGCGATGGCGTTCTTCATCAGCACATCGGGTATGTCCTCGATCACATCGCGGTCCCAATCCAGGGTCGGGCGGCCGAAACTGACGATCGTCTTCTTGTTGAAATCGCAGGATTCCTCGGCGTCGACCATGCGTATCTCGAGGCCGTCGAGGATCTGATGGACGGTCCGGCCGTTGATGTACACCATGTTCGGCCCTTCCGTCTCCTTATCGATGAACTTGGACGAGATGTCGGACATCTGCATCTCGCAGACGAGTTCGGTCAGGTATTCGCGCATCTCATCGACCGATCCCCTCCTGAGGTCGCCCTTCGCGGAAGGCTCGGCCGAGTGCCTGTACTCGATGTCGATCATCGCCATGTCCGGTTCAATCCACTTGCGTATAGAAAAATGGTTAGGTTCCCGCGGGGTCCGCGTCGGATTAAAATACAAGCCGTCCGATTGAGAATCCATGATCTTCCGTGCATCCGGCGATTGCGGGGAACGCAAACTGGTCATCCTGATGAGGAACGACATCAAGATGTCCAAAGGCAAGATGGCCGCGCAGGCAGGACACGCGGCGGTCGTCTGCGCCCTGGCTTCGCAGAAGAAGGACAAGAAGAACTTCGACGCATGGATGGCGGCGGGGCAGTCGAAGGTCGTCCTGAAAGTCGATTCCGAACGGGAGCTCTTCGAATTCAAGGCGATCGCCGAGGCGCAGAGCCTCACGACCTCGATCATCTGCGACGCCGGCAGGACTGAGATCGCCCCGGGCACGTACACCTGTCTCGGCATCGGACCGGCTCCCGCCGCGCTGATCGACAAGGTGACCGGCGAACTCAAGATGATGTGAACGGCGATGCACGGCATGCGGATCGGATACAGGGACTACGAGACGGCGGACCTGCCGCACCTGCTGCGGGTTGCGTCCGGATGCTGGGGGCCGAGGTTCTTCCCGGGCGATCCCCGCGCGGACGCCGATGTCGCCGTGCATTTCGTCTCGATGTTCATCGGCGAGGCCAACCGTTCGCGGGTCGCCGTCTGCGAGGGCATCCCCGTCGGGTTCATCCTCGGGCGCATAACGGGCGAGCCGCCCTGGTCGCTGTCGGCGCGGGCGCAGGCGGAAACGTCGGCGGCGGCCGTCAGGCTGAGGGCGACGGGCTCGTGCGACGATTACCTAGATTTCTACGAGAAGGTGATCGGATCGTACATGGATCCGCTGGAGCAGGCCGGTCTGGCCCTCGATTCCGAGACGCTGCTGCTGGCCGTGGATCCCGGGATGCAGGGCAAGGGCATCGGCAAGGGCCTGCTGAAGGAGATGGAACGCACCATGAAGGAGGCGGGAGCCGCCGACATGTTCCTCGTCTCCACCGGGTTCAGCGATCACGGGTTCTACACGAGCATGGGCTACGACAGGATCCTGGTGTCATCGGCCGCGGCGGGCCGTCACGGGACGGTCGGCGTCAATTACTTCCGTAAGCTCCTGTGAGCCGCCGCGGACCCCGCTCCGATGGTCCGTGCGGCGGGAGCTGCGGCGACACCCTCTTCTTCTCCTTCTTCTCGGTTGGTGGACCGGCATCCCTCCGCGCTGCGTGTTTCTGTCTCCAGATCGTCTCCCGAGGCGGTCATATGATGTACGGATGTCTACGATCATACGCGATATGATGATTCATATGTCTAATTATCATATGATTGATTAGGAATATTTTTATAATTCAAACATACTGCTAGACGCATATCCAAGAGAGGTCATGATATGGGATTCTGTAGCAATTGCGGTAACGAGAACGATGATGACGCCAGGTTCTGCAACAACTGCGGGGCGTGCCTGGCCCCCGGCGAAGGCAGGTAGGACTGCAGGCCGACGGAAAAACGCAGTCAGTCGGAAGGCAAGGTGTTGGCGATACTGGGTATAATCTTCGCCTGCTGCTCTTTGCTGGTGCTGCCGATCGTGTTCGGACCCCTGGCGGTAGTGTTCGGCGTGATCGCCGCTCTTAAGGGCGAGCTCGTGCCCGGCATCGTTGCCATCGTGCTCGGAGTCCTCCTAGCGGTGCTCAGCTACCTCTTGTCGGCGCTGATCCTGCTCGGAATGCTGTGACCGCCCGCGCCTACGGTCAGAGACGGCGTATCTCGGCCCGTTCGAGGATATCCTCGGACTTCAGGTTGTGGACCGCATCCAGGAGCCTTGCTTTGAACGTGCCCGGTCCCGGCGATCCCTCTCCGGCGATCTCCCCTGCGACCGAGAAGACGGTCAATGCGGCTGCGACCGCTTCCAACGATGCGCCGCAGGCCCCGGCATAGGCGCCGACCAGCGACGACACCATGCAGCCGGTGCCCGAGACCCGTTCCATGAGTCCGCACCCGTTGCCGATGGCGTAGGTGACCTCTCCGTCCGAGACGTAATCCGTCTCCCCGGTGGCGGCCACCACCCGTCCCGTCGACCGGGCCAACGAGATCGCGGCATGACCGTCTCCGGCTCCGGAGACGGAGTCGACCCCCCTGACCTCGCCTTCCATGCCGGCGAGGACCGAGATCTCCCCGCTGTTGCCTTTGACGATCCTGACTGCGTCGTATCCCATGAGCTCGCGGGCGACTGCGGTCCGGTAGGCGGTGGCGCCGGCGCCGACCGGGTCGAGGACCACGGGCACTCCGATCCTGTCCGCCTCGTTGCCGGCGATGCGCATGGACTCGACGGTCCTCTGGTTGAGCGTGCCGATGTTCAGGACCACCGCCGAGGAGATACGGACGATGTCCGGCACATCCTGCGCCTCGTCGGTCATCACCGGGGAGCCCCCGGCGCAGATACAGGCGTTGGCGCAATCGTTGACGGTCACATAGTTGGTGATATGGTGGACGAGAGGCGTCCTGCTCCTGACGACGCCCATCATCTCGGCGATGATCTCCTGCATGGTCCGATGTATGCGGGACGGTGTATTTTTGATTTCACTCAGAACGGGGCGCGGGAACGGAGGCGATCGTCACCGGTGCTTCGCTTTGAGGACGGCGTCCCGCAGGTCATGCGCCGCCTTGGCGACGTCGTCCTGCGCCACGACGGCGGAGACCACCGCCACCGAATCGGCGCCCGCCGCGATCACATCCCTGATGTTCCCGAGATTGATGCCGCCGATGGCGACGATCGGGATGTCCAACGCCTCCCGGATCTCGAACAACGCATCCAATCCGGTGGCGTAACCCGCATCGTGCTTCGTCCGGGTCGGGAAGACGGTGCCCACGCCGAGGTAGTCGGCGCCCTGCTCCACGGCATCGAGCGCCTCTTCCAGGGTCTTCACGGACATGCCGATGAGCTTGTCGTCCCCGATGAGCTCCCTGGCTTCGGCGACGGGTATGTCGTCCTGACCAAGATGGACGCCGTCCGCATCGGACAGCACGGCGATGTCGACCCTGTCGTTGACGATGAACAGCTTCGCATGCTCGTCGGCGAGCTCCTTGATGGCCTTGGCCTGCTCGAGCATGATCCCGCCCGGGGCGTCCTTCATCCTCAATTGCACCACGTCGGCTCCGCCTTCGTAGGCCAGGCGGGCGATCTCGGCATCGCTGCGCCCTCTCGACAATCCGCGGTCGGTGATCACATACAGATCGAACATGGGTACCGCCATCGTCCGTCGGAATCTTAACTTTTCTTATCGCCCTTCCGTCTCCAGTAGTCGGTGCCCGTCAGTCCCATGGCGACGACGTTCTCGTCGGGGCAGGCGATCGGCGTCTCGCATCCCGGGGCGAGGATGTACCCGCCGTCGAGCCCGGCAGTCTCGATCATCTCGAAGCATCTGCCGGTTATCCGGTCCGGGGTGCTCTGCAGCATCATCCGCACCGGATCGATGTTGCCCATCAGGGCGATGTCCTTGCCGGCGATCCGCTTGGCCGCGGCCAGATCGACCGCGTGGTCGAGGCTGAAGCAATCGCAGCCGGTCTCCGGCAGCGTCTTGAGGATGTCCGTGGTGTTCCCGCAGATATGCAGGAAGGCGGGGACATCGTACTCCCGCTTGGTCTCGCCGATGACTGTCTCGAGGGCGCCGAACGAGAGATCGTCGAACATCTCCGGGGAGATCAGGTCCTGCGACGAGGTCGGATCGGCCATCCACATGACCGTGGCTCCCGCGTCAATCATCTTGAGCTGTTGCGCCAGGACGAATTCCGCGGTCTTGTCGACCAGCTCCTTGACGGTATCCTCCTCGTCGAGCATGGTCATCATCAGCATGTTCTCGGCGCCCATCAGGTATCCTGCGGTGGTGAACGGCCCCCAGGAGAGGCCGCAGATGTGCAGGTCCTCCTCCAGCTGCTTGGAGGTCTCCTCCAGGCCCCTGACGATGACGTTGGTGAAGTTGGGGCATTCGGCGGCTCTCGCCGGATCGAAGAAGGCCAGCCCGTCCACGTCCTCGGCCGTGTCGACCAGCGTGGATTTGACCGAGCCGTAGTCGTCCTCGGGGAATTTCACATCCATGCCCAGGTCCATGAAGGGGACCTGCGAATCCAGCACGGGTTTGACGAAATCCGAATGCGTCTTCAGCGAGTACTCGATCGCCACCCTGGCAGAGATCTCGGGATGCCAGCGGGCATCGTCGACCTTGAGCCCCGCGCTCCTGGCGGCGGTCACCAGTGCGAAGTTGTTGACGGGAGTCCTCTCGTGCGTCTCGTGGTTCAGGGCCGCTTCCACGGCGGTCCTGTGACCTGCATCTCGATGTGCCATGCGCCGAGGATTCATCTGGGCGTTGATTAACCCTTGCCCCGAATCCGGCGCGGCTTCCCGCGAACTGGTCAAGATTATATACTAATCAGGCATCTCCGATGTCGGTACCAATGATCGGCAAGGACGGTAAGGTCAGGAAGGAGAGGGACGCCCTGATGATGGCGACGTCCGTCATCCTGGTCCTGGCGATATGTGCGGTGATCGGTGCGACGGTGGTCGACAAATACCTCACCACGGACGACACCAGGGTCAACATCGGCGATTCGGTGACCGTCGAGTACGTGGGGACGTTCTACGCATACCACGGAGAGGACGGCGCCGTCGTGTTCGACACGACATACAAGTCGATCGGCAACAACGACAACGTCCTGAAGTCCGATGATTTCTCCAAGACCTCCTTCTCGCCGTTCAAGTTAACCGTCGGCACCGATTCGGTCCTCGCGGCTTTCCAGAGCGGGATCGTCGGCCACAAGGTCGGCGACAAGGTGAGGGTGCATATCCCCGCGGGAGAGGGATACAACGCCCCCGACACCATCGGCACTTATGCCGGGTCTCAGGTCGTCACGATCCCCAAATCGGAGACGATGACCCTGAGCCAGTTCGAATCCCTGTACAAGGATGTCGACGGTCACTCGGTCAACCTGAGCATGACCTCGGTGTACGGATGGCCCGCCGTCTCCACCTACGACGCGAGCACGGGCAAAGTGCACATCCAGCACAGCCCCGTGGCGGGCGAGAGCTACACCGCATACGACGGCGACTTCGGCAAGGTCGTGATGAACGTGACCTCGTCGTCCGCTTCGAGCATCTCGTTCACCTACACAGTGTCCGATTTCGTGAAGGTCGGCAAGGCTGACGCCAGCGGGTTCTACCCGGTGCAGATGATCGAGGTGGTCGACGGCACCGAGACGTTCAACATCGTCTCGGTCAAGGACACCAACGGAGACGGCATCGCCGATGCGTTCAAGTTCAAGAACGTCGGCGAGAAGTTCAACATCGACCTTTACTTCGAGATCACGATCACCGCCGTCAACTGACGGCGATGCGTTCAGAAGATGCATCCCAGTTTCGAGAGGAGGTCGGCAGGATCCCTGCCGACGATCAGGACGATGCCCTCATCCCCGAGCATGATGGCTTCGGGGACCGGCCGTCCTCCGAGGGCGCGGCGCACCCTCTCGGACAGCGAGCCCCCGCCCTCATCAACGGAGACGGCATCGAAGCCGATCTCCTCGACGATGTCGGCG
>JAAYAP010000075.1 GCA_012719315.1 Methanobacteriota archaeon
CTTGAAGAGGACCTTGTCGTTCATCGTCAGCTGGATCCCCGGAGGGATGGTCGGGAAGACCGAGAACTTGACCATGTCGGGGGCGAACCCGTTGAGCCAGTATCTGGCGCAATCGGCTCTGCGCTTCAATCTGCGGAGATCCTCCCCGCTCGCTCCGGAGATGTCCTCCGTGCGGCCGAGTATCTCCAGGACGCCTTCGAATGAATCCGTCATCTGGACGACGTTGACCAGATGCCTGTACGGGACCTGCAGAGGCAGCGAGTCGGGGACGCGGTTGTGCTGCGCGATCTCGTAGGCGCGCACCGTGTCCTCCTCGACCTCGGCGTAACCTCCTTCGAAGTACAGCCGCTCCATGCGGTCGTACTCGTCGGCCATGTCCAGGGTCCCCATGCCGGAATCGTAATCGATGGCTTTGCTGGGGTTGACCCTGAGGAAAAGGTAGTTGAGGACTTCGGGAGGGGTCATGTTGATCGCGTCGAGCCCGGTGACCGAGCACCCCAGCGACTTGTGCATCTGGCCCACGCCCTTCAGCTGCACGAACTCGTACGGTATCGGCATGGGAGGTTCGACTCCGAAGACCTCCCTGGCTATCCTGATGCCGGTGTCATATGATCCGCCTGCCGCCGCATGGTCTTTGCCGAACGGCTCCGCGGATGTCCCGAAGAACGACCATTTGGCGGGCCATTCGCATCTCCAGGTGAGCTTGCCTTCGCCCCCTCTGACATCGACCTTGCCGTGGTGTCCGCATACGCAGTCGTATTCCACGAACGGGAACTCGTACGTCTCGAAGATCGGGTTGGTGAACCGTCCACATTCGGCGCATATGGGGTTGTAAGGCGCATAATCCGGGCCTGCCTCCCTGCCGGAGACCTCGTTGAGGATGCGTATCACCTGCTCCCTCTTGCGGAAGGCGAGGTCGATCTCCTTCGCCAGGTTGCCCTTCTCATAGAGCTCGTGGGTCCAGACGATCTCGCATTTCACGCCCAGCGAATCGACGGCATCGAGGAACGGCTGCACGAAGTGATGCGCGTAGTTGTCGTGATTGCCGCAGGGACAGGGGATCCGGGAGATGGGCATGTTGACATAGTTCTCGTACTCCTTGGGGAGGAAATCGTAACGCTTCCTGAGGGGGTCGAAGGAATCGATCAGGTACACGAGCCTCACGTCCTTGCCGAGACCCTCCACGGCACTGCGGATCGACTCTCCGGTGATGGCCTCTCTGAGACTGCCCACGTGGATTATCCCCGTGGGGCTTATGCCTGTGGCGATGAGAGGTCGCTCACAGGTATCCGCCACTTCCTTCGCAATAACGTCGGCCCAATGCATATCGATCACGCGTGATATAGTCGCTTCTTAAAATAGATTTTCGGTCAAACAGACCGTGCATGCGGATGATGGCCGGCCGCCGCGCGCGGGCGTTCGATAGATATTTATAGCGTTTACCGAATGATGCAGATGATGGCCAAGAAGAGCGACAACACGTTTGCATCGTCCGCAGGACTCA
>JAAYAP010000076.1 GCA_012719315.1 Methanobacteriota archaeon
ATCCTGGGGCTGTATGCGCCGGCTGCGAATTTGTCTCCGCAGCGCCTGCACTCCCATATACCTGCACTGACCCTGCGCACGGATGCGTGGTGGCAGACGGGACACTCGTGCTTCGACCGCTGGTGAGCCTCGATGGCTTTCACCCTGTTGCGCACGACGACGCCGTATCTTGCACCGAACCTTCCCGAGGTTCCTGCTTTTGCTGTTCTCTTTGACATTTGTTATCACCCGATGAGCTTCCTGATCTCCTTCCCTTTCTCGACGGCCCTGTCGAGGCAGAGGGACAGTTCGGCACGCGATATCGATCCCTTGCCCCCTTTCTGCATGGCCCTGAAGTTCCCGTTTTCATCGGTGGTGACCGTGAGGCGGGCAGAGGAGATGACCTCTTCGTCGAAATTGGGGTCTACTATTAATTCGTTTCCTATCTTGACCTCGGTCACCGATACGGGGATGCAGGTCGTCGGCAGGGGGACGTTCTCCCCCAATCCGTACTGCTCCCCGGGTATCACGGCCGTCCTGAGGGCGCTGACCGCCGCCAGGCTGCAGGCGTCGAACAGGTTGCCGTCGTAGTCGAGGGCATAGATGTCGATGAAGACCATCCACACTTTCTCCCCGGGCGTGACGCAGAGCTTGGAGACGTCGATCATCTTGGATTCGCGGATGCCGCGGTCGACCACGCGGGCGAGTTCGATGGCATCCTCTCCCGGAGGCCCGGACTCGAACGACGCGTGCGCCATGGGGATGAGCTCGGCACCGGTGGACAGGACTCCGACATCGGGGGAATCGGCGAACGGGGTGCCGGGGACGATCTTGATGCCCGCGATCACCTCGGTCTTGCCGAGCTTGACCCTTGCGGATCCGTCCGCGCTCTCGACGCAGCCGGTCTCGATGCTGATCTCCCTGAACTCCTCGAATCCGCGGCCGTCCTCCCTCTCGCCATCCTTCAGCAGGTTCATCAGGTGGTCGCGTTTGATCTCGGCGATGATGCGGCTCATTCGCTCCCCTCCCGTACGGCGCCGGTGTCGTAGCGCTTCTTCAGCGCGGCCTTCTGGATGTCGCACAGCTCGTGGCACGCCTCGAAGGCCATGTCGATGGCGGTGTCGAACTCCTCTCTCGTCATGTCGCCGTCCATCTGCAGCAGCACGATCTCGTCGGTCGAGGGCATGATGCCGACGGGCACGTCGGCTTCGCCGTAGTTGTCCTCCTCCTTGTTGAGGTCGAGGAGCACATGCCCATCCGCTTTGCCCACGGCGATCGAGGGCACGAGGTCCCTCATCGGTATGCCCGCATCCGCGAGCGCGACGGCGGCCGCGGTCAGACCGGCGCATCTGGTGCCGGCGTTCGCCTGGAGGATCTCGATGTAGACGTCGATCGAGGCGCGCGGGTAGAGTTCGGTCAGAACGACCCTCTCCAGCGCCTCGGCGATGATCTTCGAGATCTCTATCGACCTCCGGTCCGGTCCCGGCCGCTTGCGGTCGCTGACCGAGAACGACTGCATGTTGTATTTGCACTGTATTATCGCCTTGGTGGGGTCCTGCAGGTGCCTGGGGTGGCATTCCCTGGGCCCGTAAACCGCCGCCAGGACCTTGTTCTTCCCGATCTCGAGGTACGCGGAACCGTCAGCGTTGCTGAGGACCCCCGCCTCGATGTGCACGGGCCTGTGCTGGTCGGCGGTCCTGCCGTCGATCCGCACACCGTCTTCATTAACCAATGTCATTTCCGTATGTCCGCTCATGTTCAATCCTCCTCCTCGTATTCGTCCTCTTCGTATCCGTCTCCGTCGGCGGACTGCGGGAGTCTCTCCTCTATGAATTCCCTGACCCTGTCGGTGAGGTTGTCCGACTGCGTCTGCGCATCTATCAATCCGATGGCATCGACGGCGACCTGCACGTTCTCGCGGTCCCCGTCGATCCAGATCCTGCCGTTCTGTCCGACGAACACGCGGCAGTCGGTCATGTTCTTGATCATCTGTATCATCGATCCGCTCTTGCCGATGACCCTCGAGACCTTGGGGTGCGCGATCTCGACCAGCTGCCCTCCCTCGATCTTCCTCAGGCCGGAATCCTTCATCGTCACCTGGATCTTCTTGCTCTCGTCGACGCTGAGTATCTTCAGCATCAGGACGTCCTCCATGCCGATGAACCGGGAGGTGTCTCCGAACTCGACCTTCCACGGAACCTCGTTCACGTGGAGGGGCGCGGGATACGGCGCGTTGATGTCGATAAGCCAATTGGACGGCCCGATGTCCTCGACCACGCCGATGACCAGGTCGCCGGCGGTGGGCATGTAGCGGCCCCCGAAGGGGATCACGCTCACGGTGTTCTGAAATACGTTCCTGACGCCCAATATGCCGGCGTGGACTCTGCCATCCAGCAGATAGGTGTTGCTGCCCGAGGCCATCCCGCTGTCATCCAGCACGTCTCCGGGCACGACCACCTCCCTGGTGGATCTGGCGCTTCTTCTTTTCATGATATCACTTCTCTTTAATCTCAAACGGCTCAGCTGATCAATTTGACCGAGACGTTCCCTTTGGTCTTGTTCTTCAACTTCTCGGTCAGTTCGGGAACCAATCCGGCCGGCAGTTCCATGAGCCCGATCCAGGATCCGTCCTGTCCCCATTCCTCCCTCTCGACGATCCCGTAATGGATCAGATCGTCATAGCAACGGCCGTAATCCTCGCCTTTCAGCTTGACGGCGATCCTGCTCCTCTCGAATTTTATCGGTATCAGCGGACGCAGGAGTTTCATCGCCTCCTCGATCTGCCTGTCCAGGGATTTGAACGGATCGGCGTGGAATTTCGCTTCATCCAACGCCAGTTCGATCCTGACCGCGGGATGGGGGAGTTTCGTCTGGGGGTTTATGGCGTTGGCGGAGATGTAGGTGATCACCTGCTGCCGCTTCATCTCCAGCATCTCGCGCCTCTGTTCGGCGGTGATCTGGATCTCGCCCCGGTCCATGATCGCCCTGGCGATCGTGGCCACATCCTCGGTCTTGAAGACCTCTCTGATCTTCTCGTCCGGGGGCCGTGTCCCGTTGCCGGCATTCTTGAAGATGTCTTCGACTGCCATGTACTCGGTTATATCGAACGATTTGCCCGCTTTGATGAGATCCATGACCCGGGGGTCCAGGAGGATCTCGAAGGTCTCGCCGTGACTGTCTAATCTGGCGATCACGGCATCGTCGAGGTTGACCATGCGACGACCTCACAGCTTGGCAACGATCTTGGATATCTCGGTCTTGGTGAGCCTTCTGAACTTCTTGCCGTTCTCAATCACACCGATCTCGACCGATTCCGCCGACGGTGTATCCTCTGTGGCTGCGACGAGGGCCTTCAGCCCCAGCTTGACTGCGGCCTCCAGACTCATCTTGTCCTTGTACTCTTTCTCCAAAACATCCATGACCAGCGGCCTACCGGATCCGATGCAGGTGGCTTTGTATGCGACGAGCGCCCCGGACGGGTCGGTCTCGAAGAGATGGGTCCCCATCTCATCCACTCCCGCCATCAGCAGCGATGTGCCGAAGGGACGGGCTCCGTCATACTGGGTGTACTGCTGCTTGTAGTCGCACACCCGCTTGACGAGCATTTCCACACCGATGTTCTCGCCGTAATTCACCTTGTGGATCTGGGCGATCTTCCTGGCTTCATCGACCAGCACCCTGGCATCTGCGACCAGACCCGAGGTGGCGCACCCGATATGGTCGTCCACATCGAATATCTTCTCGATGGAGTCGGGTTCCACAAGCTTGCTGGATATCCTCCGGTCGATGACGAGGATCACTCCGTCCTTGAATTTCAGACCTATCGTGGTCGTTCCTTTCTTCACCGCTTCGCGGGCGTACTCGACCTGGAACAATCTTCCGTCAGGGGAGAAGACAGTTATGCCCCTGTCATATGCCATTTGTCCTGGTTGCATGTTCGATACTTCCTAATCGTTGTAGCAATTGCACACCAGTATTTAACAGTATATAGGAGGGAATGCGAGCTCATCGCCTGACGCGTCCCGCGCGCAATCCAGGGTATCTATCGCGCAACGTCTTCAACGTGCCCGACGTGGCGAGACTCGTGCAACCGGGGTCGAGGTCGGACATGACCTCTATCATATCGTCTCTCCGGTCAGGGGAGCAGCGTATGACGGCCAAGCCGTCCGAGCATTGGATGATGTACGGGACCCGGTCCGGTTCGCGGATCCGCCTGGTCCTCTTGATCAACGTCTCCCGGTCCAGTTCTGGGGAGACTCTGAAGACGATGTATCTGCGTCGCCCGCGTCTGTCTTTGACGACCATCATCCCCGCCTCTTCATCGTGTGCAGCGTCACGTTCTCGTACACCGCTCCGCACTTCTTGCATACAGGCTTGCCGAGGTCCACGCGGTTCCCGCAGGAGCAGAGGAAGGTTTTGTCCTTGCGGGGCAGGACGGCGCCGCACTCGCAGATGCTGCCTTTGATGAATCTTCCGCACACGGGGCATCTGGCCCTCTGCGGTTCGCGCACTTCCATGTCCTTGAACCCCGTATTGCAGTACGGGCAGATCTCCGTCGGCTCGGCGCAGGCTCTGTGGAACAACCTGCCGCATCTGCAGACGGCTACATCCTCGTTCTCGATCCTTCCGTAGCAGATATCGCACTTCTTCTCGTCCTCGCCCTCATCCAAAAAATAGGTAGTCTTCCTCGGTCCTCCCAGGCCGAGGGCCCCATCCTCATTGGATTTCTTGGTCACACGTATCTGGGCATAAAATACGATGGCTATAACTGCGATCAAGACGATTATGAGACCCAGAGACATTATGGGGTCGGCGAGCTCCATATCACATTAGATAAAGCTTTTGTTTAATAACCTTTCTGAAGCCGGGCCGGATCCGTATCGTGAATGTCGAATACGACATACTATTTTTGAAAAAATATGTGCATCATGTACAATATATTGAGTAGAATTATTCTTCAAGATAAAATGGTAAGTTCATATGTTTTAACATATCTGGGCATATGAAAATTTAATCAACCAGCAATCCATTAATTGCCGATATTGATGCTCATGCAAAAGAAGGATATAAAATAGACTTCTGGATTATAAATGTTTTGTAATAAGGGTTTTAATTGGTTAGGATATTCTCACTATTGTTCCAATCACCAATTGGATAACACGGAGGCATAGATTTGACAAAATCAGCAATGGTTATCGGTGGGGGGATAGCAGGCATTCAAGCCTCGTTGGATCTTGCGGACAGGGACATACATGTCTACCTGGTGGAGAAACTTCCCACCATCGGAGGAACTATGTGCCGTCTGGACAAGACTTTTCCGACGAACGATTGTTCCGCCTGTATTCTCTCGCCAAAGATGGCAGACTGTATAGGACATCCGAATATCACCACGCTAACGCATCACGAGGTCACTTCCGTCAATGGTGAGGCTGGCGATTTCAAAGTAAAACTGCTGAAGAAGGCGAGATACGTCAACCCCGACGTCTGCACGGCGTGCGGAGACTGTCTCTCCAAGTGCCCTCAGAAGAACATACCCGACGAGTTCGAGTACGGGCTTTCGACCAGAAGGGCCATCTACATACCCCACGCCCAGGCGGTTCCCAGGGTCGCGATCATCGACCCGAGCCACTGCTCGATGCTCAAAGAGGGCAAGTGCGGTGTGTGCGCGAAAGTGTGCGGGCCCAAAGCCATAAACTATGATGACAAGGACGAGGTCGTCGAGCTCGACATCGGATCGATCATCGTGGCCACCGGACTCAAGGTGTGGGATGCGAAGATCGCCACCGAGTACGGATACGGCAGGCACAAGAACGTCGTCACCGCTCTCGAGTTCGAGAGGATGATGTGCGCATCCGGTCCGAGCGGCGGGCACATACAGCTGCCTTCCTCCGGCGAGGCGCCGAAGAGCATCGCGTTCATCCAGTGCTGCGGTTCCAGGTCCGAGAAGAAGGGCTGGAAGAAGTACTGCTCATCCGTGTGCTGCATGTATGCCACGAAACAGGCGATACTCACCAAAGAGCACATCAGCGATGTCAAAGAGGACATCTTCTTCATGGACATCAGGTCGTACGGCAAGGAGTTCGAGGCATACATACAGAGGGCCGAGAACCAGTACAAGATCAACATGCACAGGTCCGCGCGTGTGTCCAACGTAGAGGAGGACATCGACTCCAAGGAACTCACGATCAACTACACCAACAAGGAGAACGACGGCGTATCCGAGAAGTACGACCTCGTGGTCCTGTCCGTGGGTCTGACGCCTCCCGAGGGAGCCGAGGACCTCGCGAAGATGCTCGGAATCGAGCTCAACGAATACGGATTCTGCAAAACGACGGTGTTCAACCCTCTGGAGACGACTCGCAAAGGTGTGTTCGTCACCGGCGCTTTCTCCGCACCCAAGGACATCCCGACCTCGGTCGCGGAGGCATCCGGTGCGGCGGGCAAGGCCGGCGCGTACATCGTGGATGAGAACTTCATCCCTTGCGCACCCAAGGTCTACCCCGAGGAGAAGGATGTCGAGGGCAAGGAACCCCGCGTCGGTGTCTGGGTCTGCCACTGCGGTACCAACATCGGCTCCGTGGTCGATGTGCCCGACGTCGCCGAGTACGCGAAAGGACTCCCCTATGTGGTGTATTCGACCGAATCCAGGTACGCCTGCGCACAGGACTGCCTCGAGGAGATCTCCAAGGCCATCGTCGCCGAGGACCTCAACAGGGTGGTCGTCGCTTCCTGCACACCCAGGACCCATGAGCCGCTGTTCAGGGAGGCATGCCGCAACGGAGGACTCAACAAGTACCTCTTCAACATGGCCAACATCCGTGACCAGTGCTCG
>JAAYAP010000012.1 GCA_012719315.1 Methanobacteriota archaeon
CGGTCCCCGCCGGCGAGGCTCTTGCCGATCCCCGCGATCCTCCCGTCGAGGATGCCGATCTCGGCGTAGGTCAGCTCGCCGTCGATGAAGGTCCTGCCTTCGACGACCAGATCGAAACCCGTCAAGACCGGATCACCTTGCCGTAGGGCGCAGCCTCCGAGAAGATCTCCCCCTGGAAGGTCCAGATGCGCACGCCGTCCTCCGTCCAGGCTTTCGGACGGAGTCCCGCCTTGCCGGCCAGGGCGTCGAGCGTCTGCACCGTGTCCCACCCCTGTTCGGGCGCCACCTGCGGCAGGAACAGCGACCTGCGGCCCCGCGCCTGGAGGATGATGCCGTCGATGCCGAGTTCGATCTTGGAGACCAGGTCCTCAGCATCCGTGAAATCCAGCTCCGAGGGCGGCGTCAGCACGGTCACTTCCACGGTGCATCCCTTCGCCTCGTCGGGCGTCAACGGAGGGAACCGGGGGTCGTGGCAGGCCGATATCGCAGCCCCTATCAGCGCCTCCTCCAAAGGGTAGACGGGCTCGGGGTAGCCGATGCACCCTCTGAGGTCCCCGGACGGGTACAGGGAGATGGTGACGAACACGCCGTACCTCTCCGAGAACGTCCTGGGGAACGAGAGGTCCACCGCTCTGCCCGCGACCTCGGCATCGATCGCCGTGCGTGCGGCCCTGACGGCGACGACGCCGTCCTCGTCGGAAAGCGGCATCAATCCTCGTTCTGCTCCGGTTCGGAGATGGGGATCTTCTGCGGATGCCCTCCCGAAGCGGATCCTCGGCCTGTATCCGCGCCCCTGCGCGAATCCATCGTCTCTTCACGCAGGTCTCTGGCCCTGTTGACGGCGTCCTTCGCGAATTCCGGAAGCGGGGCGGCTCTCAGCAACGCGTCGAAGGCCATCATGAATTCCATCCCGGCCGAGACGATGTGCCTCTGGAAATCGGGATCGGTGAACATCGATACGACTCCCTGTGCGGCATCCTCCGCCCGCTTGCGTCCCAGGTCCGCATACTCTCCCGCGTATTCGCGCCCCATCTGCAAGGTATCCTTCGCCAGTCCTCCCTGGACCTCCGCGAACCTCCTGAGATTGGCACGTTCCTGCTCCAGGGCCTCGGTTATGATCTCGCGTTCCCGGGCGAGCAGTTTCTCCACCATCTCCTTGTTATCGCGGATGAACCCCTCTATATCCGGATCGTCGCGCCCATTGTCCTGCGTAGTCATCATCAACCCCTCCTGAATCTGACCATCAGGCCATAATCGCTGAATTCCGCCCCCAGCATCTCCGAGTTCTTCAATGCCAGAGGCAGACTGACAGTCCGCTTATGGCCGCCGGTCTGCACTATTATAGAGTTATCATTGGTCTTAAAGAGTTCTATATTCCCCTTATCCACGAACGGCATCTTGATGTGGAGCCGGTCGATGCCGTCCTTGTTGTCGAAATACATCGGATTGTCGAAGACGTAGATCTCCGTGGGGTCCTCGTCCCCGTAGATCATCGTAGCCAGTTCGTCGAGCATCTCGGCGCCGTTCAGCTCGGTGGGCATCATGTACGCCCTCATTATCCTCAATGGCTCGAACGATTCATGGATATCGGCGAGATTCCGCTCCTGCTCCTCCATCTTGCCTTTCATGAATTCGGAATCGGCGGCTTCCTCGGGGTAGATCTTGTTGATGATCAGGCATTCGACCGTCTTGTTGTACAGGCAGAGGTAGGTGTACGAACGGCGGGTCTCGGCGATCGCCATGCGCTCGGGA
>JAAYAP010000077.1 GCA_012719315.1 Methanobacteriota archaeon
CGATCCGCTGCCGCCGGTGACCACATACGTGTTGGCGAAGGAGCCCTTGTTGGTCACCTTCAGCACGAACGATCCGACCCCGCCGGAGAAGTTCGCGCCCGAGCCCTCGAGCACCGTATCGCTCTCCTGGGATGCCGTCGTGGAGGCCATGTTGACCACGGCTCCGTCGACGACGGCCGCCGACACCAGCGTCCTGGATGATTCGTAGACGTAAGTCGTGTTGTTGAACGCCCTGTCCGTCTGAGACACGCTCACGGACAGGGTCATCGCCTGCCCCTTGGGCAGGGTCAGCTCGAACACTCCCGACGAGACCTTGAAGGGCATGGCCACCGCGCCGTAGGTCACCGTGACCGTGCCGTCGGCGACGACGCCCGCGAATCCGGTGACGGTGACGGCCTCGGCCTTGCCGGTCAGGTTCACGGTGGTCGGCGACGAGGCGTCGATCACCGAGCCGTAGGCGATCCGGTCCACGCCGGAGACCGTGCTCTTGGCGGTGAAGTGGAACGAATACCCCTTCTCGAGATAGTAGATGTTGCTGTCGTCCGCGTCGATGAAGTACGATCCGCTGCCGCCGTCGGATTCCTCCGCATACACGGATATCCTGTCATTGGAATCGGCGGCGAGCGTCACGGCGACGACCGGCACGGCATCGATGGCGAGCTTGCCGGCTGCGCCGGGATACACGTTGACCGATCCGTCGAAGTGGTAGCCCGTGCTGCCGGACACCGTGACCAGGTATCTGCCCACGGGTATGCTCTTGCTGCCGGACACCGTGTACTTGACTTCGGAGTCCGTGTACTTGACCAGTTCCGCGACGTAGTCGCTGCTCACGGTCACCGTCTTGACGTGCATGTCCGCATCGTCGGCGGGATCCGCCCTCAGCGACCAGGTCACCGAGTCGGAGCTCTTGCCGGAGCTGAACTCCTTGGTCTGCTTGGAACAGTAGAACCCTGCTGTGTCGATCTTCTCCAAGACGGCCGTGACCGCGTATCCCGCGGGGACCCGGACCTGCACCTTGCCGTCCGTGCCAGTCGATTTCGCGAACACGTACGTCTCACCGTCGATGACCACGGTGAACTGCACATCGGCGAATGCGATGCCCTTGGTGCCGCTGGATGTTATCTGAGTGTAGTACCGGAGAGTCGTCGATATGGTGCGCGACCCGGTCATGTCGATGTCGTTCGTGCCGTCGTCGGAGACCGTGTGCCTGCCGAGGTAGGCGTTGCCGTCCGTGTCGTATGCGTACACGGTGTACGTGCCGGACCGGAGCACGGCGGCGTACACTCCGGATCCGTCGGCGGAGAAGACGAACTGCTCCCCGTCGGCGGAGATGTACGCGACCGTTACGCCGCCGGCCTTGGAACCGGAGGAGTCCTTGACCGTCCCCGATACCGTGTAGGCGGTCGAAGCCGACATCGTTATGCTCGAGCCCGCGGTCTGACCGCTGTATACCTTGCCGTCGACGACGGCATAGGCGGTGTAGGTCACGCTCTGGCCCGCTCCGGTGAGCGGCACTTCGAACGTGCCCGTGCGGGATACCGCCGTGTAGCCGAGGGACATGAGCGTCACCTCGGAACCCGCCGGCGCACCCGACACCGTGATCTTCTTGGAATCGAACACAGTGACGGACGAGGTCTTGGAACCGCCACTGCTGACGGTTATGTTCGAACTCGCCGAGGCCATGACCTTCCCGTCGGCCGCGGAGATGACGTACGTCCCGGGCACGACCTGTATCGTGGCGCTGCCGTCGACGATGCCGGCCCTGAACTGCAAGCCTGTGCTCGTGTCGGTGGCGATGACCGTTCCGGAATCCGCCGAGGCGCCGTACTCGTCCGAGACCGTCACGACGATCTTGCCGGACGCGGCATTGACCCTCAGGCCGCCGGTCGTGCCCGCGGTGACGCTGACCGTCTCGGTCAGGACCAGCGTGCCGTCGGACTTGTATGCGGACAGGGTGTAGACGTCAGGGACCAGGAAGTCGAACGAGAACGTGCCGTCGGAGGTGGAGGCCTCCGCGACATGTCCGGACGTCCGGCCCTCCATCTCCAGGTTGAGGTCGCCGTCGTAGAGCTGCTCGCTGCCGACCGTTATGGAACCGTCGACGCCGGTGCGCTCGATGATGTAGACCGCGGGGATCGCGGACACATCGCCGAAGGTCTCGATCACGGACCCGTTCGTCGATGCGACGGCTCCGGTGGAGACCGTCACGTAGTAATCAGCGCCGTCAGGCACGAGGATGCTGTAGCTGCCGTCGGCGGCGGTCTTCTCGACCGAGGTCGGTATGTATGTGACCACTCCGCTCGAGTCGTAGTTGACGCGGGTGTAGACCGCGACCTCCACACCGGCGGCGGGGGCCGTCCCCCCGGAGACAGTGTAGCTGACGCTCCCTTGGAACACGGTCGAATCCGCATCGGATCCGACGTACTCCATGAGCGTGACGCCGGCGAGGTAGTTGATCATCCCTCCCTGCTCGTTCTGAAGCGCGATCGCCTCGTAGCCGTCCATGTCCTTCCAGCCGTCGGACGACAGCGTCGCGTCATCCGAGGGGTTGTACATGACGGTCCAGTAGGCGACCGTGTAACCGCCGAGGCCGTACCCGGGCACGGCCTTGACCGTGCCGTCGCTGAGCGCCAGCGCGTTGAGGTATGGGATCGACGAGGTGAACCCGTAGTGCGATGCCGACGGGCCGATGACCGACTTCCAGAGGAAGGTCTCGTACATCGCGTCGGTGTATGCGGTGTAGCCCGTGTACTGGTTGTACGAGAAGTACTGCGTGTTCGCGCCGTACCTGTCGGTCAGGCTGTCGCCGAAGTAGGCGATGGTGGAGAAGTACGAGCCGTCCCCGTAGTAGAGCGGCAACATGCCCCCGTTGACCGCGACGTACGCGATCCTGTCGCCTGACTTGGCGCATATGTCGTCGTAGAACCCGAAGAGATCGGGCCCGGACAGGGTCGAGACGAGGTATTCGGTCAGGACCGCGTACAGCGCGTTCTCGTCGGTGAGGTCGGAACCGTGGCCGGGGTATTTCCCGATGTCCGAGTTGACGGCGGCCACGGCCGTCCGCGGATCCTTGATGTATCCCGCGATCAGCTGATAGTCCAGCCCCGCGCTCACGATCGAGACCTTGAAGTCGGCGATGTCCCCGGCCAGCATCAGGCGGACCGCCATCGATGCCACGGCGCCGGAGCCTCCTTCCGCGAGCAACGTGCTGGTCATGGCGGAGGCACCGCCGCCGACGCCGTCGGTGACGCTGTCGAACCCGCCCATGGCCACGGCATCGCTGGAATAACCGAGCCAGGTGACGAGAGCACCGCTCTTGTCCTCTACGTCGCAGTGGGACCAGAGCATGTTCATCGAATTGTATTCGTGGGTCTGGATCGTGTATCCCAGCCCTCCGAAGTAACCGTCGGCGTCTTCCGAGTTCGACGGCGTGGCCGCATCCACCGCGTAGACCGCGTTGGGCACCGCCACGAGGGCCACCACCAGAATCGTCAGTGCGAGCGGCATCGGCTTGGCGATCTTCTTCAGCCTGACGCCGAGATCGCCCGACCTCATCTCCTTGAAGTAGCCTTTCAGGTCGGTCCATCTCACCGCGAACATCAACGCCGCGGCGGAAGCCGCCGCGAACCCGATGCCGGCGATGATCGCGTACGATGTCGCGTACCAGCCGATGCCGAACATCGAGATGATGAAGAACATCGTGAACGCGTACTTCCGGGAATCAAGGTTCTCCGGATACTTGTAGAGCATCCACAGGAAGACCATCACCGGCAGCCACAGGGTGAACCACCCGTAATAGGCGGCCATGCGGGAGATCGTCGTGTTGGATCCGGCCATCAGGGCCGTCATCAGGTCCCCTTCGTAGAGGTTGTTGCCGAACACCAGTGCCGAGAACACGTCGTTGACCGCGAAGTGCATGAGGGCGATGACCGCGGCCGCGATGACCGCGATGATAGGCACCATCAGCACCCAGGACCGGTTCGACGTGACGACGAACACCGCCATCAATGCTACGGAGAGCAGGCCCATGACGAACGGTCCGGAATAGATCGGGGCCCAGAGGCCCGCGGCGATGTAATACGGAGCGGGGATCAGCAGGCCCATGAGGATGACGACGGAGTAGATCCCCGTGGTGAGCGAGACATCCCTGGATCTGAATCTGTCGACCAGCGCCTGCAGCACCATCAGCACCACCAGGCAGGTCAGCACCACCCTGAACTGACTCCAGGACAATGCTATCATCGCGAACAGCAGGCCCGCGACCAGCACGTCCTTCAGCAGGACGCGGTCTCCGAACAATGATTTCACGTCCGCGTTGTGCATCCCGTCGACCGTGCCCATGGCCTTCAGCAGGAAGTGCACCATCCATGCGAACAGCAGGCCCACGAATGCGTACTCGGTCCCGTTGGAGAACACCGTGTTCATCACGAGGAGAGCGAAGAATGCATAGAAGAGCGCGGCAAGCAGGCCGATCTTCTCGTCGTCGCCGAACATCCTCTTGGCGACGAGGTAGACCGGATAGCATGTCAACGCGGCAAACACGGGCGCCGTCCATGCCAGCGCCCCGGCTGCAGCCGTCTCCGCCGAGACTCCGAAGAGCGTGGCGAGCCCCGCGAGCCCCGCCATGATCGCGCTGAAGAGCGGCGGGGACGCATTCAAGGATCCGATGGGGTAGTTGAGTGACGGGTTGGTGAAGCTGAACGTTCCGTTGAGGATGCTCACGATCGCATCCAGATTGTTCAAGGCGCTTGCTCCGCCGGACAATGCGAAATTGTCTCCCGCGGAGATACCGTACGCGAACACGAACCTGATGAGGAAAGCCAACAGGATGATCGCCATGATCGATAACAAGCGCCATTTCCGCCTAAACCATGCCTGTCCGCCGTCGTCCGGACGGCTGACTCCCCTCATCCTTTGCAGGGTGGCTGACTTGAGTGTGAATTTGCGCATTCTTTAATCTCCGTTTGAAGAATAGAGGTCCATAGGGGATACCGTATTTATACGTTTAGCGCGCCCGATATCCCTATCTTCGCGCGCGATGCTGGATGGTCGTCAGAGCGCCGAATCGATCTCCTCGCGGATCGCCCGGGCGGCGGCGGCGGGATCGTCGGCGCCGTAGATCGCCCTGCCGACGATCGCA
>JAAYAP010000078.1 GCA_012719315.1 Methanobacteriota archaeon
AGGTTCTTGACCCTCTGTATGAGCGTGGTCGGATGGACGGAGAGCTGTTTGGCGATCTGCCTGTAAGAACCCTGGCTGGAATTGCTGAGCAACTCGATTATCCGCCTGTCCAATTCATCGAGTCCGCTCTTAGACACCATATCAGCCCCGTGCATGATACACGGCATCGCATATTTATTAACATATGGTCACATTACAAGGCCTGGATAAGATGACCGAGGAGATTTTCAGACGCGACGGGTACATGTCCGAGTTCGAGAGCAGGGTCGTCGCGAAGGACGGCGACCTGATCGAGCTGGAGAGCACGGCGTTCTACCCGGGCGGCGGCGGCCAGGTCTGCGACACCGGGACCATCCGGGGAGAGGCGGTGACCGAGGTCGTGCGCAGAGGCGGCAGCATCCTGCACCTGGTCCCCGGCAACACCCTGAATGTAGGCGACGCCGTCTGGTGCGGAGTCGATTGGGACAGACGGTACGACCTGATGCAGGGGCATACGGGGGAGCATCTGCTCTTCGCCTCGCTCAAACGGCAGGTCCCCGACCTGGGGATCGTCAAGATCCACATCTCGCCCGAGGACAAGCATGTCGTCGTGGACAGGGACATCGGCTGGGAGGAGGTCCTGGAGGCGGTCGCCTTCGCCAATCGGGCGATCCGCGAGAACCTCCCCGTGACGCGGTCGCTCATGGACCGGGACGACCCGGGCATCGCGGACGTGCGGGTCAGGCTCGACCGCGTGGACGACGAGTACATCTCGGTCGTGTCCATCGGGGACATCGACCTCTCCGCCTGCAGCGGCATCCACGTCATGGAGACGTCGGAGCTGGAGTTCCTCCTCGTCGACCGCAAGGCCTCGGCCGGCAGGGACGGGACGGCGATCCATTTCAAGGTCGGCGATGCCGCCAAGGACGCCGCGCTCGGCCTGGCCGGCACCTGTCTGCTGGCGGCGGCGGCGGTCGGATCCGACCCGGATCTGCTGGCGGCCGCCGTGGCCAACATGGAGAGGAGGCTGGCATCCGATGCCGAGGCCATCCGGGCGATGTCGCGGCGGGAGCTGATGGCGCTGGAGCCCGAGACCGTCGGCGATCTCGACATCTGCAGCGGCGTGTTCCATGCCGACCGCAGGACCCTGACCGAGGCGGCCGAGCGCTGCAAAGCCGGCGGCGGGACGGCGCTGCTCGTGTCCTCCTACGACGGCGTCTTCGCGATCGTGGCCTCTGCGGATCCGCGCATCATCTGCAACGAGCTGCTCCCGGAGGTCCTGAAGGCATTCGGGGGCAAGGGCGGCGGCAGACCCGACTTCGCGCAGGGCGGGATCGACGACCCCTCGCAGGCCGGAGCCCTGCTCGAGAGCCTGCGGGATGCGGTGATCTCCGCGTATAAACCTTAATTAGTGGGATACCTCATAGGGGTCCGACAACATGGCAGGTATGAGAGGCGTCAATCAGAGGCAGATGCAGCAGGCGATGCGGAAGATGGGCATCAAACAGACGACCATCGACAACGTCGTCGAAGTCGTCATCAGGACCGGCAGCGAGGAGATCGTCATCTCCCCGGCCGAGGTCGTCTGCGTCGACATGCAGGGCGGCAGGAGCTACCAGATCTCCGGACAGGAGGAGACGCGTCCGCTCGGAGAGCCGGGCATCCCGGCCGAACGCGGGTTCCCGGAGGAAGACGTCGACCTGGTCATGTCGCAGACCGGGTGCGACCGGGATGCGGCCATCGCGGCTTTGAAAGCGAGCGACGGCCAACCGGCAGAAGCGATAATCAGCGTAATCAGTGGGTGATACAGATGTGCCTTGCAGTTCCAGGGAAGATATTGAGGATCGAGGGAGACACCGCGGAGATCGATTTCGGCGGCGTCATCAGGAAAGCGAACGTGACGATGGTCGAGGCCGAGGTCGGCAAATGGGCGGTCATCCATGCGGGTTTCGCCATCGAGATCATGGACGAGGAGGAAGCGCGCGAGACTTTGAAGCTCTGGAACGAGTTCCTCTCGAGCGAAGGGACCACTTTCAACTGAGATCCTCGTGATTCAAGGAAAGATTGATATACCCGTCAGGTATCCTCGGTATTGGTCTGACGGCCATAGCAGCGGGGATACACCCGGTCCCATTCCGAACCCGGCAGTAAAGTCCGCTCGCGTACCTCTCTGTACTGTATTGCGCAAGCATACGGGAACTTTGGCAC
>JAAYAP010000079.1 GCA_012719315.1 Methanobacteriota archaeon
AGCGTAGTAGAGACCCATGTTGGGCATCGCACCGTAGAAGAAGGGCGCGATGATCTGGTTCTGGATCTCCTCCATGGCCTGCATCTCGTTCGAGATGACCGGTTTCACGGGCTTGATGCTGTAGTCGGCGTGCGCGAGCTCGAAGGTGTCTGCACCGAGTGCCCTCTCGTGGAGGAGCGCGGACTCGAGCCTGCCGACATCCACACCGTTCCCGCTGTTTCCGTTGTCGCCGGTGAAGTCGAGCTGACCGATATCGTAGGTGAGGATGACTTCCCTGCCGGGCTCGACACCGACCACCCTGTTCTTGTCGGCGATGATGTCGAAGAGCTTCTCGAGTTCGTTAGCGTCAAGTGCGGGTACGCCGCCCATGTCGCACGCGTCTGCCATTCCGTCCTGGAGGTCTGCCATGATCTTCTCTTTGGTCATGGAGACTCTCTTACCGTCACCCATCCTTGTGTAGTATTCAGCCATCATAATCACCTGATTCAGAATTCCTTGACTTTCCTGGTCGTCTCGGAGGCGGTCTCACCGAAGATGTCCGCTCCGATCTTGTCGGCGTAAGCCTGCGTCACCGGTGCGCCGCCGACCATGACGACGACTTTGTCGCGGAGGCCTTCCTTCTTAAGAAGTTCGATGACATCCTTCTGCACGACCATCGTGGTCGTCATGAGCGCGGACATGCCGCAGAATTTGCAGCCTGCTTTGACCTTCTCTATGAACTGCGCGTTAGGCACGTCGCGACCGAGGTCGTGGACGTCGAAACCTGCGCACTGCAGCATCGTCGAGCAGATGGATTTGCCTATGTCGTGGACGTCTCCCTCGACGGTTCCCATGACGGCGGACTCCTTCTTCGCCGATACGTCTCCGGCTGCGCACATCTCGGGCTCCAGCACCTCGAGTGCTCCCTTCATGCCTGCGGCAGCGCTGAGGACGTGGGGGAGGAACAGTTTCCCTCTCTCGAAGAGGACTCCGACCTCAGTCATGCCGTCGCCGAGCGCATCGATGATCTCGTTGGGTGTCATCCCAGCTTTCCTCGCAGCCTCGACTGCGGCCTGGATACCGGGCACTTTGTAAGCCACCATTGCGTCGTGCAATGCTTTCTTCTCGTTCTCGTTAGCCATTTTTCTCCCTCTAACCATAGGACGGATATGTGTACTACCCGACCGTTACTGAAAAGAGCTATTGGATACTATAAAAAACTAACTCAGAGAGAATAGGAAGTGTTATATATCATTTGTTTGGGAAAAGATATAATCAAAAATTTTCAAAGACTTCATATATAAACATTGTGTATATGCATTGTGGTTGATTTTTCAAAAGAACATCCAATTATATTTATGGTTAACTGTTACGCATACGTCCAACGCAGAGCGCGTCACCACGGATCCGGTGCATCCCCTAACCATGTTTCACAATGACTGTCGCGTATATTAAGAGCTCCGTCTCGGAAAGCATCAAGTACATCGTATCCAATCGCCAAACATGACTGAGGAGAAGAGCTTAGGTCAGGCGCTTGAGGAGAAACTGCTGGTCAAACCCAAGAGCCTCGGGGAGCTGGACAACGCCCTCTTGGATGAGGCTCACGGATTCTGCGAAGGCTACAAGGAGTTCCTCGGCTGCAAGACCGAGCGGGACATCGTCGACTACACCATACCCCTGCTCAAGGACAGAGGGTACTCCGCATTCGAGCTGGGCAGGAGGTATGAGGCCGGCGAGAGGTTCTACGTCGAGAACCGGGGCAAGAACCTCATCATGGTCACGGTGGGATCCGAGCCCGTGTCCGCGGGCCTGAGGATCTGCGTCGCCCATATCGACAGCCCCCGTCTCGATTTCAAACCGAACCCGCTGTTCGAGGAGACGGGCATGGCGTTCTTCAAGACGCATTACTACGGAGGCATCAAGAAATACCAATGGACCTCCATCCCCCTGTCGCTGCACGGCGTGGTCCTGCTCAACAGCGGGGAGACTGTCCGCATCGATATCGGTAACGAGGATGGCGATCCCCTGCTCTGCATAACCGATCTGCTTCCGCATCTGGCCCGGGACCAGATGCTGAAACCCGCCAACAAGGTCGTCGAAGCGGAGCAACTCAACATCCTGATCGGCTGCTGGCCCTACGATGACGAGAAGGTCTCCGCCAAAGTCAAACTCAACATCATGAAGATCCTCTTCGACAAGTACGGCATCGCCGAGCGGGATTTCCTCTCGGCCGAGCTCTGCGCCGTGCCGGCGTTCAAACCCTGCGACATCGGATTGGACCGTTCGATGGTCGGTGCCTACGGCCAGGATGACAGCGTGTGCGCCTACACCGAACTCATGGCCGAACTGGATAACGAGGATCCCCCGTTCACCACGGTCACCGTCTTCATCGACAAGGAGGAGACGGGATCCGACGGGGTCACCGGGATGAAGTCGTTCATGTTCAGGGACTTCATCGAGGATTTCGTGTCCGCCTACGGATTGGAGGTCCGCCATGTCATGAGGCGTTCGATGTGCCTCTCGTGCGATGTCAACGCGGCGGTCGATCCCTGCTGGCCCGAGGTCTTCGAGATGACCAACTCGTCTTTCCTCAACCGCGGGCCGGTCGTATCCAAATACACCGGCAGCGGCGGCAAGTACTCCACCAGCGACGCCTCGGCCGAGACCGTGGGCTTCCTGCGGAGGATACTGGACGAGGCCGGGATCCCCTGGCAGGTTGGCGAGCTCGGTAAGACCGATATCGGCGGGGGCGGGACCATCGCCGCCGACATCGCGATGCACAACCTGGACACCGTGGACATCGGCGTGCCCGTGCTCTCGATGCATTCGCCGCTGGAAGTCACGTCCAAAGCCGACGTGTACATGCTGTACAAGGCGATACGCGCCTTCTATGCGAGCACGCTCGTCAAACCCTGAACCGACCGCCTGCGGGCGGTCCCCTTCCCTTCTCCTCCCTTCGCTTCCCCTGCTTCATTTCTCGCCGTAGTAGATGTTGACGGCGCTGAAGTTCCTGCGGTAGTACCTGGCGTTCCTGAACCCCGCCTTCCGGAACTTCTCGACCATGTCGTCTCCGTGGGGGAACCCCTCCACGGACGAGGTCAGCCAGTCGTATGCCGGCTGCCTGCCGCCGATGCTCTCGCCCTTGTCGTATCTGCGGGCGATGCGGGTGACCCTGTATTTTATGTAGAGCTCGTAGAAGAAGCGGATCATCCGGTTGTCGGGTTTGGCGAGTTCGGCGACGACGACCTTGCCGCCCGGGGCGAGGATCCTGTACATCTCGTCGATGGCTTTCTGCACATCGCATACGTTCCTCAGCATGTAGCCGGACGTGACCGCGTCGAACGAGCCGTCCTCGTACCTCAGATCCAATGCGTCGCCTTCTTCGAAGACGACCCTTCCGGCGAGGTCGGTCCCCTGCAGCTTAGATTCGGCCAGCTCCAGCATGCGCGGCGTGATGTCGATGCCGACCACCGAGCCGTCCTCGCCGACCCGCTCGGCGGTCATGAAGGCGATCTCCCCCGTGCCCGTGCCGATGTCCGCGCATCTCCGGCCCGCCAGAGGCTCGATCCGGTCCAGCATGAACCTGTGCCATCCGGAGACCATGCCCATGGTCATGATCTCGTTCATCTCGTCGTAGTATCCGGCGATCTCGGTGAAGACATCTTTGACGTACCCCTCCTTGCCGTCGAACTGGGTCCCGTTGGGTTTGATGTCCTCCATCATATCAGCCCCGCGAGGTCGGCATGGCCTAATAGATATCCGATGACGAGCAGGATCCCGAAATGCCAATTGAGCTTGAACGACAACGGCACCAGTAATCTGCTGCAGCCGGCATCGTGCGGCGCCTTCCTGCTGTTGAGCAGGAGCACGCGCAGATCGTACAATGCCAGGAAGGCCAGTGCCGTCCAGGCCGGTACCGCTCCGGCGAGGATCAGCACCGCCAGGATCGGGAACGACACCGCATTCAGGAACAGGTACAGGCGTATGCTGCCCTCGTAAGACAGGTGCCCGGAGAACGTCCCGACCCCCATGCTCTTGTCCTCGTGGTAATCCCGGGTCTCGTTGCCGCTCAGCACGCCGGTGAGCATGAAGGCGTTGGGCAGCGAGACGAGGACCACCTCCCAGGAATAGCCGCCGGTGAGGATGAGGTAGGTGCCGACGGGCATCAGCAGGCCCATGAGCAGTAAGACGCCGCCCAGCCCCATAGCGTGGTATTTGTAGGAGGCGCCGACGGTGTACAGCGCCGCGCCGAGGATGCCGATCAATCCGATTATCAGGATCTGCCAGCCCGAGTACCAGATGAAGACCAGTCCCAGCAGCGCGGTGGCCGCCAGGCATGCCGTCCCCATCATGAAGACCTGCCGCGGGGTCATGACACCCGTCACCAGCTCCGGAGAGCGGGATTGGTTCTCCTCGGTGTCGATGCCCATCACGAAGTCCCCGTAGGTGTTGAACAGATTGGCGGCGGATTGCAGCAACGCGCCTCCGATCACGATGAGCAGGAGGATCCACCAGCAGAAATGACCGTCCTTCCAAGCCACCGCCGCGCCGATCAGCATCGGCACCACGGCGCCGTGCAGAGACCACGGCCTGAACGCATTGTACCATCCCGCCTTGGCGGGTTTCACATCCTCCATGACACTCGAAAGCGGAAGGTGTTCTTAAAGTATGCCGATTGATTTATTATCGATTGCATATACTGGAGAAGCCATGAAGAGGCCGATCGACCTGCTCAGCAGCAGCGCTTTCATGATGAGTGCCGCCCTTGTGATATCGCTTTTGACCAATCACCTGGGGTTCTTCCCTTCCGAGGTCTTCGATCCGCCGACACGCAGCACCGTCACCATCCTGCTCCTCGCTGTCATGATGACGGTCTCCCTGTCCCGCGTCCCCACCGCCAACCTGAGCCCGGACCGGGCCGTGCTGCGCTCCCTGGCCCTGGGCCTCCTGGTCGCCTCGGCGATACCGATCGCCGGATACCTGCTGCTCAGGAACGGGGCCTATGCGAACGAGTCCGTGGGCTGGGTGTTCATCGCCGCGACTCCTTTCGCGGCATCCGTCGCTCCCCTCTCCTTCATCCTGCGCGGCGACATGGAGCACGCCTGCAAATCCACGATCTACGTCTACATCGTATCCCTCGTGTGGATACCTTTGGTGATCTACCTGCTCATCGGCGAACTCGTCGAGATGAAGGATGTCGTGATCACCGTGCTGGAGATCATCGGCGTCCCGCTGGTGCTGTCCCGTCTGTTCACCAAGGTCAAGATACCCAAGGAAGTGATGGCGGTGACCCTCAACCTGATCGTCGGGTTCCTGGTCTGGCTGTCGGTCAGCCCCACTGATTTCAGCGGGATCGGCTGGATCGTCTTCGCCATGTTCGCGGCCATCGCCGTCTGCAGGACGTTCGTGCTCGGCAACGCGGTCGAGTACGTCGAGAAGAGGGCCGGCATCCACTGGAAGCAGAGGGTCACCGACATCCTGGTCACCTCGTACAAGAACAAGGGCATCGCCATCGCGCTCTGCGTGTCGGTCCTCTCGGGGCCGTACATCGGCTATGCGATGGTCGCCATCACCGTCTCGATCGTCGTCGAGATCTGCTGGGTGATCTTCATGGACTCCGTCCTGTTCTCCAAGAGGAGGATGGAGCGCGAACTGGAGCGCGAGGGGTCGAGCAGCGCCTGACCTCCGTGCATGCCGGCTCCCGCCTGCATCCGCGTGAGGCGGCCGTCCGCTTCCGGGCATGACGGCGGGAATCGGCATGGTATCCGCGGAAATCATCCTTGAACCCCGGTTTACAACAGTAGAGAATAAGTAGGGTTGTATCCATCATGGAGAATATGGTCAGTTGTATACACACGTATATGACCGTCATCGGCATGATCAGCATCTCGGAAGACGGCGAGGGCAACATCACGGGAGTGTACCTGCCCAACTACAATCTACCGGTCATGGAGGACCAGAGCACCGAGGCCCTGGATGAAGCCGCGGCGCAGATAGAGGAGTACTTCTCGGGAGAGAGGAAGGGGTTCGACCTTCCGATCGTGTACAACGGCACCGAATTCCAAGAGCTGGTCTGGAAGGAGCTGCTGAGCATCCCTTACGGCAGGACCATGACCTACTCCGAAGTGGCGGCATCCATCGGCAGAGAGAACTCATACAGGGCCGTAGGCGGAGCATGCGGTGCCAATCCGCTCCCGATCATCATACCGTGCCACCGCGTCATCAGCGCCGGCAAGACCACGGTAGGGTACGCCGGCGGCTCCATACTGAAGAGGCGGCTCCTCGACCTGGAGTCCGGCGAGTGATGGACGTCCTGGCCGAGATCGTCGGCAATGCCGATCCCGCGTACGATGCCTTCAACAGGAGACTCGTTCCCGGCATCGGCACCTCGTACGGCGTGAGGGTGCCGGTGCTCAGACGGATCGCGGGATCCATTCTCGCAGACGATTGGGGATCCTTCCTGGAATCGGAGAGGACCTGTTTCGAGGAGGATCTGCTGCACGGCATCGTGATCGCCGAGTGCACCGCAGACATGGATACGCGGATGATGCATCTGCGCCGATTCGTGCCTACCATCGACAACTGGGCGGTGTGCGACATCACCTGCGGCAAATGGAACCTGCCGGAAGAGGAGGCGACCGTGCTCTGGGATTACTGCGAGGAGCTCCTCGACTCCGGCGAGGAGTTCCCGATGAGGTTCGCCGCCGTGATGATGATGTCGAACTTCCTCGACGATTCACATGCACGGGCGATACTGGAGCACATGGTCACGCGATACCATCCGGGATACTATTATCGGATGGGCGCGGCCTGGTGCATCTCATACTGCTACGCGAAATACCCTGCCATGACCGAGCGTTGCATGTTCTCGGGCAGGATGGACGAGGACGTGCTCCGGAGATCGGTGCGGAAGATCCGCGAATCGCGCCGCATCGACCGGGAGAGCAAGGACAGGCTGAAGGAGAGATTGGAGCAGACGCTCAGCAGATCTCCTCGATCATCCTGAAGATCGCCTCGGAGTTGGCATTGCCGATGCGCGCGCCTCTGCGCTCCAGGAAGGTCCAGCCCCTCTCTTCGCATTCATCCTTGAAGTCGGGGCTCGTCACCGCGATCACCTTGCCCTCGGGCAACGTGTCGTTCTCCAGCATCATCGCGAACATCGCCTTGGGCACGCAGACGACGACCTTGTCGAACGGGCTCGCCACGTATCCGAGCGTGTCGAGGTAGTTCTTGCGCTCCTGGACCGCTTCGTAATCCTCTTTGGACGACATGACCCGGTCGTAGGGCGCGATCGTGTAGTTGCCGGGCACGAAACCGAAATGCGAGGAGATCAGACCGAACGAGACCTCGCACATCTTCCTGTCGTCCTTGCTGGCCGTATCCAGCCTGGCCACCAGCTCCTTGACCTCGGTCACCCGGCCGCCGAACATCTCGAATGCGCTGGCCAGACCGCTCTTGAGGAAGACCGTGGAATCGTTGGTGATCACCAGTATCTGCTTCGCTTTCTCCAATGACATGAGTCACACCTTCCTGAATTTGTATGCGATGTTGCAGCTGCCCTCGTCGGAGACCATGCACGGCCCCTTGGGGTCCGCGGGCCTGCAGGCGGTGCCGAACAGGGGGCAGTCCTCCGACTTCATTATGCCTCTGAGGACCTCGCCGCACCTGCATCCCTTCGCCTCCTCCTCGACGTCGGGGGTCGTGGCGAGGATGTCCGCATGCACCCTGCATGCATCGTGCGCCGCGTGCTCCTCTTTCAAGGCGAGCGCGCTCTTCGGGATGGTCGGGAAGCCCCGCCATGCCCTGTCGACCAGCTCGAACGCCTCGTCCATCAGCTGTCTGGCGACGGGGTTGCCGTCGGGTTTGACCAGACGGGTGTACTCGTTCTCCACTTCGGCGCGCTCTTCGAACCTCTGCTTGGTCAGCATGTAACAGGACATGAGGATGTCCAGGGGTTCGAAGCCCGCCACCACCTGCGGCATGTCGTACATGACCGAGAAGGGCCTGAAGCACTCGTAGCCGGTGATGACCGCCACATGCCCGGGCATGATGAGGCCGTTGACCTTCGTCTCACCCATGTCGAAGACCGTCTTCAGCACCGGAGGGCAGACCCGGTGGCAGCTGTAGATGCTGAAATTGGCCGGCAGCTCCTTGCGGAGCGGGACGGCCGTGGACGGGGCCGTGGTCTCGAACCCCACCGCGACGAAGACGAGCGGTTTGGACTGCTCGGCGGCCATCTTGACCGCGTCCTCCACCGAGTAGACGATCCTGACGTCGGCCCCTCTGGATTTGGCATCGAAGAGCGACCCGATCGAGGTGGGCACGCGCATCATGTCGCCGAAAGCGGTTATGGTCACTCCGTTGTCCGCAAGCGTTATCGCGTCGGCGATCTCCTTGCTGGTGGTGACGCACACCGGGCATCCCGGCCCTTGCTGGATGGTGATCCCCGCATCCCCGAGCATCTCCTCCAGGCCGAAACGGACGATCGTGTCCTGATGCGTCCCGCATACATGCATGAACTTGCTCTCGATCCCCATGTCCTCTATGGCCGCGAGGATCCTCTTCGCGGTCCCCTCATCCCTGTATTTAAACATCATACCGCCTCTTCTATGTCGATCCCTTTGACGCTGCAGGTCTGGCCCGCGAGCACCGTGACCGGTCCGCCGCACTCAGGACATGACAGGATCGGTATGGCGTGCTCCTCGGAGTACTGCCCGAAATCCAGGTTCCTCGCGGGACCCTCGTATCCGCATGCCGCGCAGCCGAGGATGATGTCCTCCTCCTCGATCACCAGCGCGGAACCCTCCAGGATCGTGCCTCTGGTGATGATCTCGTAGGCGAATTCCATCTGCTCCCCGCCGAGGTTCGTCATCTTGCCGATGACGAGGGTGACGGAATGCACGGATTCCACTTTGTATTTGCTCAGTTCCTCCAGAATGGCTTTGACGAAGTCCGACACCACTGCTACCTCGTGCACGGGCCTGTATCGCGACCCTCGGTTTTAATGTTATCATGCCGGCCCGGGCATCGGAGCGCCGGCGGGAACATGATCGGATCGCCGCCGCGTCAGATCCGCCGATGATCGCACATCCCGCTGATCGGGCATTCGCCGCAACGGGGGTTGCGCGGCAGGCAGACCTCCTGCCCGTGCCGGACCAGGAACCTGTTGATGTCCGACCACCTGTGCTCGGGGGTCGATCCCATCAGCTCCGTCTCCGTGACCGCCGGGTCCTTGGTGCTGACGAGGCCGATGAGGTTGGCGATCCTGTGCACATGGGTGTCGACGCAGACCGCCGGGATGCCGAATGCGTACGAGCGCACGCAGGCGGCGGTCTTCCGCCCCACCAGCGGCAGGGAGACGAGGTCCTCGGTGGACTCCGGCACCTTGGAATCGAATCTTTCCACCAGGATCCTGCAGCAACCGACGATCGCCTCGGATTTCTGGCGCGGGAAACCGGCCGGCGCGATCAACGCCGCCACCTCCTCCGGGTCGGCCGTGGCGATCTCCTCCGGAGTGGAGAACACGGCGAACAGGTTGTCGGCGGCTTTCCTCGTGTTGTCGTCGCGGGTCCGCTGTGAGAGCATGGTCGCGATCAGGATGCGGAACGGGTCCCGTTCCCAGTCGGGGCGCGTGCCGTCCGATGACCTGCCGGGGTACGCGCCTTCCCCGTACTCCCCGGCCAGGATGTCCAGGATCAGGAGTATGTCCTTCTCAGCCATACCAAGGCCTCCCCCGCCATATGCAGCGACCCGGTCACCAGGATCGTCTCGTCCTCATGTCTCATCCCGAAGGCCGTGTCCATCGCCTCGGCGACATCCGCCGCCGGCACGACCTGTTCGAAGAAGCCTTCCGCTATCGGCAGCAGCCGGTCGACGGAGGCGGCGCGGTCGGAATCCGGAGCGGTGACGATCGCCCGTTCGGCGATCCCCGACAGGTTCTCGGAGATGTGCTCCAGATCCTTGTCGCCGAGAGCGCCGAACACCAGCAGCACCTTGCCGTAGAGCTCGCGGATATCCGCCGCGAGGTCCTCCGACCCCTTCCGCGTATGCGTCACGTCGATGATCAGCGGCAGGCCGCCGACCTTCTGCATGCGGCAGGCCCATTCGGTCGAGGCCAGCCCCTCCCGCAGATTGTCCCGGATGCGTTCCTCGAAACCGTCCAGCGTCGAGAGGGCCGCGATCGCCAGGGCGGCGTTCGCGGCCTGATGCCGTCCCGGTATCGAGACCGTGCGATCCTCCCCGCGGTATGTGAAATCGACCCCGTCCCTTCTGCTCGCCCGCAGGACGATGTCCTCGGGCAGGACCCTCGTCAGCGGGGCCCCCTTCTCGGCGGCGACCGCCGACAGCGTCTCGAAGACCGGGTCCGAGTTCATGGTCACGCACGGCACCCCGGGTTTCATCACCCCGGCTTTCTCGTACGCGATCGACTCCAGGGTGCACCCCAGGTACTCGGTGTGCTCCAGGCTGATGTTGCAGATCGCGCAGACCTCGGGCGTTATGACGTTGGTCGCGTCGAACCTGCCGCCCATGCCCACCTCGACGACGGCGTACTCGACCCCTTCCCTTTCGAAATGCATGAATGCCAGGGCGGTGGTCGCCTCGAAGAAGGTGCACCGCATGCCCTCGGCCGCCATCCTGTCGACGACGGGCATCAGCTCCGCGGCCAGCTCGGAGAGCCGCTCGTCGTCGATCATGCGGCCGGACACCCGGATGCGCTCGTTGAAATCGACCAGATGCGGAGAGGTGTACAGC
>JAAYAP010000080.1 GCA_012719315.1 Methanobacteriota archaeon
ATCGTCGACGGGGAGCTGGGCGCGCTCAAGGGCCTTGCCAACGAGATCTCCTCGATCAAAGGCGTGCTCAGATGCAAGCTCACCATGGCATCGCGCTCGACCGGGCACATGCATCATATCGGCGCGAGAGGTTGAAACCGACGACCCGATCCGATTTTTTCCGCCAACGGCGAGATTATTTAACCGTTGAGCACTTCGAGGGATGAAGATGAGGAAACTTATTATCACAGAGAAGGCCAACGCCGCCAGGAGGATCTCCACCATCCTCTCGGACGGGAAGACGAAGTCCGAATCCGGCGGAGGCGTCACCGTCATCACCTTCACGGCCGACGGCGACGACTACACCGTGGTGAGCCTCAGAGGCCACATCATCGAGCTGGACTACCCCGAGGAGTTCAACGACTGGGGGGCAGGTTCGCCCATCGACCTCGTGCATGCGCCGCAGATCAAGACAGTGCGCGTGAAATCCATCTTGAACCGCATCAAAGAGGCGGCGGCGCACTCCGACGAGATCATCATCGCCACCGACTTCGACAGGGAAGGGGAGCTCATCGGCATGGAGACCGTCAAGGCCATCGGAGCCGACATGTCCAAAGTCAAGAGGGCCAGGTTCAGCGCCCTCACCAAAGGAGAGGTCGAGAAGGCCTTCTCCGAGCTGACCGAACCCGACGAGCGGCTCTCCGACGCGGCGGAGGCAAGGCAGATCGTCGACCTCTCCTGGGGAGCCGTGCTCACACGCCTCATCTCCCTGTCCTCGGGACAGGTGGGCCGGAACTTCATGTCGGTGGGCCGGGTGCAGAGCCCCACCCTGAAACTGCTGGTCGACCGGGACGAGGAGGTCAGGAGCTTCGTGCCCGTGCCGTATTGGGAGGTCTTCGGGAAGTTCGGCATGCTCGCCTTCAAAGGAGAGCATGAGAAGAACCCGTTCTGGAGCAAGGAGGAGGCCGATGCGGTCCTCGCGCGGATCGGCGGCATGACCTCCGGCACGATCACCGGCTACGAGGTGACCGAGAAGGACGAGTACCGTCCGCCGCCGTTCGACACGACGACAATGCAGGTCGAGGCCAACAAGATCGGCATACCGCCCACCGCGGCCATGAAACTGGCCGAGGACCTCTACACGGGAGGGTACATCTCGTACCCGCGCACGGAGAACACCGAGTACCCCCGGAGCCTGGGGTTGAGATCCGTCCTGGAGAAACTCAGGGAATCCAAGGATTTCAAGGCCGATGCCGAGGAGATCCTCGCCCAGGATAAGATATACCCTTCGAAAGGACGGAGGTCCACTACAGACCATCCGCCCATATACCCGACCGCGGGCGTGTCGTCCGACAAGATGAAGGGCGACAAATGGAAGCTGTACGAGCTGATCGTCAGACGTTTCCTGGCCACCGTCGGCCCCAACGCCAAGGCGCGGATCACGGACGTGACCGTCGATGTCGACGGGGAGGTCTTCAGATCGCAGGGCTATGTGCAGCTGGAGCAGGGCTGGAAGAAGTACTACGGCAAGTACCTGAAAGCCTTCGAGAAGCACCTGCCCAACCTGAAAATCGGCGATGCCGTCGACGTCAGGTCGCTGGACATGGACGCGTTGGAGACCAAGCCGCCTTACAGATACAACCAGGGGTCCCTGATCCAGGAGATGGACAGGCTGCAGCTCGGGACCAAGAGCACCAGGCACGACATCATCGGCAAGCTGTACTCCAGGAACTACGTCCAAGGCAATCACATGATCCCCACGGCCAGCGGCATCGCGTTGACCAAGGCGCTCGAGAAGCACGGCGGCGGCATCACCGAGCCCGGGATGACCTCGAAACTCGAAGAGGACATGCTGAAGATCAGCGAAGGGGACGACACCCTCGACAACGTCGTGAAGCAGTCGCAGGACATGCTCTACAGCGTCGCCACCAAGATCTCGTCGGAAAGCACCGAGATCGGCGACGAGATCAAGGCCGCTCTCCGCAGCCAGCAGCATATCGGCATCTGCCCTTCCTGCGGCAACGACATGGTCATCAAGAAGTCCAAGAACGGCAATTTCATCGGTTGCAACGGCTACCCGGAATGCACACGCGCGTACCCCTTGCCGCGGGGCGCGATGATCCAGACCGTGGACGAGTTCTGTCCCGTGTGCGGATTGCCGCAGCTCAGGGTCATCCGCAGGGGCATGCCCCCGTCGATGCAGTGCATCGATCCCAAGTGCAGCGACAACACCTCCAAGAACAACCTCGGCGCCTGTCCCGCCTGCGGCAAGGGCACGATCAGGATCCTCTACTCCAACGCGGGGAGGCGCTTCGCGGGTTGTTCGGAATGGCCGGAATGCACGCAGACGTATCCGCTGAGGCCGCGGGGCAGCATAACCCCCACGGACGAGCTGTGCGAGGCCTGCTCCGCGCCGAAGATCATCTTCGGCAAAGGAGCGGAATGCATAAACCCGGACTGCCCGAACAAGAAGAAGAGGAAGCCGGCGAAGGCGGAAGGCACCGGGAAAACCGCGGCGGCGAAGGCTCCGAAGACCGTCGGCAAGAAGGCGAAGAAGGCACCGGAAGCCGAGGATCCCGAGTGAGGTCCGTATCGCATCATGGTCGGGGGACGTGTTCCCGACACCTTGTTTTTCAATACATACGGATTTAAGAATTCGTGTTAAAACAACGATTACCGAAAAACGCGTTTAAAGAGGTGTCAGACGCGGCTCAGAGAGCGTCTTGCTCAACGATGCCGTTGAAGTGATCGTTCATCATGTCGATCTCGGCAGAGATCCGGAAATTCCTGCAGGAGGCGCATTCGAGATCCTTGCCCAATTTCATCTTGAGCTGCATCTCGCTCCGATCCAAACTGACGATACGCCCGCAAGAGCAGTAAATCTGCATGAATGCCCTGGTGCACGAGTCATCCAGCGTGCATATGCGCCCGTTGCCCGGGCCCGAATACAGTCTTGACGGGATACCTCTTCCTACGATAGTTTCACCTCTGCTACCCATCGCAATAAGACGCGGTTCCCATCCTGACGTCTGCCATAGGCGAGTGCCTCTACCAATCCCAATCCGGATATAAGCTTTCTGTTACCACATGGGAGACGGTTTTCCAAAAAGGACGGAACTGCCTCCAAATACCTCGGACGGAATAGCAAGTATTAAATATAAAATGTAATGGGATTTTTGCCGGTCCGAAGGGCCGGAATCCCGGAGGGATGTTCAGAATCGGAAGGCGTTCAACCCCGGGAACACGGCCTTGGAACCGAGTTCCTCTTCGATCCTCAACAGACGGTTGTACTTGGCCGTCCTCTCCCCGCGGGCGGGCGCTCCGGTCTTGATCTCCCCCGTGCCCCACCCCACGGACAGGTCGGCGATGGTCGTGTCCTCGGATTCCCCGGAACGGTGCGAGACCACCACTTTGTAGCCGTTGTCGAAGCTCATCTTGGCGGCATCACCGGCCTCGGAGACCGTGCCGATCTGATTGACCTTGAGCAGCAGCGCGTTGGCCGTGCCGTTCTCGATCCCCTTGCAGAGACGTTCGGTGTTGGTGACGAAGATGTCGTCGCCGACGATCTGCACCTTGTCGCCGATCATCTTCGTGAGCTCGGTCGTCATCTCGAAATCATCCTCGAAGAAGGGATCCTCGATGCTGATCAGCGGGAACATCTCGGTCATCGCCTTGTAGTGGTCGGCCAGCTCCCCGGCCGACAGCCTCATCGAATCCACGTCGTAGATCCCGTCCGCATAGAACTCCGAAGCGGCCGCGTCTATCGCCAGGAACACCTCCCGGCCCGGCGCGTAGCCCGCGCCCGATACGGCTTCGGTGATGGTCTCGAGAGCGTCGGCCATCGTATCCAGCGGCGGGGCGAATCCGCCCTCGTCGCCGATGTTCACCGCGTTGGCTCCGTACTTCTTCTTGAGGAGGGCCTTCAATTCCATGTAGATCTCGGAGGACATCCTGAGGCATTCGGAGAACGAACCGGCGCCGGCGGGGATGATCATGAACTCCTGTATCCTGAGGTTGCCGCCGGCATGCTCGCCGCCGTTGATGATGTTGAACATGGGTACCGGCAGGGTCGCCCCGTCATCGCCCATGTACTCGTACACCTGCCTGCCTTCCGCCAGCGCACCCGCGCGGAGGACCGCCAGTGAAGTCGCGACGATCGCGTTGCCTCCGAGCCTGGACTTGTTGCCGGTGCCGTCGAGATCGATCATCGCATCGTCGATCGCCCTTTGATCCGTGACCTCCATGCCCGTGATCGCTTTGGCGATCTCGCCCCTGACGTTCCCGACCGCCTCCGAGACGCCTTTGCCGCGGTACCTCTCGCCGCCGTCGCGCAGCTCATGGGCCTCCCAGGTGCCCGTGGACGCTCCCGAGGGAGCTATCGCCCTGATCCTGTGGCCTTTGACGGTCACTTCCGCTTCAACTGTGGGATTCCCCCTGGAATCCAGTACTTCCCTTGCCCATACCTTCTCGATTCTCGTCATTAGACTGCCTCTGTGGATCCCGTTTTCCCGGGGATGTGCTGCAAATGGTTTTCCAATATCCTCTTATCCTTGTCTGAATACCCGCGTGCATCCGTCGATACCAGCAACGAGAACGGTTTGCCGTAATCGGCCGACATGATCTCACGGATCAGCACGAACGTCTGGTTCATGCCGTTCTTGCGTATCACCGCATTGAGGTCGTCGAAGATCACGACCGGCCTCTCGGACCGGTCCACGAAATACCTCACCTGATTGAGCAGCGTCCCCAGACGATACACGTCCGAGAACTCGTCGAAAGGTTCGACGGAGAGGTGCACGACCTCGATGCCGTAGCCTCTGAACCTCTCGTTCATCGCCTTCTTCCTGCCGGCCGTGATGATCTGCAGGTTGCAACCCTCCGCACCGAAACGTGCGGCGATCTTGTATATCTCCTGCGGGTTGTCCCGGAACAGTATATAGGATTCCCCGAATTCCAAATCGTTGTCGGCCGGGGCGTCGACCGTCCGGTCCGCGCGCTTCTTCCTACGGAACAGGCGGCGCCTCCCGCTCCCTTCGGACGGTCTGTCTTTCGACGAGGACCGGGTATGCGCCGCGGCCTCCACCGCATCCAGCAATTCGGATGCCGAGAAGGGCTTGGCGATCGTCGCCCGCACATGCCTGTTGTCCGACAGGGTCTTCTCCCGCATCCCTTTGAGAACGATGATGCCCGCGCTGTCTTCGACAGGGAGCTCTCCGAGGCTGTCGATCACCGTCAGGCCGACTCCGCCGTTCATGTCGGCGTCCACGATCGTCAAGTCGTGCTTCCGACCGGCGATGCTCTCCGCAGCCGATGCGGCGTCATCCTCGACTCGCACCGTGTGGCCTGCATCCGCGAGCAATTTCCGGATGGCCTCGCCCAGTGCCTGATTGTCCTCTATGACCAAGATATCCATCGACAGCCTCCGGCGACCCGGATAGGTTAACCGGCATAATGGTATAAAGCAGGTTTGCGGTCGGCCGGGTGGAATCCCGGGACCGCGTATATAAGACCGGGAGACGGCCGTCAGGCCGTTCGCCCGTTAAAACGCAATCACTGTTTCCTGCTCTCTTTCGCCTTGGGCCGAAGATTGCTGTAACCGCATTTACGGCATTTGGATGCCTTCTTGGGGTTGGTCGCATAACAACTCATGCAAACCGATTTCTCAAGGAGCCTGTCCTCGGCCTCTTTAAAACGTGCCATCTTGAATTCCTCTAGACCTAAGATTATATGAAGGTCTTATATAAGGTTTCTTGACACCGGGTCCGTTGGGATACAGGGTTGCTTCCGGGAGCGGGATCCGCCTGCTTCAGGGGAAGTGCGAACGCTGCAGCCTGAAGTTGGCGATGACCTCCTCGATGCTGTCGGAGATCATCTCGTGGGTGACGAAATCCGGTTGGATCGCGTCGGTGAACTCGGTGCATCTCTTGTCGGTGAACGGCTTGTGCTGGTCGATCATCCCCACGTGCTTGTACGATTCGCGCATCAGCTTGTCGATGTCTTTCAGCGACACATCCTTCTCGTCGAAACAGCGCCTGTACTCCGCCGAGGTGCTGCAGTGCAGATGCATGACCTCGATGCGGTCCCTCATATCCTGCGGGTACCCGTCGATGACCCTCATGGCCGCGGCCGTCGCCGCGGCCTCGTCGGTCGAGTCCGGCAACCCGTTCATCAGATGACCCACATCCAGGCACAGGCACCAGTTGTCGAATTCCAGCTTATCCTCCAGGAGCCTGTGCTCCCACGGCTCCCTCAGCTTCAGTCCGGACCACCAGAGGTTCTCGAGCGCGAGCTTCAGCGGAGGCTCTCCGCCTCGGTAGCACGATACCGCCGCATTGACCATCTCGGCGAATGCCTCCAGGACCTTCCTGTCGTCGGAGGCGTAGTCGTGATGGTACATCTGCTCCATGTCCGTGTTGCCGGCGTGGAACACGCCGTAGGCGGGATCCAGGCAGGCGGCCACGTCCATCATCCTGCGGATGTTGGCGACCATCTCCCCGCGGTCCCTGCCGAAGGTGATGAACCTCAGGTCCTCGATGTCCTCGCCGAATCCGTCCATGTCGCCGGACCAGGCTCTGTGCCAATCCACTGCGTAGGGAAGATGCGTCGAGACCGTGTAAGGGAGGTACGACGGGCAGACCGGGTCGAACATCGTGAACAGCTCCAGGCCGTCGCAGCCGATCCCGGCCAGGAAACCGCCTACGTCGGTTTCGGAGAAATCGGAAAGGGGTTGGAAAACGGAATAGCTCAGTAAGTGCTTCATCGTCCTTCAGATCAATTCGAACGCGGCGTTGATGGCCGCCTCGATAGCCACGGCC
>JAAYAP010000081.1 GCA_012719315.1 Methanobacteriota archaeon
CTCCGGCCGTCCACCTTATCTTTTTCTATCATTCCGGCCATGCGTCGGAGTGCGGATTCAAAAATCGCATTTTTGATTCTACTATATAAATATCATAGTAGGTTGGATAGATATCTTTATATATTAAATATATTTCAAATGAAATATTGACAGAAATTATTAAATATAGATATCATCATTATATTTTGTACATCGAGGACAATAGTCCCGATGGGTTCATACCTGTCACACAACAGGTACAAGGAGAGAAGAACATGTCAAAAGAAGCTATCCTTGCGGAGCTCAAAACCGCAATCGAGTCCTGGGACATCAAACTGGTCCAGGACGCAACCAAAAAAGCGATCGATGAGAAGATCCCCGTGAAGGAGATCGTGGAATTCGGCCTCGGCGCCGGCATGGACACCATCGGCGTCAGATTCGACAAAGCCGAGATCTACCTGCCCCAGGTCGTCGCAGCCTCCAAGACGATGGAAGTGGCGCTCAAGATCCTCGAGCCTCACATGGCATCGGGCTCTGACGGGCTCCGCGGCACCGTCGTCATGGGCACGGTCGAAGGCGACATCCACGAGATCGGCAAGAACGTCTGCTGCGCCATGCTCCGCGGCGCCGGATTCAACGTCATCGACCTCGGCCCCGACGTGGTGGCACAGGACTTCCTCGACGCAGCCGAGGACAACGAGGCGCAGGTCATCGGCGGGTCGGCACTCATGACGACCACGCTCGAGGGACAGAGGGACATCGTCATCGCCATCAAAGAAGCGGAGGCTCCCTACAAAGCGATCTTCGGCGGTGCACCCTGCAGCAAGCAGTGGTGCGACGAGATCGGAGCGGACGGATACTCTAAGACAGCCGGCGAGATCGTCGATCTCGTCAAGACATTGATAGGTTGATTGAAATGGCAGTAACACGAGCACTTACGATATATGATGTGTACGACAGATTCGTCAAAGGGAAGAGGGTTCCCGAGAGTGACTGGGATTACACCATCATCCCCCAGAACGCGACAGCCCTCAAGGAGAAATACAAACTCGATTTCGGGAAGAACAGCGTCCCCGAGGACAACAAGACCAAGAACGACCTGTTCCAGGCCGGACTCGAGATGCTCGTCAACACCGGATACTACTGCCAGGACCTCGGCCGCGTCATGAAGGTGACCGAGGAAGAGGTATGGGAAGGGATCAAGAAGACCCCGACCAAGCTCGAGATCGGTGAAGGCAGGGACGTGGCCAGGTTCTACCCCAGGCACGGCAACAGCCCGGTCAAGCCCATCATCCAGGGCGGTCCGACCGGATCCCCCATCTCCGAGGACATCTTCGTGCAGGTCATGCAGTCGTATGCGCAGGAGGCTGTCGTCGACACCCTCGTCAACGGCGTCATGACGACCGTCGAAGGCCACCCCGCCAAATCGGGCACGCCTTACGAGATCCGTGCGACGATGGCTGAGCTCCGCGCCACCAAAGAGGCGAGGATCAGGGCAGGACGCCCCGGACTCAGCGTATAGGGACCCGAGACGCCCCTCACCACGGGCGGGCGTCTCGTCGCCGGCACCGTCAACGCGGGCCACAGGGCCTGCGACCCCCACGAGTGCTCCCAGCTCAACGAGCTGAAGATGGACCTGGCCGGACTGAACATGCTGGCAGGGTGGACCGCCAACGGCGACACGATCATGATCGAGCAGATGCCCATCTTCGGAGGGTACACCGGCGGGATCGAGGAGACGGCCATCTCGGCTGTCGCCACGACACTCGGATCGTTCGCGCTCTTCAGCGGCAACTTCCACCTCGACGGGCCGATCCACATCAGGTGGGGCATCACCACCTCCAGGGAGACGCTCCAGATCGCGGCGCACACGGCGGCGGCCATTGACAACAACACCGACCTCCTGATCGCCAACCAGTACTATCCGATGGCCGGACCCTGCACCGAGATGTGTCTCCTCGAGACCGCGTGCCAGGCTATCAACGACACCGCTTCCGGAAGGGAGCTGCTGTCGGGCTCGGCAGCCGCCAAGGGCGTCGTGCAGGACAAGACCACCGGTATGGAAGCCAGGATCATGGGAGAGGCCGCCAGGACGGCAGCGGGGATGAAAGTCTCCGATGTCAACGAGATCGTCGACAAGCTCGTCTCCAACTACGAGAAGAACTACAACGACGCTCCCGAGGGCAAGACCTTCCGCGAGTGCTACGATGTCCTGACCGTCAAGCCGACCGCCGAGTACCTCGAGGTCTACGAGAAGGCCCTCGCCACGCTCCGCGCGGCCGGACTCGACATAAAGCACTGAACCGATTTACGAAACCGTTTGGGGCCCCAAGGCCCCCCTCTTCCGGAGGGGTGCCAGGGGCCCGACCGAACCTGTTTAACCCACACCCCATCCAGTACATATTCCTCCATTTGTCGGGGTGTGGTCTTTTAATACAAGCTTCGTCCGTATTCGACGGTGCCTCCGAACATGTTATTTAAAACTATTCAGCCAATGCACATAACTTTTATATATCCAAGTAAACTCCATTAGCCATGGTCTCGGCCAGGGCGATCGACGTTTTCGAATCATTCAACAGGTTCAACTCCGGCAAGAAGGTCCGCGAGGACACCTGGGATTATGTGACGGTCCCCACGAACGCCATGATCATGAAGGAGAAGTACGACATCAGGTTCGGCCCCGGCATAATCCCCGAGGACGAGGACCTGATCGACAGGCTCTTCATGGCCGGGATCGACATGCTGGTCACGACCGGCTTCTACAACACGAACCTCGGCAAAGTCCTCACCGTCACCGAGGACGAGGTCTTTGACGGTCTGAAGACGGCGCCGATGAAGCTCAGGCTCGGCAAAGGCAAGGACCGGGTCTCCTGCAAGTCCCGTCACAGGACCGCCAAGAGCAAACCCATCATCCAAGGGGGTCCGACCGGTGCGCCCGTGTCGGAGGACATCTTCCCGTACATGATGCAGAGCTACGCTCAGGAGCGCGGGGTCGACACCCTGGTGAGCGGTGTCCTGAACACGGTCAACGGCAATCCCGCCACGACCAACACGCCCTGGGAGATCAGGGCGACGCTGGCGGAGATCCGGCATGTCAGGGAGGCATGCTACACGGCCGGCCGGCCGGGCATGTGCATATAGGGGCCTCAGACGCCGCTGTCCGCCGCAGGACGGCTGTCGTCGGGTCTGACGGAGTACGGTTTGAAACGTTACGATCTGCACGAGGTGTCCCAGCTCAACGAGATGAAGATGGACATGAGCGGTCTGAACATGATCGCCGGATGGGTCTCCAACGGCGATACGATCATGATCGAGCAGATGCCGATCTTCGGCGGCTACAGCGGCGGGATCGAGGAGACCGCTATCTGCGACGTGGCGACGATGATCGCGTCGTTCGTGCTGTTCAACTGCGATCTCCACCTCGACGGGCCGATCCACATCCGATGGGGGACGACCACTGCCAGGGAGACCCTGCAGGTGGCCGCGCACGCCGCATGCGCCATCGATGCCAACACCAGTCTGCTTCTCGGCAATCAGTATTATACGCTTGCAGGACCATGCACCGAGATGTGCCTGCTGGAGATAGCGGCACAGGCGGTCACGGATACGGTATCGGGCAGGGAACTGGTCTCCGGAGCGGCATCCTCCAAAGGGGTGGTCAAGGACAAGACCACCGGCATGGAGGCGAGGATGCTGAGCGAGACGGTCACTGCCGCCGCGGGCATGGAGGTCGCCGAGACCAACAGGGTGCTGAACAACATAGTCAGCATCTACGAGAAGGATTTCGCGCATCCCCCCGCGGGGAAGAGGTTCCAGGACTGTTACGATGTGAGGGAGGTAGTGCCCTCCAACGAGTATCTGAAGGTGTATGATATGGCGCTCGCGACTCTGAGGAAATGCGGTCTCGATCTATGAGGTGATCATGTTGGCCGTCTAGTCGTGTTGGGTTTGAACGGTTCGGAAGACCGTTCGTTGTTATCGGATTC
>JAAYAP010000082.1 GCA_012719315.1 Methanobacteriota archaeon
CAGCGTGTCCGGGTCCAACTCGAAGACGCCTTCCGCGACCGTGATGCCCGTGACGGGATCGTACCCGATATCGTCGAACATGTGCTCGATCGGATTCGTGCCGTAGATCTGATTGACCGAGAAGCCGATGCCGGAGACGTCGTTGGTCAGGAGCACGATCGTCGCCCCATCCCCGAGGGCTCCGTTGTAAAAGGCCGTGATCTCCACCGTGCCGTCGGCATACCCGTATTGTATATCGGTGAAGCGGCCGTCGACCGGAGGCGCCTCGTTGTCGGCGACCACGCCCGGGGCGACGGCACCGACGCCGATCGAGAGGGCCACGGCCAAGAAGGCGATGCCGTAGACGCCGAGCAGCTTCTTGTTGTCGACGCCGGACATATGGGGGACCATGTAGAGCATCGCGCCGACGATGAACATCCCGAAGCATTGGGCCGTCCATCCGTACAATGTCATCACCAGGGCGATGGCGAATGTGATGATGAGCGCCAGGATCTTCCCGCGGTTCCTCCGCAGTCCGTCCCTGTCGAGGTTCAAAGATGTATCCATGCTTCCCGCAATATCTATCCGTCTTAAATAATGTCCTAGCGACGCCGTCCCGACGCTCCGACCGTACCGCACGACGGGACGATAAGTAATTGTACACTATCGTCATAGCCTGTCCATCATCCGACCGCGGTCCCTTGATAATTGTAAAATATGCGACTGTCATCATACGACCGCAAGAGAATAATCCATGGCAACCATCGAAGAGCAGATAAAAGAGTTGGAAGAGCAGATAGCCAACACCAAATACAACAAGGCCACGGAGGCGCACATAGGCAAACTCAAAGCCAAGATCGCCCGGCTTTCGGCCGAGGAGACCAAGAGGAGGTCCGCCAAAGGCCCCACCAAAGGCTATTACGTGAAGAAAGCGGGCAACGCCACGGTCGCATTGATCGGTTTCCCGTCGGTCGGTAAATCCACGCTCCTGAATCAGCTCACCGGCGCCAGATCGGAGGTGGGCGCTTACAACTTCACCACGTTGGACGTCGTCCCCGGCGTGCTCGAGTACAACCACGCCAAGATCCAGATACTGGATATGCCCGGGTTGATCAAAGACGCCTCGCGCGGCAAGGGCAGGGGCCGCGAAGTCATCGCCGCGGCCAGGGCCGCCGACGTGATCCTCTTCGTCGTCGACATCTTCAACCCGAACACGAACGTCCTCATGAGGGAGCTCTACGACGCTGCGATCCGTCTCGATCAGAAACGCCCGGACGTGGTCATAACGACCGGGTCGCAGGGCGGGATCAACGTCATGCCCACGGTGAGGCTGACCAAGATCGACGTGCAGACCATCGCCGACATGACCGCGGCCTTCGGCTACATAAACGCGACGGTCGTCGTCAGGGAGGATATCGATGTCGAGCAGATGCTGGACGTGCTCGCCGACAACCGCGTGTACATCAAATCGGTGATGGCGATCAACAAGGTGGACCTGGCCAAGCCGGGGCAGCTGGAAGCGGTCATGGAGATGCACAAGGACTTCAAGACGGTGCCGATCTCCGCCGCCACCGGTTACGGGATGGAGGAGCTCAAACAGACGCTGTACGACACGATCGACATGATCCGCGTCTATCTCAAGCCCCAAGGCAAGGAAGCCGACATGGACATACCGCTCATCGTCAAGAGGGGCAACACCGTCGGCGAGGTCTGCGAGGTCATCCACCGGGACTTCAAGAAGAATTTCAGGTATGCGATGGTCTGGGGGGAGAGTGCGAAATTCCCGGGACAGACCGTCGGCTTGGACCACGTTGTCCAGGACAAAGACGTCCTGACGATCATCGTCAAAAGATGATGTGTGCCGACGGCGGAGGCCGTCATCCGCCCGTTTCCACGCTTATATCGGTCCCGCGTTTAATTTTAAATACTCCGATTGCGATGCGAACACGGCGGACGAGCACGTATCCGTTTGATCGGTAACACGGGACATGCGGTTCCGGAAATGGGCGTTGCCAACCAGGACGCCGTGTGGACGCGTGCCGTGCCCGTCCGTCGCTTCCGTCCGATCCCTTGTCGCATCCTCACGGTCCGCGCATCCCGCGCACGGGTCAATATTTATTACCGTCCTCTTCATCGGGACCGTCATGATCCGATGTCCGCGCGGCACGAGGGACTTCCTCCCCGACGAGATGGAGAGGAGAAGGCATTACGAAGGGATCCTCAGGGATGTCGCGCACACGTTCGGCTTCAGGGAGATCGGGACCCCGATCTTCGAGGAGGCCGAGCTCTTCATCATACGCTCGGGCCCTAACATCCTGGACGAGCTCTACGGTTTCAAAGACAAAGGCGACAGGGAGCTGGCCTTGCGGCCGGAGCTCACGGCTCCGGCGATAAGGCTGTTCGTCAACGGCATGAGCAACCACCCCAAGCCGATCAAGGTCTTCTACTTCGGCCAGTGCTTCAGATACGAGCGGCCGCAGAGCGGGAGGTACCGGGAATTCTTCCAATTCGGCGCGGAGATCATCGGCAGCGCCACGCCGGAGACCGACGCCGAGGCGATAGCGCTCGCGGTCTCCATGATCCGCGGTCTCGGATTGACGGATTACCGGGTGCGCATCGGGCACATCGGCATCCTGAGGCAGAGGCTCGTCGACGCCGGCGTGGGCAAGGACGACATGGCGGAGATCCTCCGCAAGCTCGACAAGAAGTCGTATGACGAGGCGGAGCCGTTGCTGGAAGACGCCGGTGTATCCGACGCGGACATCGCGGACATCTTCGCGATGACGGACGGGACCGACGGCATCGGCATCCTCGCCGGCATCGCCGGAGAGGCCGGCGATCATCTGAGGTCCGTGCTCTCGTGCCTCCGCGACATGGGCGTGCGGGACGTCGAGGTCGATCTGGGAGTGGTGCGCGGTCTGGATTACTACACGGGGATCGTCTTCGAGGCCGAAGCTCCGGCCCTCGGCGCCGAGAAGCAGATCTGCGGCGGCGGCTCGTACACGCTGTCGGAGCTGTTCGGCGGGGAGAAGGTCTTCTCCACCGGGTTCGCCATCGGTTTCGACAGGATCCTCCTGGCTTTGGAGAAGGAGGGCGCAGTCTACGAGGCCGACGGCATCGGCGCGTACGTCATACCCGCATCGGCTGAGATGAGGACAAGGGCCACGGAGGTCACCGCGCTGCTCCGCGCCGCGGGGATCCCCACGGACACGGACATCATGGGCCGCAAGCTGGCGAAGGCGATGAAATCGGCTTCCGATTCCGGTGCGCGGTGCGCGGTGATCGTGGGGGCCAAGGAATCCGAGGACGATGCGGTCACCGTCCGGGACATGGTCTCGGGTGCTCAGACGGTCGTCGGCATCGCGGATCTGGCGGATTTCATCCGCCGACCGTGAAAGACGTCTCCGTCACACGGCGCATCGGTCCGTCGGCGGCACGGATTCCCTGTCGAAGGCCCGGAACCGTCTCCGACGGTGCCGCATCATCCGCGGATCCTGTCCAATTCCCGATTCAAAAGGGCATCCGCACGGGGTATGTACGATTCGGAACGCCTCACATGGGTGAACCTGACCCTGGGGATCATCGAGGCGAGCGCGACCGCATCGGCGTGGAGATCGGCGATGTTCCCGGATCTGACCTTGTACTCGCCGTTCATCTGCTTCACCGCGAGCTCGGAGTCCATGACGAATTCGGCCTCTTCAGCCCCGAGCTCGATCGCCTTGTCGATCCCGGCGATCAGCCCCCGGTATTCGGCGTAGTTGTTGGTGTTGATGCCGAGATACTCCGAATGCTCGTGCACGATCCTGCCGTCCTTCACCACGACGATCGCATACGCGGCGGGTCCGGGATTGCCCCGCGACCCTCCGTCAGAGTAGATCCGGTACATGCGGTGCATCATGGGGGCGACGGTATATAGGGATTCTCAGAAGGGCTCACCATGCCGACTTGGTCTGCCTGATGATCAGGTACAGGAAGAGCGGCCCGCCGATCAGGGCGGTGATGGTCCCCACGGGCAGCTCGACCGCGGCGATGTTCCTCGCCACGCAATCGGATGCGAGCAGCATCAGCGCTCCGAAGGCGGCCGACGCCGGGATCAGGTACCTGTTGTCCGAGCCGATGAACATCCTCACCATATGCGGCGCCACCAGTCCGACGAAGCCGATGGTGCCGGTGAAGCTCACCAGCACGGCGGTGACCAGCGACACGACGCCGAGGGAGGCCAGCCTCACCCGCTTCGGATCGACGCCCAGTGCGACCGCTCCGCTGTCGCACATCACAAGCACGTTCAGCCTTCTGGCCAGGGATTGGAAGACGACGATCCCCGCGACAGCGGCCGCGATCATGTACCATACGTTGTCCCAACCGGCCTTACCGAGGGTACCGACGCTCCAGATGTAGACTTCGGCGAGGGATTCCTCCGAAGCGGTGATCTTCAGCAGGGTGGTGGTGGCCGAGAAGATGTACATGACCGCGATGCCGATGAGGATCATCCCGGCCGGCGTGATGTTCTTCTTGAATCTGGACATCGAGATGATCAGGAGCACCGGCACGAGGGCGAAGGCGAAGGCGTTGACGACGACGGCGCTTTCCCCGTATATGCCGGGGATGATGCAGAGGCCCAGGATGATGGCGACCGACGCCCCGAGCGAGGCG
>JAAYAP010000083.1 GCA_012719315.1 Methanobacteriota archaeon
AAGACGATCGGCCCCGTCGTGATGGACGCGCTGAGGCACCGGCCGCCCCTGGACGTCATCAACAAAGGCCTGGTCGCCGGCATGGAGGTCGTCTCCAAGCTCTATGCGGAACGGGTATATCATCTTCCGGAGATCATGATGGCCGCCAAAGCCATGGAGATCGGCATAACGTTGGCGGAGAAGCGCTTGCCCGGCGGCAGGGAGACCAAGGGCAAGGTCGTCATGCACACCGCCGAAGGCGATCCGCACGACATCGGCAAGAACATCGCCGCGGTCATGGTCAGGTCCGCGGGGTACACCGTCATCGACATGGGGCGCGACGTCCCGGTGACCGATCTCGTGGCGAAGGTGGCGGAGGTCAAGCCGCTGTTCGTCAGCGGCACGGCGTTGATGACGACGACGATGTCGGCGTTCCCCGCCGAAGCGGCCCTCCTGGTCAAGAAGGGCCTGAACATCCCGCTGATGGGCTGCGGCGGTGCGGTCAACAGGGATTACGCCAATTCATACGATCTCGGCATATTCTCCGAGAAGGCCCCCCAGACTCCGTTGATCGCCGAGAAGATCCGCAGCGGGTATGATTGGAGACGGGTGAGAGAGGAATGGGATTCCATCGTGAGAGGTGAGTGATATGTCGGTCAGGAGATTCACCAGGATGAGCTATGCTAACGCCGACGACATGGTCTTCGGTCGTTCCCTGAAGCCGGTGTCATACGGTTTCGGTTTGAAGATCGGGGCGGGGAAGGTCATCCCCGAGATCAACTACGCTCCGCGCCCGGGCACGGAGAGGGATCCCGAAAGACTCAGGAAGGAGTTCATCGACTACATCTCCAGGGACGTTCTCGACAGGGCCGTCGCCCTCGGTTTCCCCGACCTGCAGCTGGAGACCGAGTGGGTCTCCCAGATGAACCAGGCGAAGCTCTCGGTGCCCGTGATCGAGGGCCAGAAGGCCATCTGCGAGAAGTACCACGAGGAATTCGGCATCAACTGCGCCGTCAGGCACACCATCCCCGACCAGCGGGAAGCCGATCTGGGGTTGCGGCCCGGCATGGATGCCGAGCGCACCTATCCGGAGAAGTTCTTCGCCTGTGCCGAGATCGCCTGCGAGAACGGCGCCGACAACCTCTCCTGCGAATCCGTCGGCGGCAAAGAGCTCTCGGATTACGCCGTGACCAACGGGGACATCGTCGCCTTCCTCTTCGGAGTGGGGTATCTGGGCACGATCGACATGACCTACATCTGGTCCGAGTTCGTCGACGTCGCCAAGAGGAACAAGGTCGTCGCCGGCGGAGACACGAACTGCGCCGGTGCGAACACCTCGATGTTCCTGGCCGGCGGGATGCAGGACAATGACGTCCAGCGGACGTTCACTGCGGTGGCCAGATGCATATCCGCCGCCAAGACGCTCGCGGCGTGGGAGTGCGGAGCCATCGGCCCCGACAAGGATTGCGGGTACGAGGGGCCGATCGTCAAGGCGATCGCCGGCATGCCGATCTCCCAGGAGGGCAAGAACTGCCAGTGCGCGCACTGCGATCTCCAGGGCAACCTGATGGCGCAGACCTGCGACCTGTGGTCGAACGAATCGGTCGAGTACCATCCCGAGTTCGGCGGATCGTCCGTCCAATGCTGGCTCGGAGCGTTGGGGTACGAGGCGGCGCTCATGAACACCGCCCTCCAGCTGAAGCAGGAGAAGACCCTCAGGGACCTCTACATGTTCTCGGACAGGTTCAGGGGACCGGAGGCGTACGTGCTCGCATACGACAACGCGTACAGGATCGGACAGGCGATCGTGGCGGAAGGCGATAACATCTACAACAGGGCCCTGGCTGCCGGACTCGCGGGATCGCGGATACTTCTCGAGGGGTACAAGAAGAGGGAGATCATGCTCACCAACAAGCAGTACGAAGTGCTCTTGGACATCATCGGCAAGTTCGAATCCCTGCCTGCCGAGGAGGATGATTTCGTCGAATTCGCCGCCAAGGAATACCGGGATGTCCCCAATTTCAACATGAAGAACTACGGCCTGTGAACTGTCGCGCAAGCCCGTCATGCCGTCGGGACGGCGCATCCGCAGGGATAGGGGCCGGAAACACATGGTTTCCGGCAGACATTATATACATTCCGCGCTCTACGTGGCCAGATACGAAGGTTACTGGACGGGATGCGACGATGTACTCGATGATTTCTCTCACTTGGCTGCTGATAGGAGGGCTGTTGGAGCCGGTATGGCTGTTGGCATTGAAGAAATGCGATAATTTCCGACATAAGGGCTACACCGTGCTGGCAGGCATCATGATGTTCGTGAGCCCGTTGTTCCTGTCGTTCTCGATGAAGGAGATCCCCGTGGGGATCGCGTACGCCGCATGGACTGGGATCGGCGCGATCTGCGCCGTCGGTCTCGGAGCCCTGCTGTTCAAGGAGAGGATCACGCCCAAGACGGCTTTGTATGTCGGGCTGATCGTGATCGGGGCGATAGGGTTGGCGGTGGCAGGTGATATCTGATGAATCCTTGGATACATGTGATACTGGGAGGGCTGTTCGAGACCAGTTGGGCGTTGACGATGAAGATGTCCGACGGATTCACCCGGATCGAGTGGGTGATACCCACGTTGATCCTGCTGGTGATCAGCGTGCTGTTCCTCAACAAGGGGTTGGCGTCGGGGTTGCCCGCCGGATCGACTTACTCCGTGTGGGTCGGCATCGGCGCGATCGGCAGCCTGGTGGCGGGCCTGATCCTGTTCAACGACATCCTCAGCCCGTTGAAGATGCTCTTCGTGGCCTTGATCATCGCAGGGGTGATGGGGATAGAGAGCGAGAGCAGCAAGAAACGCAAGGCCATTGCCGAGAAGATCGCCGAGTCGGAACCCTGACGGCGGTCACGACGGGTTCCTGAGGAGATCCTGTTTGACTCTCCAGAGCTTCTCGGACAGGTCCACATAGTAACGGTGCGGGTTGGAGAAGCGTTTGACCTCCTCCCAGAGGGTGTCGACCTGCTCCGAGCAGTACCGTCTGACCTCTTCCAGCGCGGGCGCGTTGTACACGAGCTCCCCTTTGACGAACACCGGCACCAGGAGCTCCTTGGCCGTGAAGCCGGTCAGCGTCTTCCGCTTCCAGGTGGCTTCGGGATCGAAGATCTCCAGCGGCTGCGTATCGTCGACGGTCTCGTCATGGACGCAGATCTGATCGGCCAGGGCTTTGCCGTCCCGGTCGAAGAGCCGGTACACCTTCTTGAAATGAGGCGTGGTGATCTTCCCCACGTTCTCGGAGATCTTGATCTTCGGGACGATCGCGCCCCGGTCGTCCTCGACGGCCACCAGCTTGTAGACACCGCCGAACACGGGCTCGCTGTGGGCGGTGATCAGCTTCTCGCCGACTCCGAACGCGTCGATGCTGGCTCCCTGGTCGATCAGATCGCGTATCAGCCATTCGTCCAGGGAATTGGAGGCGATGATCCTGCATCCGGTCAGCCCCGCGTCGTCGAGCATCTCGCGTGCCCGCCGGGTCAGGAAGGCGATGTCCCCCGAATCCAGGCGTATGGCGCAACGGTCGAGCCCTTCGGGCGGCAGCTCCTCCCGGAACGCCTTGATCGCGTTGGGCACCCCGCTCTTCAAGGTGCTGTAGGTGTCCACCAGGAGCGTGGCGTTCTCGGGATACAATCTGCAGAAGGTCTTGAAGGCCTCGAGTTCGGAGTCGAACATCTGCACCCAGGAATGGGCCATGGTTCCGCTCGCCGGGATCCCGTGCAGCTTGTCGGACAGGGCGCAGGCGGTGCCTCCGCATCCGGCGATGTAGGCGGCTCTGGCACCCAGGACGGCGGCGTCGGCGCCGTGTGCCCGTCGGGTCCCGAACTCCATGACCGCCCGGCCGGCGGCCGCCCTGACGATGCGGTTGGCTTTGGTGGCGATGAGAGTCTGATGGTTGATCGTCAGCAGCAGCAGGGTCTCGATCAATTGCGCCTGCGGCGCAGTGGCCCTGACGGTGACGATCGGCTCCCCGGGGAAGACCGGGGTCCCCTCGGGTACCGCATACAGATCGCCGGTGAATCGGAAATCCTCGAGGTATCGGATGAATCCCTCGCAGAACACCTCTTTGGAACGGAGGTAGGCGAGGTCCTCCTCGGTGAAACGCAGGTCGGATATCCGTTCGATCAGCTGTTCCAACCCGGCGGCGATCGCGAAGCCTCCTCCGTCAGGCACCTGTCTGTAGAACATATCGAAGTAGACGATCCTATCCTCGAGCCCTTCCCTGATGTAGCCGTTGGCCATGGTGTACTCGTAATAGTCGCAGAGGAGCGCAGACTTCCATCCATCCATGTTATCCGGCGGGATATCGTGTTTCAGTATATGTATCATGCACGGGTGCGCGACCCACGCACACGGGCCCGGACAGCGGTGCCGTCGCGGGGGGATGTTGCCATATGTTGCAATAATACTACATACATTGGCATACACATCCAAGATGCGGTCTCGAAACCATGCTGATATACATGCACTGACAGAGGATATATGCTTTTTATGGAAAGTGATTTATACGGTGTTTGTGATATTTATGCTGTTGGATGATGTTTCCAACAGGCTGATATCATGGACGAAAGTCAGACTTCTAAAGTTATAATCGTCGTGGCACTCGTTGCCGGGATCCTGGTCGGAGCGGGCATCGGATACGCTCTGTTCAACGGCGGCGATGATGCCGAGACATACAACTTCTATCTGTACTTCGATGAAGGCAGTGACGACAACGGCTGGTATTCCGCAACCGGCGCGGATGCGGGCGATGCGTTCTGCAATGCAATGGACAAGGCCGGATTCGAATACGAGATCGATGGCTATGGGTATGTAGGCACGATCAACGACGAAGGGCTCTTCGGCTGGGGCATATTCCAGTACCTGTACGCCCAACACACTGCAGATGCGGCGGAGGCCAGCGTCGGTTACATTCAGACAGATTCATATGGCAATCTGCTCAAATCCAACGGATGGGCGCCGATTGCAGGATATGAATCGGACGACGCTTTCAAGCTGTCTCAGATCGGATCGAGCACATACTTCCTCTCCCTGTACGGAAGCGATTGGGTCGCCACATCGCCGACGGATGTCGACGATTGGATGAGCTCCGGTCCCTTCTCGGCATGAAGGTATATATCATCCGGGCTTATGCCCGGATACAAACCCCTTATCCTGATTTACCAAATGACCGGATGTGAGTGATTGGACAGATCGGCCTCGAGCAGTTCCCGTAAGAAAGGTCGTATGACGAACGTCACCCGGCTCAAAGTGCTGTTCACCGTCTCCGTGCTTCTGGCGGGAGCAGCCATGACATTGATCGTCAAGGATGCGGGATCGCAGGCGTACCGCTCGCAGACCGAAGGCGTGGTCATCGATTTCGGCGATTTCAACACGGTTTGGACCGATGCGGATTACCATGAAGGTTCCGATGCCGTCGGTCTGCTCCTGTCGGCCTGCGAGACGAACGGGTTCACATCCACGTTCGACGACGGCAGTCTCGTCGAGGTCGACGGCATCCACAACGACGGCGATTCCGCCTGGGGGCTGTGGTATGTGTCTGCCGGCAGCACCGATTTCGTCAGATCCGCGGATTACGATGTCGATGCCTCGGATTATACGGGTATCGTCTGGGCGTACACCGCGGGCGACGCCGAGCCCGCGGTCATCGTCGACGCGTCCGGTGAATCGATATACGGGTA
>JAAYAP010000084.1 GCA_012719315.1 Methanobacteriota archaeon
CCCTCGTCGCCCGATACGAATTCCTTGATGTACGTGCCGGATTCCGCATTCAGCGTGAGTGTGAAGATGTCCTCGCCCGTGACTTCCGCCTCGACCCATCGGATCGTCCTCTTCCTGACGAGGTCGGCACGGCGGTGCTCGACCCGGCGCGGAGTCCTCTGTTCGATCTGGACGTTCTTGAACGCTAATGCAACCTCAATCACTCTTTCTTTATTAACCTTACCCTGCGCCCGCACGGTTGCGCGGTACACTTTGTCGGGGTCGGCGCCTTTGTACAGCTGCACCACGTTCCGCGGCACGAAGTGCAGGTTGCCGTACTTCGCGAGGTCGGATGCGTTGGCGCGTCTCTCCAGTTCGTCGAGGTCGATGTCCCTGATGCGCGGTTCGCCGATCTCCAGCACGAACGGCCGGCCGTCGCCCAGCATGCAGGCGTCGATGTCCTCGCGGCCCATGCCGTGGAAGAAATGCTCTTTGCCTCCCGACATCTCCAGGGCGATGTCGCCGATGATCTCCTGGACGGAGGTCTGGTACATCTTGCCGGTGCCTCCGCAGCGGTCGCAGCCCTTGCCGCGGCAGTCCCTGCACGGCCATACCGTCTGCGGGATCTCCCTGCTGAGCTTGTTGTAACGTCCGGCGATGAACACGGGGGCCACATCGAGGCTGACGTCGGCGAAACGGGTGTCGATGCAGGCGACCACCTGCGGCTGCTTGAACTCGACGGCGCGGTTGACCCGGGGCAGGACCTTCTTGCCGATCTCGCGGTTGAGCTCGGTCTTGATGCTCTCCCCGGTGACGATCCCGTGCCTCTCCCAGATCTCCTGCTCCCTGGCGAGTATCTCGGGGTCGACCCTGCAGCCGACCAGGAAATTGTCGGATTCGACGCTGTTGACCTTGTCGGCGATCTCCGTCTCGAACCGCTCCGCCATGGTGAAGACGTTCTCGCACAGCTGGCAGAAATCGGGCTCGTTGACCGGCTTGCCCTCCGCTTCGAGCGCGTCCCGCAGCATCCTGCCGCGCACGTCGTTGGTCATGCCCGTGCCGAGTTTGCCGAACATCCTCCCCAGGCACCTGTCGCAGAGCCCGAGCTTCGCAAGCTCCTCCGCGGATGCCATATGCTCCCTGACCCAATCCTCCATACAGAACAGCCTCACAGATCGAAACCCATCTCGGAGATCCTGAGCCTCGGGCGCTGGCTCTCGAGATAATGGTACACGGTGGCATGCTCGCTGCCGTTGACCAGCAGTTCCACCGCATGCCTCGCCACCGGCAGGCTCACGGAGTTGCCGATCAGGCAGACGGTGTTCCCGTACACCGACATGTTGCAGCCGGTGAGCTCCTCGATGATCTCCCTGGTGCGCCCGCCCCTGCCGATGAGCCTGCCGCGGACCCTCGCCAGCTGGTTGACCCTGTCCCCCACGGCGTCTTTGAGGTCCATGACCTCCAGGAACTCGTCGTCCTCGAACAGCCTCGTCGCCTTGTGGGGGTTGAATCCCCTGCCGATGGCCTTGATGACATCCAGCAGCTGCAGCGACTTGAGCGGGTCGGTGCCCTCGATCCCGTCGTCGAACACGACCTCTCCCTCAGTATCGACCGAGATCTTGATCCCGGAAAGGCGTTCAAGCAGTTTCTTGACCTCTCCGTCCTTGCCTATGATCGTGCCGACACGGTCGGCCGGTATCCTGATCGATCTCATCATCCTTCTTCCTCCTCCTCTTCGTCTTCGGGGTCTTTGAGCGTCTCCTCGAGGATGACCGCATCCTCGATGATGTCGGCGCCTTTGATCCTGAAGAACCGGTTGACGTTGCCGATGTCCCGGACCAGGAGCTCCTTGGCGTTGAAGAAATCCCGGGTCATCGCCTGTCCGCAGTCGATCAGCACCGGCTCCCCGTCCTGGACCAGCACATTGTACTCGCTCAGGTCCCCGTGCACCAGATGCGCCTCCTGCCATCCGTCGATGATGAACGACACC
>JAAYAP010000085.1 GCA_012719315.1 Methanobacteriota archaeon
CGGCTTCGACGCCACTCTCCGTGTAGATGCCCTCGACGATCTCGATCGCGTATCCCGAGTACACCCCGCCCGTGTCTCCGTTGACGATGCCGATCGGCGAAAGATTCATCCCGCCGACCCCATCTTCGCCGATCTCCTCTCCGACGAGGAGGCCCACGCTCATCAGCATCACCATCATCAGGACGATGGAGATGATCGACCCCGGGGTCAGGAGCTCCTTGAGCTCCTTGCGGGTTATGTTGAAGAGGTGGTTCACGGTCTCACCGCCTTGACGAAGACCTCTTCGAGGTTGCCGGCGTCGTACCGCTCCTTCAGTTCGCTCGGGGTCCCGATCAGGACGATCTCGCCTTTGTCGATCATCGCGACACGGTGGCAGAGCCTCTCGACCTCGAACATGTTGTGCGACGAGAGGATGACCGTCACGCCGGCGCCCGCGATCTCCCTGATCATCTCCCGGATCTCGTACGCGTTGACGACATCCAACCCGGAGGTGACCTCGTCCATGACCGCCACCCGCGGCGACGGCATGATCGCCCGGGCGATGAGCAGCCTGCGCATCATGCCCTTGCTGTAGGTGTCGACCTTGGTGTCGATCCTGTCTCCGAGATTGGCGATGCGCACGCCCTTGTCGACCATCTCCTCGAACTCGCGACCGTCGGCGAAGAAACCCGCCATGAATCTGAGATACGCACGGCCGGTGAGGTCCTTGTACGCTCCCGCATCCTCGGGCAGATAGCTGATCATCCGCCTGACATCGTCGGATTGGGCGGTGACATCGTATCCGCAGACCGTTATCTTGCCGGAAGTGACCTGCAACAAGGTGCAGATCATCCGCAGCATGGTGGTCTTCCCGGCCCCGTTGGGGCCGATCAGTCCGAATATCTCTCCCTCTTCGACCGAGAAGCTGGCTCCGTTGACGGCCTGCACCTCCCCGTACGATTTAACGGCATTGTCCACAGTCAAAGCATGCATTTTCGTCCTCTCCCCGTGCGGATCGCGTGCAGGGTGCGGATGATATGTGGATATGTGTTAAAAAATGATGCGGGGGAGTCCCCGCCGGGGGTTTGGATCACTGCTCTTCAGCAGAGGCGCGCCCGAAGGCGCTGTCGATGTGCTTCTGGAGGCTGTCGAACTTCTCCAGGAGGCTCTTCTCCTGGCGTTCCAGCCCTTTGACCCGGACATCCATCATCTCCATGGATTCCTCGATCTCGGACTTGAGGGCCTCTTTGTCATCGACTTTGATGAGCAGCGAGCCGACGTTCCTGAAGACGTCCCCCTTCGCAAGGGAGAGCTCTTCGGAGGTCCTCTCCAACTCCCTCATCTGGGCCTCCATCTGCGCCTTCTGCGCGGACAGAGCCTGAAGCTGCTGCTGAATCTGCTGATACTGGGTGATCTGGTTCTGTAACTGCGGACTGATGTCGTTCATTTGTCACACCTGGTCAATTCCTTGATATCCTCCACGATCCTCACGCACTCCAGATAGGAGTTCAACGCCGCCCGCATCGCCGATGTGTCCGACGCGGAGATCTCGATGACCGCCCCGTCCGGACCTCCTTGCACCGACACCTGCGTGCGGGGGAGCTCCCGGCCCGCTTCGGGCCCCAAGGAGGAGGATACCGCCTCTGCATCGGCAGAGGGTATCCTCAGGATCGCTCTCAACATCTCCTCAATCGGATTTCAGGACCTTCTTGACGTTGGGCCTGTCCTTGAAGAAGATCTTCGAGCCGCACTTCTCGCACTGCAATCCCAATGCGTTGACGTTCCTGATGGGCTCGTTGCATTTGGCGCATCTGTACATGAGGCATCACCGGAGGATTCACTCGTC
>JAAYAP010000013.1 GCA_012719315.1 Methanobacteriota archaeon
GCCCCGTCCGTACGCGGACGTGTCACGAGGGGAATGAAAAAAAGGGGGCATGGCCCCCGTTCTCAGAACAGCCCGAGCACCCTGTCGGAGTAGCCGACCGCGTCCTCCAGCGGCAGGCCGGCGACGATGACCGCCTGGTCGTAGAGGATTCGCGAGAGCTTGCCCGCCCGCTCCCGGTCGTCGGCGAAGGCCTGCGCCAGCGCGGCGACGGCAGGATGGTCGGCGTTCAGCTCGAGCACCCGGTCGGCCTTGATCTCCCGCTCCTCGGCCCCGGGGGCGTTCATGAAGTACTTCTCCATCTCGATGCTGATCTGCCCTTCCGAGGTCAGGAGCACGGCGTGGCTCCTGAGCTTGCGCGACAGCCTCACCGCGCCGACGCGGTCGCCGAGCGTCTCCTTGACGAAATCCAGCAGCTCCCTGAACTCCTCCGTCCTGGCATCCGCCTCCTTCTTCTCGTCTTCGGACTCGAGGCCGAGGTCGTCGGTGGTGATGTTGCAGAGCTCCTTGCCGCCGTATTCCCGGATGGTGTTCATGACGAACTCGTGCACATCCTCGGTCAGGCACAGGAAATCGTACCCGCGTTCGGTCAGGGGCTCGGTCTGCGGGAGCGTCTTCGCCGACTCGTAGGTCTCGGCGGACACGTAGTAGATGCGGTCCTGCCCCTCGGGCATCGCCGCGACATGGTCGGCGAACGAGACCATCTTCCCGGTCGCGGCCGATCTGAACAGCAGCAGGCCCTCGAGCATGTCCTTGTGCCTGCCGTACTCCTCGACCACGCCATACTCTAACTGGCGTCCGAAGCCTCTGTAGAACCGTTCGTACGTCTCGCGGTCGTCCTTCATCAGACGCTCGAGCTCCGCCTTCACCTTCTTGGTGAGATTCGCTCCCACGGACCTGAGCTGACGGTCGTGCTGCAGCACCTCCCGCGAGATGTTCAGCGAGAAGTCCGGCGAATCGACGACACCCCTGACGAACCTGAAGAAGAACGGCAGCAGGTCCTCGCATCTCTCCATGATCATGACGCCGTTCGAGTAGAGCTGCAACCCCGGCCGGAAGTCGCGGGTGTAGAAATCGTAGGGTGCGCGTCCGGGGATGAACAGCATCGCCTTGTAGCTGATGGCGCCCTCGGCATCGGCGCGGATGACCGCCACGGGATCCTCGAAATCATGGAACCGCGTCTTGTAGAACTCGGCGCACTCCGCGTCGGTGACCTCCGCTTTGCCCTTCTTCCACACGGGCACCATGCTGTTGAGCACCTTGTCCTCCGACGAGGTCACGTACTCCTTCTCGGGCTCGCCGTCCTCGCCCGTCTCCCCGGTCTCGACGTAACGGCCGGTCTCGACCTCCATGCGGATGGGCCAGCGGATGTAGTCGGAATACTTCTTGATCAGGTCTTCGATCTCGTACCGATCGAGGAACCTGCTGAAATCGTCGTCCTCGACATCCTCCCGGATGTGCATGATCACGTCCGTGCCGACGGTCTCGCGCACGGACGGCTTGAGGGAATAGGTCTCCTTGCCGTCGCTCTCCCATGCGTGGGCCTCGTCGCTGCCGAACGCCCTCGATACGACGGTGACTCTGTCGGAGACCATGAATGCCGAATAGAAGCCGACTCCGAACCGGCCGATGATGCCGGAATCGGCATCGTCGTCGAGCTGCTCTTTGAAGCCCAGGGATCCGCTGTGGGCGATGACGCCGAGGTTCTTGTCCATCTCGTCCCGGGTCATGCCGATGCCGTTGTCCGACACGGTGATCGTGCGCGCTTCGTCGTCGACCGCGATCCGGATGCCGAGTTCCGCGGGCACGATCCCCGATGCGGGGTCGGTCAGAGCCTTGTAATTGAGTTTATCGATCGCATCCGACGCATTCGAGACGATCTCGCGCAGGAAGATCTCGCGATGCGTGTATATCGAATTGATCATGATGTTCAAGAGCCGTTTCGATTCAGTCTTAAACCGTCTTCTCGACATTTGCCTATACTCCTCGGGTCTGTGACCCAAGGGGATTCATGGTTTGTTCTTCTATATAAGATTGACCTAAAAACCGATTCAATCAACGGCGGAACGGCAGGTCATGCGCGAGCCGATGCACTGAACACAGGGATGATGCCGGCCCGCGGGCCCAGCGGCCGGTCCGGCCGTCGCGTCTCAGATGATCTCGAACGACGACAGGTAGGCGAAAACCGTGACTGCCAGGAATATCACCGACATGACGACCATGAACAGGAGCATCCGCTTCTGTTGCCTGTCCTTGTACTTGCGGTACGACTTGAGGTACTCGAAAGTGAAGACGATCATGAGGATGGTCACGAAAGAGCAGACGAGCGGTGTGATGAAATGTACTTCCATGGTCTTCAACCGTGCAACGGGTCGCGACGTTATAAATCATTCGAGGATGGGCGTGTCGAGCCTGGCGCCTCTGATGAAGTTCACGAAGGTCCGGAGGATGGTCTGGAGGTAGTTGTCGAGGTCCTTCTGCTCGTAGGGCGGGTTCATCTGCTCCTTGACGAAGCCGATGAGCTCCGTGCTCGAGCATCCCTCGGGGTGGCTCTCGACGAACCCGTTCCAGCTGGTCATGCCGACGCGGAAGCCCATCGTCTCCTTGAGCTCTTTTATTTCATCGTTGTTGATATGATATGCGTTCATGCTGGTAGAGTGCAATGTTTACCTGTATTTAATGATGCACCACTGCCCGCGGCCCTCCCGATCCCGCCGTCGCGCGGGCAGGCGGACTGACCGTATCATTTGCCGCCGCTGTCCAGTCCGATGATCTTGCGGATGATCCCCTGAGTCTCCTCCGGGGTCTTGATCGTGTTGATCATATGGGTCTCGCAGGACCACAGGAATCTCCTGAGGAACGCTTCCCGGATCTTCATCTTGCGTTCGGACCTGACGATCTGGTGCGGGTTGCACAGATCGTTCTCCATCAGGTATTCCAGGGCCTCCTCGGGCCCCATCGCCCTGTGGGCGACCGCGTCCGTCTCGTCCCTCTTCATCAGCATGATGTACCTGATCGCCGTCGTGTTCATCACCGAGTGCTCGCCGGCCACCCATCTGACGTTGGCGATGCCGCGTTTGTTGTCGTCGAACTTGACGTTCTTGACCAGGGGCCGGTACTCCTCCCAGACATCGCCGATGTCGGCATCGATGTAGCAGTTCTTCTCGGAGCCCGAGGCGAAGGGCCTGCCGCCGCCCAGGGTGACGAAGTACCAATCGTCCGAGATCAGATGCGCGTTCTTCGCCCGCAGCAATCCCCAGGACTGGGTGGTCTTGCCGACCTTGGAGGGTGCGATCAGGGTCACGCCCACTCCGTCGATGTCGAGCGCCGCTCCGTGCACGGAATAGGTCCTGTGCGCCTCCTCGAGGATGCAGCCCGCGACCCCGAGGGCGATGCTCTTCACCCATCCGTAGTATCCGAAGTTGAAGAGGAACGCCGTGTTCGTGTGCGGTTCGAAGAGGACCTTCATCTCCTCCTCGGGGTCGTTGATGCAGAAGAGCCTGGCGTGGGACCGCGTGTGACCCGACATGTAATAGAAATTGTCGGTCCACATGTCCATGTGCGTCCGGTCGGCAGTGAACAGCTCCACGCAGACGCCGGAGATGTCGACTTTGGAGGAGAAGAGGAAGCTGCCGCCGTACTTCTCCCGGAATATGTCGCAATCCTCCTGTTCTATCAGTTCCACCTTGTACCCCATGATATCAGCCGCCATATCCTCTTAATGATAATAAAGCCATCTTGTGCGGGCAGGGCCCGCCGGATCCTTCAGTCCCAGTCCCCGGCATCGCCGGCGCGCATATCGTCGTCCAGCCGCACCATGTTCATGGGCAGGTTTCCCAGAGCCCATTCGGCAAGGGCCGCGAGCGCCGGTGCCAGGGTCATGCCGCGTTCGGTCACCCCGTAGGTCACGCGCACCGGGGGCTCGGCCGATTCCGTCCTGAAGACGAGGCCGTCCCTCTCCAACTCCCGCAGCTGGTTGGCGAGCACTTTCGAGGAGACCTGCGGTATCTCCTCCGCAAGCTCCGAGAACCGCATGTCGCCTTTGACGATCAGTTTGCAGAGCACGGTGGGTTTCCACTTGCCTCCGATGATGGACATCGTGGCGTCCACGGCGCAATCCGTCCGGAATCCGGGTTTCGAATCGGACATGGTTTTCTATAGGAGGTCTGTCCTTTTTAAGGCTTACAACAAAACATATTTATAGATTTAGTTACCTTTTGTAACTGGTGATCATATGTCGGTAGTCGCAGTGATATCAAGCCCCCGCAAAGGGGCCAACGGGGACACCGTCGTCAACGCCATGGCGGAGGCGGCGAGGTCCAACGGCAAGGATGTGAACGTGGTCTATCTGAACCCGATGAAGGACAGGAGAGGCTGTCAGGGATGCAACCAGTGCAAGACCAAGGGCAGATGCGTCGTCAACGACGATCTCCTGCCGGTGCTGGACGCCATCAGGGAGGCCGAGAGCGTGATCCTCTCCGCACCGGTGTACTTCGGATGCCCTTGCGCCCAGTACAGGCTCCTGGAGGACAGGTTCTACTCGTTCCTCAACGCCGATTTCAGCTCGAATGTCGCCGCGGGCAAGAAGCTCGCGGTGGTGACCACCTGCGGCACCGCCGGCGCCGAGGAGCTCGCGGACAAGATCGAGGGCACCATGGCCAAGCTGTTCGGCTTCAAGCCCGTGGGCAAGCTCGCCGTGGGCGGGAGCAATCCGCCGGATGCGGCCGCCAACGATGCCGAGCTCATGGCGAAGGCCCGCGAGATCGGATCCAAGCTCTGACCGGGGAATGGACCCGGCCTCCCGCGGCGATCCCCGGGAGGCCGGGCGCGCCTCGCGCACCGCCGGTCCGATCCGGTCTGGTCCGCACAGTGCCAGATGCATCTCCTTTTCATGGGGCGCCCTGCGTAATTTATATTAACGGGTATTTTAATCTATATGCTTGGGTGGGTAGATGCAACCGACGACGGCGATTATTTATTCTTCAGGCATCGGCGGGAACACCGGAGATGTCAGCAGGCATGTGGCGGATTCCCTGAAAGCGGATATCTTCGATCTCAAGAAGCAGACGATCATCAACATGAGCGGGTACCGGAGGATCATCTTCGGCACCGGGCTGCAGATGGGCAAGCCGCCCGGGGCCCTGACCAGATTCCTCGAGGCCAACCGGGAGGGTCTGGCCGGCAAGAAGGTGTCGTTGTTCATCACCTGCTCCTGCGACGAAGCCAAAGGCGCCAAGCAATGCGAGGAGGTCTCGCGGCTGCTCGGGATCGACGACGTGGTCTTCTTCAGCAGCAAGAGCGAGAAGAACGAGCAGGGTTTCGACGTCAAGGTCGACGGCTTCATCGACAGGCGGCGTGAGTGAATGGTTCTCGTCGATCCATGGCATGTCCTGATGGCGATCTACGTGATCCTGAACATCGCGGCCTTCGCGATGTACGGCATCGATAAGAACCGCGCCGTGAGGGTGGAGCGGCGCATATCCGAGTCGTCGCTGCTGTCCGTCTCCCTGGTGGGGGCTTTCGGCGCCGCGGCCGGCATGCGCGTCTTCAGGCATAAGACGAGGAAACCGCTTTTCAAGCTCGTGTACCTCTTCCTCGCGCTGAACATCGCGGTCATCGTCCTGATATCGACCGGACCCATCATCTGATCTCAGATACGGGTGACGTCGGTCTCCATGCCTTCGGTGCCCAGGAGCACGACCCGGCTGTCCGGGCGCTCCTTGATCGGCGTCATGCCGGTCGCCGCTCCCAGCCGTTCCGAGAAATCCCTGATCTCGTCGAACGAGGGCATGTTGGCCTGGCTGAGCCGTTGCCGCGATCCGCCGACGAACACGTATCCTTTCGGCTCGATCATATCGGGCTCGGCCAGGTTGTCCAAGGCGGCGTACTCGTCGATCCATCCGAAGTTGAGTCCCTTGACCAGGGTGTGCCTAATCACCGTCCTGGTGTCCAGCGACGGGAACATCTCCAGCGTCCGCATCAGGCGCTGCCATCCGTCGGCGATCTTCGGACGGCACACCTCCTTGTACACCTTCTCGTTGGGGGCGGCCACGGTCACGTACAGCTGCTTCGGCAGGGTGTCGAGCGCCTCGATGCGCTCGGGATAGGTGCCGTTGGTGACCAGGAAGGTGGTCATCCCGCGGCGATGGCATTCCTCGATGAACCCCGACAGGTACGGGTACGCCGTCGGCTCTCCCGCCAGCGAGATGGCCACCTGATCGGGGTTGCGGGCCTCCTCGAACATGACGGGATCGCATCTGGAGTCCCCCTTGAAGCCGGAGATGAGCAGCCGCTGCTGCTCGATCAGGGCGTCCAGCATCTCCTCCGGCTCCGCCCAGCGGTCCACCTCGAAGTCCTTGCCGAAGACCCTCCAGCAGAACACGCACTGGTGGGTGCACTCGTTGATCGAAGGGGCCATCTGCAGGCATCTGTGGCTCTTGATGCCGTAGAACTCCTGTTTGTAGCACTGTCTCTCGTGGATCATGCTCTGTTTCATCCAATGGCAGAGCTTCACGGCCGCATGGTCGTTGTACAGCCGATATTGCTGGCGGATGAGCAGATCGCGGTATGATTCGTCCATATCCTCACCTCAGAAATCGAAAAGGTTGCTTTGGCTCTTCTTCGGATCGACGGCCTGCGTGTCCGGTTCCGGCACGGGTCCCCGATCGGCCTCCGGCGGAGCCGGTGCGGTCTCGGCGGGCGGTTCGAAGGACGACCGGACCAGCTTGGAATCCGCTTTCATCCCCATCAGGAAGCCGAGCTCGTCGGGTTCGAGGCCCGCGTCCCGGATCAGCATCCTCCTGTAATCGTCCGATTGCAGGCACAGCTGCCTGGTGTAATGCAGTATGTCGGATTCGACGCGTCTCGCCGACGTGTTGTTGAGCACGGCCAGCTTCGACAGGGTGACCCGCTTCAGCGTCCGCATGGCCCTGGAACGGGACATCATCGACAGATACGCCGGGAAGCGCAGCCTCCCGCGCGACGGCGGGCCGTTCATCCTCGCGGAGGCCACGCCCACGGTCATCAGGTCGCTGGCGTACGCCCAGAACCTGTAATACTGGCGACGGCGGACCCGGCCCAGGAAGATGTCGGCGCGGCTCAGCTTCTCGTAGCCCCTGACCAGGTCCCCGGGATCGGTGTATTCGTAAGGCAGGTTCTCGTCGATCCAGAGGATGGCGTTCTCGGGATCGGTGTCGACGTCCATGAGCGTCCTCCGCGCCTGCACGTGGTCGTTGTTCCTGAACACCGCCCCCACCACGTCGAACATGTCTTTCCGGACGTTCCGGCCGCCGAGGGCTCCGAGGGAATCCATGGTGATCCTGCCGGTGCCCAGCGAGAGCGATTCGAGGTTCCTCACGGCCGCACGCATGTCGCCGTCGGCGTCGGCCGCTATCCGGTCGAGCACGGCGGGGCCCGCTTCGATCCCCTCCTTGCCGGCGATCGCGGCCAAGGCGGCGGCGATGGCGCGCTGGGTGGGCCTGCGGAAGTCGATGCGCAGCACATCCGATTTGACGGCCGCACTCTTCCTGGTCAGGGCGTAGAGGTCGTTGACGATCAGCACCACCGGCTGCTCCGTCGTGCGGATCAGCTCGTTGATCACCGGCATGGCGCCCCTGTCGGCGGTGCCGAAGAGGTTGTCCGCCTCGTCCAACACGATCAGCTTCCTCCCGCCGGAGCGCGCGTCGAGGTATTCGCCGGTCTCGCTGAAGGTGTTGAACCTCGAGCCCTTGATCGCGACGTCCCTGAGGATCGAGCCCGTGCGCTGGTCGGAGGCGTTCATCTCCACCACGCCCCAGCCCATGTCGTTGGCCAAGGCGATCGCGGAAGTGGTCTTGCCGATGCCCGGCGGGCCGGCGAGGACCGCCGCCCGTTTGGACGGGGTGCCGGACTGCCAGGATCCCGCCCAGGCCCGCAGCTCCTTGACGGCCGCGGGATTGCCGATGACGTCCTTGAGCGTCTGCGGCCGGTACTTCTCGGTCCAATCCTCGATCATGTCAGTCACCTTTGCCCCGGTTCATGTCCCTGGGGATCAGCGCCAAGGTCATGACCTCCATGGTCTGGATGAAATACAGGAACATGCGGGCGAGGAACACCAGGGTCCCGGAGAAGTCGGCGGCCTTGTCGATGAAGGAGAGGTAGAAGAGCGGGATCGAGACGAGCAGGAACATCGCCGCGCGCCCGTATCTCCCGAACCAGAGGTGCCCCAGCCCGAAGATGCCGAAAAGCCCGGGGATCAGCGCCAGCACGATGCCGACGATCCCGTGCCGGGTCAGCTTGGGTCGGAACGGGACGGCGCATCCGACAGTCGCGATCGCGCCGCAATCGCGGCAGAACAGGTCGTCCGGCCCGAGCGCGGCTCCGCATCGGCCGCACACGCCGTCTCCCTGCTGCAGGGAGCCGTCGTCGGCTATCCTCATCCTGTTCGTGTCGATCCGCCCGCAGTGGTGGCAGAACTCGGAATCGGAAGGGATCTCGCTTCCGCATTCGGGGCATATGGATCTCATCTCGTTCATCCCTCATCCGGGGTACATCCGGTACACTCCGTCAACGGCTTCGACGTTAATAGGTTCTCCGTACACCTCGCTCATCGCTTCCGCGTCGAGGACCTCGGATTTGCTGCCGTCGGAGAACTTCCTCCCTTCCTTCATGACCACCACCCGGTCGATGCCCGAGGGTATGTCGGCGAGGTCGTGGGTGACCATCATGATGTTCACGCCTCTGCCGATGAGGATGTCGAACATCCTCCTGAATCTGGAGGCCATGACGATGTCCAGGCCGGTCATCGGCTCGTCGAGCACGAGGATCTCCGGATCGGTCACCAGGGCCCTGGCGATCAATGCGCGCCGCATCTCCCCGAGGGAGAGGCCCTCTAGCTCCCGGTCGAGGAGGTCCTCGATGCCCATCAGCGCGGCCTTCTCGCAGGTCTTGCGGACCATCTCCTCGGTGACCTCCATGTTGCGGAAGATGTCGAGGCTGCCGAAATGACCCGAGGCGATGACCTCGAACACCTTGGTGTCCGGTCGGAACCGCTCCTGCAGGTCCATGGAGACGATTCCCATCATCCGCCTCAGATCGAAGATGCTCCAGTCCGACCTGCCGAGGATGCGCATCTCCGGAGGATCCTCCGGGTCGTAGAAGGGGAAGATGTCCCCTCTGAACAGCTTCAGCAGGGTGGTCTTGCCGGAGCCGTTGGGTCCGATGACCGCCAGGCTCTCGCCCTTCCCGATATCGAGCGATACCGAGTCGAGGATGCGTCTGCCGCCGCGCACGACGGAGACGTTCCTCATCTCGAAGATTTTGCCGACCATGCGGCCCCCATGCGTATCGGCTCTTAAATGGTTGCTCACTCGGACGCGGGCCCGGCCTCCGCGGGATCCCCGGTATCCGCGGGCTTCCTGCCGAACACGAGGACGAGCAGCATGGCCAGCACCGATAGCGGCAGGGACACGATCACCGGATCCACGTACATGACGCTCGAATCCATGAACAGCACGGGGTTGCCCGTGATCCACTTGCAGATCGGCAGGAAGATGGATGTGCCCTTGCAGACGAACAGCGCCCAGAACATGTAAGTCAGGGTGCCGACGACGATGCTCGCGACCGCCGCATCCTGCCGCGGCCGCTTGGAGTAGAGGCCGTGCGCATAGGCGGGCAGGAGCGCGGTGGCGGTCATGCCCATGAACAGCGCCGTCGCCTTGGCGATGATGTCCGAAGGCATCAGGTAGCAGTAGACGACGACCAGCACGAGCATGACCATCGTCGAGATGCGGTTGATCCTGACCGACTGCGTGTCCACGGCCCTGCCCTTGCGGTCCTTCCGCCAGGTGCTGTAGAGGTCGTACCCGGCAGCCGTGCCGATCGTATGCATCAGGGCGCTGATCGTCGAGATCGCGGCACACAGCAGCGACAGCAGGAACAGCGAGACGAAGATGTCTCCGAAGGAGATCCCGCTGAACACGTCGAGGATGAAGGTCGGGATGATGAAATCCACTCCCAACGACACGTATTCGGCCGCCAGCATCCCGTATCTGTCGACGAAGTAGACGTTGCTCAACGCGCCGGTGGTGTACGCCGCGCCCACGATCACGAAGATGAACAGCGCGCCGATGATCATCGACTTATCCAAGGTCCGGTCGTCCTTGGCGGACATGTACCGGACCACCAGCTGCGGCTGGGTGAGCGCCCCGATCCCCACGCCCAGGAGGAAGGTGGTGACCATCAGCAGCCATTCGTCCGAGCCGAAATCGGAGAACGAGGTCCAGCCGTCGAATCCCGGCAGGGTCCCGGTGTAGCCCCATACGTTCTGGCTCCACAGGTCCGACAGGGCGCCGTTGGCCGCGGTGACTCCGCCCAGGGTCACGTAGGTGACGATGAGGATCACCGACATGCCGCAGAACATGATCACCGCCTGCAGCGCGTCGTTGTACATGACGGCGATGATCCCGCCGTAGGCGACGTACAGCCCGATGATGACGGCGAGGCCGAGCAGGATGATGTCATAGTACTGGGTGAGGCCGGTGATGACCGCCAGCGAGTTGACGCCTCCCTTGAGGACCGCGGCGCAGTAGATCGGCATCATGACGATGATGACCGCGGCCGTGAACGTCCTGATGCCCTTGGAGCGGTACAGCTTGCCCAGCAGGTCGGCGAAGGTGGAGGCCTTGAGCGCCCGGCCGAGCCGCCTGGTCCGCTTGCCGAAGATCGCGAAGGCGACGAAGACGCCGATGAACATGTTGAGGAAGCACAGCCACAGCAGGGACATGCCGTGGATCGCCGCCTGACCGCCGAAACCGATGATGGCCGAGGTGCTCAGGAAGGTGGATCCGTAGGACAGGGCGATGACGAAGGCATTGCTCTTCTTCCTGCCGAGCATGAAATCCTGGTTGTTCTTGGTGTTGCGGTAACCATACAGCCCGAGCAGGATGGTCACGGCGATGAATACCGCCGCCATGGCGGCGAAAAGGGGGAACTGGACGCCGAAATCACTCATCTGGACCCTCTCCTCTGCGACCGAAGTAGATGTAATATGCCAGGCATAGGGCGGTGCATGCGAAGCATGCGACATAGGCGCCCCAGATCCAGATGTCGGTAATCCCGAAGAAGCTCATCGTCAAATCTCCCTGTTGCGTGTTAACACTTAACACGAGTCATGCATGGTATCCTATATAACGATTCACATCGGCCGCGACGGCGGCCGGACGGCATGGTCCAAGAAGATGTTAAATAGGGACAATCACTGGTCCTGTTGTTAGGCTTGACCGGGGAGCTTGGCGTGCCCTACACCCGCAACCGTCAATAGCGGGGGTGACAGCAGGGGGCGGCATTGCTGAACGGGCGAGCCCGCAAAGCGACGATGACATCTTGTCCTGCGGAGTGAGAGTACGCGGATACCGCAACCGGAGGGTTGCGGCGGCCGTGTTGATCGGGGGAACCGGGCCAGGCCCTGACGGGAGCAGCCTTACCTCGGACTACTGACGTTTGCGGGAAAGCAGGGTCGAGAAGCGATGCGGTCAACTCGCCTCGGGATGCGGTGTCCACCCCTGTGGCCTAACGCCTCATCTTCTGATCGGGACGCATCCGGAGATGATCTCGGTCTCGAAATCGAACAGCACGCGCGATTCCCCGCCGCGTACGAGCTTCAGTTTCCGGCCGGGATCGACGCTGCCGACCACTGCGCCGGTGCAGCCGACCTCGGCGAAGAGCCTGATGACCTCGTCGGAGTTCTCGGGAGGGCAGGCGAAGACGAACCCGCATCCCTGGTACGACAGCACCCATCTGATCAGATCGACGCCTTCCGGCCGGGGGATCAGGTCCAAGTCGACCGTGCCGCCTTTGCAGGAGCTCTCCAGCATCATGCCGAGCGTGCCGATGCAGCCCGGATTGCTCATGTCCTTGCCGGAGTTGACCAGATGCAGCGCGGCGATCCTCGGCAGCAGGTCCATCTGCCGCTGCACCTCGGCGGGCTCCTTGTCCATCGTCGTGTCCCATGCATGCATCATCCCCTCCGGGTAATGCCCGTCGAGGTCGATCACGAAGACGATGTCGTCGCCGTCCCGGGCTTCGGAGCTCAGGATGATGTCGTCCTTGGGCACCTTGCCCATCACGGAGATGTTGATGGCGTTGTGCCTGCTGTCGGGATGCGTGTGGCCGCCGACGATGGGCACGTTGAACTTCTTGACCCCCAGGGCCATGCCGCGGAGGATCTGGTTGCAGATCGTGCTTTTGGAAAGGGAGATGACGTCCATCATCGCGAGGGCCCTGCCGCCCATGGCGGCGATGTCGTTGACGTTGACCAGCACGGCGTAGTACCCGGCGTAGAACGGATTCGTGTTCACCAGTGCTTCCATGATGCCGTCGGTGGCGAGCAGGATGTACTCGTCACCGGATTCGATGGCTGCCGCATCCTCGCCCGCGGCGGCGGCTACGTGAGGGAACCCGTTGATCGGGAAACTCTCGACTATGGTGTGTATCGGATTCTTCCTCGTTACTCCCGGGAATGTTTTGATAGCCTCGACGACGGCATCCAAAGACATGCGACTTGAATACGGATGCACAATAAAAAGGTATATGCATCAGATCAGCTTGGTTTGCTTGGTCTCCATGACCAGGTGGCGGGAATCCTTGGACTCCAACAGCATGTCGGAGATCACGTCCTGGTATATGTCGGGGAACTCGTACGTGGGTTCATACGCGATATCCGAGGGGATGACGTTGCCGTTGCGTTTCAGGATCTTCCGGCATTCGGTCAGCAGCGTCCCGTCGACGGGTTTGGCGTTGATCCTCGAGACGCCGGCGAGCCTGAGCTCCGATTCGAAGACCGGGCGTTTGAAAAGACGGTGCATCACATAGAGGGTGGCTTCGTCCGGCTGATCGGAATGTCTGTCGACCGCCCTCTCGATCGATTGGTAGATCGTCTCGGACGGGCCTCTGATCGGGATGTACATCTTCGACGGGGGCACATCTTTCTCCCTGAGTATGTTCATGTCGGTCATCGCCCGGAGGTATCCGGTGAGGATGAGGCGATGGTGCTTGATCCCCTGCGCCTCGAGTTCCTTGGCCAAGGCGCTTATGGATCTGCCGTCCTTGCCCAGGGTCTCGATGACCATCCGGTTGAAATCCTTCTCGGGATTGAACATGGAATTGAAGCATCGTCCTTGCCGTTAATATAGCTATTCGTGAGCGTCTCCGCGGCGGTCTGCACGTCTGGGTACCCGACTAGGTATCGAATCTGGTAACAAACACGGCCCGGATGGCCATGGGTTGTTTACCGGACCTCGTTCAAAAATCACTATATACGGAGCAATCGTAAGCGGGTCCGTAAGCCAGCCATGCCCCCGGGCATCGAGGGTGGGAACAAACCCCGGAGACCGCGCTTGCACAGCATAAGATCGGGCCTTGTCCGGAGGATACCGCGATTTCCTCCCTTCTGAATCCCTCGGCCCGTCGAAGGTCTCCCACTCCTCCTCAGAAGAGTATCGACATCATCACGAAGAGGAACATGATCCACACGGCCATCGTCATGTAGCTCGCGGCCCGGTCGGCGATGTCCTCGCGCTTCTTGGCATCCTTCATGCCAGCCATCTCCAGGAGCCGGTCCACGCCTCCGATGAAGAGGAACCCTCCGTCGAAGGGCACGGCCGGCAGGGCGTTGGAGACTCCCAGGAGTATGTTGAGCCAGAAGATCCAGTAGAACAGGCTGCAGAGCCACCAGAAGACGCCCGCGTCGAACGGGGTGTCATACCACCATTGGCTCGATTCGGGCAGGGGCGAGAAGCCGCTGAACGGCCCGGAGATGTAGGAGATCGCCGAACCCGCAGCGTCCAGCAGGCCTTCGCTGCTGTGGAACGGGTCGGCGGCGATGCCGAGGATATCATCGGGCGTGCGCAGGTTCATGCCGGAAGTGGTCGTGCTGATGCCGAGGAATCCGACGGAGCCTTTGGAGCTCAGGGTGATGTCGGCCGTCTCGGTGTACATGATCTCGCCGTCGCCCTTGATCAGATACTCGATGCTCACGACCTCGCCCGGGACGGTGCCGGCCATGAAGTCGGTGAAATCGGCGGCGGAGTAGAACACGGTGGCGACGTCGCTCGCCGAACTGGTCATCGAGAGGATGTACCATCCTTCTTCAAGATCCGCGGCCGCCGGCGATCCGGGTGTGATCCGTTCTATGTACACGCCCCAGAGGATGTCGGCCGTGCCCGTCGAGTGCTCGGTGATGTAGTCGACCGTCACGATGCTGCCGGGCGACCAGGTGTATCCCGCGCTCCCTCCGTCGAGGGTGAAGTCCTCTCCGTCGACGGTCGTGATGATCGACCCCGCGGGGATCCCCGCGATATACGCGTCCGAATCCGAGGTGATGCCGTAGATGGCGGCGTGGTCGCCGTAAGGCGAGGTGATGCCCCCCATCAGGCCCACAGCGAAGATGAGGAAGGCGATCGTGCCCACGATGAAGTTGGTCGCGATCCCGGCCGCGTACAGATGCATCTTCACTTTGCGGGAGGCCTTGCCCACGTCCTCCTCGTTGGGTTCCACGAAGGCGCCTATGGGGACCACCAGGTACAGGAGCCCGGTGGAGTCCACGCGCATGCCGTTGGCGGCGGTCTGCATGCCGTGGGCCAGCTCGTGCAGGCCCACCGCGACGATGAGCCCGACGATCCCGAAGCCGACAGGCAGCAGGGGGTTCAGACCGGGGATCGCCAGGGCGTACTCGATCCCGAGCCCGTCCCTCGCCAGGGTGCTCGGCAGGTTCAGCATCCCCACGGCGAGGATGTACATGATCGTCACCGTCAGGATGACGGACAGTACGAGCGACACGGCCCCGAACACCCTCCAGAACCGGGTGTAGACGGAGTACCTGTCGATCAATCTCATGCCGAGTTTGGTCCTCAGCATGACGGCCGGGCCGTATTTCCTCAGACCGTACCTTTCCGCTCTCGGCGAATACCTGACCCAGAGATAGACCGGCACATACAGGGCGGCCAGGATCAGCAAGATGATGTACACGGTCTCCACAGATTACACTCCGCCCACGGGTATCCTTTATCCATATAAAAATGAATTCAAGGGCCGATTATCGAGACATCCTCGGGGTTGAGCTCGTGGATTATCCGTTTGGCCCAGCACAGCTTCTTCAGTTTGACAGCGGGATCGGATCCGTCTTTGCAGACGGGGTTGTCGAAATCGAATCCGGCCAACTGGATCCGCTTGGCGCCGAAATGCCTCGCCAGGCATACTGCCCGGTCGCCGTCGGTGAAGCCTCCGAAGTTGAACACGGTCGTCTCCGGCTTCGATTGGGTGGTCAGGATGACGGGCCCGTTGAATCTGGGCGCGTACAGGAGGATCGCCGCGGGATTGTCCCCGTGTGCGTGCAGCATCGTCACCGCCCCCTCCTCGCTGGCCCGCAACTGGGCGAGTATGTCCCCGTCCAGGTCGGTGACCACGATGTCCGGGCGGATGTTCATGCGCGACAACCGGTTCACGGCCGAGCCCGAGGCGATGAATGTGCCGATCGGGGGGTTCCGTCCGATGTCCTCCTCCAGTCCGGCGGCGTTGCCGAAGACCGTGGCCTCGTGGCCGATGAGTTCGGAGAGCACACGCTCGTCCTCGAGCTGCAGGTTCATGGTGACGGCTTTGAGCACCCTCACCGAGTTCTCGTCCTCTTCCCGGCTGTATCCCATGTCTTCCACGATTTCTTCGTAGATCGGCTCCCATTCAGAGTATTGCATCTTCCTCGGCCTTCCTATCCTCCAAGAACGTCTGCTTGGTGTACCTCAGCAACCATGCGCCGACGATCGCCATGGCCAGTCCGGCGGCGATCTCGATCACGTAGACAGAGGGCATGTTGTTGCCGACGTCCAGGTAGTTCAGCACGAGATCCATCCCGCCCATGGCGATGAGCCCGATGGCGGACAGGGTTATGCATGAGGTGAAATTGCTGACCTTGATGAGATTGGAACGGATGTATGTGTCGATGGTGTCTCCGATGATGTACACGATCAACCCGATTATGAAGAACCAGACGACCGAGTGTATGTACAATGCCGCCGCCTGCGTCATGCGGTAGATGTAGGCCTGGTCGAAGGTGAAGTACCCGTAGATGAGTCCGGCGACGATTATGATGAGGCTGATCAGCGTGAAGGTGACCGAGATGCTGCCGGACTTGAAACGCTGGACCAGCACCTTCTGCCAGTGCTGCAGCCGCACGGAGATGTTATAAGAGTAGGCCAGGAGCATCACTCCGATGAGCAATCCGACGACCGGGGTCGTCACCGAGACGCCCGCTTCCCCGTTGAACATCCGGATCAGATCGGGCAGGAGGTAGATCAGGGATATCGCCGTGACGATCGCCGCGATCGGCGACAGGAAGCGTCTCCGCTTGCCCGGATCGCTGAGGATGCGCGACAGGATGTAAAGGGTGCCCTCGATGCCGGGGGCCTGTTTGACATAGACCTTGCGCACCGAGTCGATGCGCGCACGCGACGAGATGATGGGGTATACGTACTCGTCTTCCGCGCCGTCGCCCACCAGGATGATGCGGTCGGGTCTGACGATCCCCAGCACTTCCTCCAGTTCGTCAATGATCGCGGCGTCCGATCTGTATCCTACCTTCTGGTTGCCGCAGATGAGCGCGACCTCGACGTTGCTGTTCGGGTCGTTGAGCAGGTCCCTGTAGATGTTGATCGCCGCGTAAAGCGCGTTGACGTCGGAGTCCTCGGGGTCGGCGATCCCCAACGCGGTGACCGCCACCGAGCAGTTCTCGACGCCGATGACCGGCGACTCCACACCGCCTTTGACCCCGAAGTCATCATCCCTGTCCACAACGAGGACCAATGTCTTCTTCATCGGATTTCGGATGAACTCGTTGGTATATAAGGTTCATTGGATTCGCTCCCGTCCGTCGACGGGATCGGAACGTAGACGTCCCGATCCGGTGCGGAGAACCGCCGCGGACAGGCGATCCGCGGCTTCCGGCACGTCTTGCGCAACCTCCGGGAAGCCGTTCGGACAACATTTAATTACGGCAGGCCGCATAAGTGAGAGGCATGGAGGTAATTTGGCACGGTCACTCCTGTTTCGAATTCAGGGGCGACGGTCCGACCGTCGTACTGGATCCCCACGACGGGAAATCGCTCGGCATCAAACCGCCTGTCTGCTCTGCAGACATCGTCTTGATGACGCACGGTCACTCCGACCACAGCGCATCCAGGGTCGTCAGGGGCAATCATGAGGATGTCCTCGGCCGCAACGGGGCCTTCGAGGTCAAAGGCCTGACGGCCACGGGCTACCCCTCGTTCCACGACGAGGAGGAGGGCGCCGAGCGCGGGCTCAACACCATCTACAAGTTCGAGATGGAGGGCATCGTCGTGTGCCATTGCGGCGACCTCGGCGACATCCCCTCGCAGGACGTCGTCGACGCGCTGGAGGATGTGGACATCCTCTTCGTCCCGGTCGGCGAGACCTACACGATCAAACTCGACAAACTGGACCGGTTCATCAAGATGGTCGATCCGAAGATAATCGTCCCCATGCATTACAGGGTCGGGGGCCTCACGCTCCCCATCTTCACCATCGACGAGTTCCTGAAGTACGTCGACGACGATTCGGTCATCTACGTCGGCAACGAGGTGGACATCACCTTGGATGACGTCTCCGAGTTCATGGGATGCTGGATCTTCGACCGTTGAGGTCAGAACAGATTCAGCCCGTCCTCGATCTTGCCCATCTCGATCGGCGTGGTCTCGTCGCCCATCAAAGCGCCTTTGCTGTTGGCAAGCAGCCCGGCCCCGAGGTATTTCACGCCGTGGTTGACCGAGGCCCTCTTGACATCCACTTTGAGGACGTCGGCGATCAGCTCCATCTCCCCGTCGGTCGCATCCGGGGTGCAGACGCAGCCGATGTTGGTGGCGCAGCACACAGAGCCGACGGTGTCGCAGCCGCCGATCGTCATCTTGACGGCCTCGACTCCGAGGACGTCGGTGACGGTCGCCATCGCTTTGCTCCCCATCCCGGGGTTGACGATGGCGCCGTGGTCGTTCACGAGGATGTTGTTGCCGGCCGCGCTCATCAGGTCCCTGACGGTGACCGCCGGTATGTGCCGGCGGATGACGTCGAGCTCCTGCTCCTCCGCGAATGCGGAGACGACCGCGCCGTAAGAGTTCATGGCGACCAATGACCCGACCACGTATGATCCAGCCACGGTCGTCATGATTGTTTCGATCTCCAATGCCTTCTCCAGGTCTCCGATGAACTCGGAGGCCGCGTCACAGGCAACGAAGCCGAGGCTCTCGTTGACCGCCGCATAGACCCCGATGTTGGGGGTGCCTGCATATCTCGAGCGCCTCATCATCGGGGGTCACTCCGCGAGCGAGACCTCGACGAGCCCGTCGTCGAACTTGACGGCCCTGACGGTCACTCTGGAGGGAGGGTTGCGGATGCCGTTCTCCCAGACCCTCTCGTTGAGGGACGCGTCGATCCAGACGTGCTCCTCGTCGACCTTCATGTGCCTCATGACGAATTCCCTGATCTCCTTGATCGCCCGGGCGGCCCTCTTGGTGCGGGGAGCCTGTTTGGTTTTCCTCAGCGGGATCACCATGATCCTGTCCATTTCATCAGCCATCTGCTTCCCTCCTCACTCTTTCAATTTGCTTATGCGCCACGATCTCCTCTTGGGGTGGCGCAGGAACTGTCTGTTGGTCCTGAGCATGACCCACGCGGGGACACGGCGGTTCTGCTTGATCTTCTTGTTGAGCCTGCCTTTCATGGCCGGCGGTTTAGTGCTTGACATGTTCATCTCCTCTGTATGTTGATCTCCCGCTTCTGGGGGACGATCTTCTGAAGGACACCTCTCAACATGTTGTCGTCGATGACCCCTTGGAGCCTGCCGCTCTGCGCGATCTGGATCAGCTGCATCTCGATGGCGTTGGCCTGTTCCGGACTGGCTAATCTGATGTTCGCGAGCCTGTCCCTCGCTTCGGGGGTCAGGATCTGCCTGAGCACGGCCTGCTTCTGCATCTCAAACTCCCTGGCTTCCTCCTCTTTCGCAGATTGGTTCTGCTGGAGTTCCGCCATCCTCCTCTGTCTAAGTGCTTCCAATTCAGGGTCTTCCATGTTGATCTCTCCTTCTTATCATCTGGTCTTGTCAAATACCTCTTTCGCGGTGTTGTCGAGGAGCGACTGTCCCGCAGGGCTTATCGCACGGCCCTGTTTGTCTTTGGATACGAGGTATCCCGCATCCTCGAGCTGCATCATGCATTTCCTGACGATGTTGCGGCTTCCTTTCACGGCTCTGTTCGGTTTGGAGCCCCTGTCGGCGAACCCGCCGTACTCGGCGGCGAGCTTGCTGGTCCCCATCGGCCCCTTCACATAGAGCTTCCTGAGGATCGAGGCGGCCCTTGTGTACCACCAGTCGTCCTGGTTGGGTGCCCGTTCCGTGTGCGTGCCGGTCTTCGCATACTCCGCCCACTCCGGAGGCACGATCTTGTCGTTCCCCTTGAGTTTCTGAGCGGTTTCGAGTATGAGTTGTTCGGCAGGAACATCATAGACTGTTACCATTGTGATTCTTCTCCTGAATCATCCGGCTTCGGTCCGTTGGAAGGGCCGTGTCGGATAATAGCAGGTTTTGTAATATGGATTCTCTATATAAGCGTTGCTGGACAGTGACGTTGAAACCACTCAAATCCCGCACGTTCAGCCGGAGGCTCCCGTACGGCCCGCAGGAGAAAAACCTGCCACGGTGACAACGGGACGGATCCCGTGCATCATGATTCCGTGAACACTGCCAATGCTTGCAGGTATTTCAATGCATCGTACCGCCGGCCAGGAGACCCCCATGCGTGAAACAAGTGAAATATCAGCGATGCGATATCCCGCCATGGATGACGGAACCAGGTTCTGCGTGAGATGCGGCGCGGCATTGGGGGAAGGCGATGCTTTCTGCTCGGAATGCGGCAACGCGGCAGGGGACATCGCCGGATGCGCGGATTGCCGGACGGTGGCGGCCGAAGCGGACACGAGCAACGGAAGGCTGATGCTGGCGGCGATGCTGTGCCTGCTGTGGGGCCTGATCTCGTTGTACGTCGGCCTCGACACGCTGTGGAGCGTGGACGCGGTGATGGAGACCTTCGCGGAGATGGACCTCTTGGACGCGCTGATCCCGTACATCTCGGAGGCGGAGCTCAGGAGCTCGATCGTCGTCACGGCGTACATCTTCCTGGCCGGTGCCGCCGCATCCCTGACCGCGGGCATCCTGGCCGGCATCAAGCGGCAGTACACGGTGGCGGTGGTCTCATGCATCATCGCCTCCGTGCTGGGCTCGCTCGCCCTGGTCGGGATCTTCGGGTTCCTGGTGGCGTACATGATCCACAAGTCGAAGGGCGCCTTCGTCGATTGATCGGGGAAAACACTGTTAAGATGTTTCGGGGACTCCCGTGCGGGAGTCCCCGTATGATTCACCAGTTCTTCGCGCGCACTTCGAAGTAAGCGCGGGGGTGGGCGCAGACCGGGCACTCCTCGGGGGCGTCGGTGCCCACATGGATGTGTCCGCAGTTCCTGCATTTCCAGACGATCACGTTGTCCTTCTTGAAGACCTTGCCTTCCTGGATGTTCTTGAGGAGGTCCAGATACCGCTCCTCATGCACCTTCTCGACGTCGCCTACACCCTGGAACAGGTTGGCGATATCGCTGAACCCTTCCTTCCTCGCGACTTCCGCGAAGGTCTTGTACATGTCGGAGTACTCGTAGTTCTCGCCGGCGGCGGCATCCTTGAGGTTGTCGACCGTCATGGGCACGCTGCCGCCGTGCAGGGCCTTGAACCAGAGCTTGGCATGCTCCTTCTCGTTCTCGGCCGTCTCGAGGAAGATCTCGGCGATCTGCTCGTAGCCCTCCTTCTTGGCTTGCGACGCGTAATACGCGTATTTCGTTCTCGCCTGACATTCTCCGGAGAATGCAGTCCATAGATTTGCTTCTGTTTTAGAACCTTTCAATTCCATGACAAATCACCTAACCCCTCTATACGGCTCATGTATAATTAATGTGTCCATCGCGGATACGGCGGCCGGGGACGGTCAACGCTTCCTGAGGAAACGCTTCTTGAGGTTGCCCTGCGCATCGAACTTCTTCCGCATCAGTAGGTCGAGGTTCTTCCGCGCCGAGGCATGCTCCGGGTTCAGCCTGAGCACGGCTTCCAGCTCCCGCCTGGCTTTGATGTAGTCCTTCAGGTCCAGGAGCAGGAGGACGGCGTAGTTCTGGTGGTACTCGTACCGGTCGGGAGCGGCCGCCACGGCCAGCTCGTAGTACTCCGCGGACCTCTCGAAATCCAGGAACTGGTTGCGGAGGAACCTGGCGTACTCGTTGTGGATCTCGGGCCCGGGTTCCAGCTCCAGCACCCGGCGGTACCGCTCATCGGCGAGCGCCCGCGTCTTCTTGTCCCGCGAGAGCACGGTGATCAAGGCCTTCAGGGCCTCCAGGTTGTCGGGCTCCAGGTCCAGGACCGCATCCATCTGCAGGTCCCCGTACTCCCTGTCGCCCATCCCGTACGCGATCCTGGCCAGCTCCAGCCTCGGCTTGATGCAGTGGGGATCGGTCTCGAGGTAGGCCTCGAGCGTCGCGACGGCACCCTCGGGGTTGCCGCTCTCTGCCTGCCGTTTCGCCTTGGAGACCGCTTCGTAGACGGGATCGCTCATCGTGACGGCATCGGCCGCCCGGCTTATTATGCTTTGTCGAGAAAGGGGTAAGGGGTTTGCGGAAGGGGTTTACGTCCGAGCGGGCTCACTTCTTCTTGTTGAAGCACATGAACCAGTCGAGGCAGTAGATGCTGCTGTCCTTGCTCTCGACCCGCTCCTTGGCCGTGCCGCAGGAGCCGGCGGTCGGGACCACGGTGTCGTCTCCCGGCATCCAGTCGCAGGGCGTGGCGCAGTTCTCGGCGTCCGCGATCTGCAAGGCTGCCAGCACCCTCTTCATCTCGTCGAAGTACCTTCCGCAGGACAGCGGGTAGTACATGATCAGCCTGATGATCCCCTTGGGGTCGATGAAGAACACCGCCCTGACGGCCTGCGTGTTGGACTGGCCCGGCTGGACCATGCCGTACTTCTTCGCGACATCCATGCGGATGTCCTCGATCAGGGGGAACTTGACCTCGACGTTCTTCATGCCGTTCCACTCGATCTCCTGGATCTTCCTGAGCCAGGCGATGTGGGCGTACAGCGAGTCGATCGACAGGCCGACGAGCTCGCAGTTGTATTTGCTCCTCAGCTCGTCCGCGCCGTTGGCGAAGGTCATGAACTCGGTCGTGCACACCGGCGTGAAATCGGCGGGGTGGGAGAACAGTATGACCCACTTGCCCTTGTAGTCCTGAGGGAAGTTGATCATCCCCTGTGTGGTCACGGCTTCGAATTCAGGCGCTTTGTCCCCGATGAGGGGCATCATGTATGTTTCTTCACTCATATATCCGACTCCTATTGCTTTTTTTCGGTGATGCTAAGAATCTGCTTGCACGATATTTAATGATTAGGGCCTGCCAGGAGGGGCGGGCCGATCCTCATCGACGGGGTTCGCGGAATCTGACGACGATGCCGTTCTTGAACCCTTCGTGGAAATGGTTCATGTACACGAAGGAGGTGATCCCCGCGATCAGGCCCATGAACAGCACGTAGCCGAGGTAGGTCATGGCGATGCGGGAGAAGTCCATCCCCAGGTATGCGGACATGATGAGGATCATCATGAAGAGGGTGACGGCGAAGAACCCCTGGTACAGGCGGTTCCTCATTCCTTTCCACAGGTAGTAGGGACGCGCTTCCGAGATCACGTGGGCCCCCACCGACTTCAGGATGATCCACGGTATCACCAGGGCGGAGATGAACAGGGAGAGCATGATCGAGATGATCAGCATCTCGTCGTAGGGCACCTCGGAGAGGAACATCGGGTTGAGGAACATGTACGAGCAGAGGACGACGCCGAGGGTGAAGAGGCTGACGAAGATGCTGACGAACGCGCTCTTGTCGAACGC
>JAAYAP010000014.1 GCA_012719315.1 Methanobacteriota archaeon
CCCGGGGTGACCCAGGTGCTGGTCGACACCTTCGGGATCAAGCCCAACAGCGATGTCGAATCGGACATGAGGATCCTCCACATAAAGTGAGACGGGACGCCTCCGTGCAAACCTCTTCGAAACCTCTTCGAAAACCCCTTACGACCCGGCGGCGCTTTCCGCCGTCGGGCTCATCTCGCCAACTCCTCGCGTTCCGAGGCATGGCCGAAATCGGCCTCGCCCCTGCCGATCAGGAAGATCGCCGCGTACTCGGGCACTTCCGTCTCTCCGGCCGCGAGGTCGAACCGCTCGTCCTTCATGCGCAACGCGTACGGGCGGCGCATGGTCACTTTGACGGGTTCGTCGGTGTAGACGTCGGGCACGGCCTGCGTCAGCGGCTCGTAATCGCCCAGTTCGTCGCGTGTCAGGGTGCTGACGCGCAGGCCGGTCTTGCCGTGCACGGATCCCGGGAGGCGGATCAGCCTCTTTATGTCGGGTGTGACCGGCTTATCGACCTCTCCCGCCATCATGCGCGATTTGTCCTCCTTCATGATCTTCACGAGCAGCTCCTGGTCGCGTTTGTTCAGCAGGCTCATGTCATCCTTCTCGAACAGCGAGTCGCGGACCGGGATCAGCCTGCCCTGCAGGTTGAGCAGGCTGCTGTTGCCGCTGCCTTTGATCGACGGGTACGCCCGCTTCAGCGCGGCCGGCTCCATGGTGCAGACGTCCTCGACGACCTCCATGAGGCCGCGGCGCATCCGCAGCCGCCAGCCCCCCGAATCCTCGGAGGGGATCCTCCGGATCTCGGCGATGTTGCGGCGGGTCTGCCCGGCCACGACCGCGCTGCCGACCAGCCTGTGGTCCACCGGGAAGATCCAATCGATGTTCATGCCCGAGCAGGTTATGTAATCCACCAGCTCCCGGCGTTCATGCGTTCCGAGCGTGAGCACATCGTCCTGCGTGACGTGCGCGTGATACCCCCTGCCGCCGGAGAAGCAGATCTGGATGCTCTCCTCCCGGAAGCCCAGGTCCCCCATGAGGAACGAATCCACCAGCGTGACCATCTCCCCGCGGATCCGCGACATCATGCCGTCGTAGGTCATGTCCCCGGCGCCCTCGAGATGATCGGCATCGAGATCGAAGATGAGCTCGGCACCCAACCACTCCTTCTCGTCCATGGTCGGCGCCCCCGGCCGCCTGTAATAAGCGGTCGAGTAGTAGCTGTGCCTGGGCACCTGCGAGATCAGGAACCGTCTCAGCTCGTCCTGCGTGCCGAAGGAGGTGTGCCGCTGCATCATCTCCCGGTCGAAGAACATGAATCCGAACTCCCGGCGGGTGAACCGATGCGGCATCGGGGGAGCGCAGCTCTTGTAGTATTTCCTGAGCGATCTCAAAAGGAAACGGGAGTTGCGGTCCATCGGTTATATCTATCGCGGGTAATCTATAATTACGTTGCTCAGCGCTTAAGGGGCATGGACGGCCTGCCCGCGTACGACAATCATTTCCACATGAGGCCGGACGGCAGGAACGTCGAGGCGGTCAGGGAGTTCGCGGCCGCCGGCGGGACCGGGCTGACGCTGGTCACCCTGCCCTACGCGGAGGTGCCGATAACCTGCGGCGCCGACTTCTCGGAATCCTACGGGATCACCTACCGGCTGGCCCGCATGGCCGTCGAGGCGGTCGGTATCGAGGTGAACATCGCGGTCGGACCGTACCCGGTCCTGATCCTGCCGCTTGCCGAGCGGTACGGCCTGGAGGCGGCCGAGGCGATGATGATCGAAGGCATGGAGGCCGCCGCCGCGGATGTCGCCGAAGGCCGGGCCTGCGCCCTCGGGGAGATCGGCAGACCGCATTTCGAGGTCGGATCGGATCTGATGGAGGCTTCGGACCGCATCCTGCTGAGGGGCATGGAGCTGGCCCGGGAGCACGACGTACCGGTGATCATCCATTGCGAATCCGGCACCGTCGACACCAACCGCTCGTTGCGCGCCATCGCCGATGCGGCGGGGCTCGACCCGGCGCTGGTGGTCAAGCACGCGTCCCCTCCGTTCGTCACCGACGCCGAGACGTACGGGGTGATGCCTTCGATGCCGGCGTCCAGATCCAACCTGGCCGAGGCCCTGTCGAAGGGCTCCTCCAGGTTCCTGATCGAGACGGATTACATCGACGACCTCGGCAAACCCTCCGCGGTCATGGCGCCGACGACCGTCCCCAGGAAGGTGAGGCAGATGACGTCCTCGGGCCTGGCCGACGCGGAGGCGGTGCACAGGATCTGCAGGGATCTGCCCGACATGCTGTACAAACGCTGAAACGGGCGGGCGCACGCACGGTGCAAGACGATGTTTTTATCGCAGGGAGTCAATCACCTCACCGTGGCAGCATGAAGGCGAGAATACTCTGTGTTTATGACGAAGGGGCGCTGGAGGCGACGCCGTTCATCGGCGCGAAGGGAGCGTCCATGCTGATCGAGGTCGACGGACAGCGCACCCTGTTCGGCACCGGCATGCGTTCGAGGTACCTCGCGCACAACATGGATCACCTGGAGATCGACCCGGAGAGCCTGGACAGGGTGGTGGTGTCGCACGGGCACAGGGATCACGTCGGCGGCCTGGGGGCGGTGCTGTCCGCGAGGCGGTCGCCGATCGGGATCCTCGCATCCCCCTCGTCCGCCGGCAGGAAAGGCCCGATCAGGTCGCACGGCATCCGCATCCCGTCCGAACTGGCCGACATGGCCCGCGTCGGATATGTCGAGGACTGGACCGCGCTCAGCGACAATCTGCACATCACGCCGCCTCTGCCGTTCCCGGGAGGCGACGAATGCTTCCTGGTGCTGACGACGGCAGACGGGCCGGTGGTGCTGAGCGGCTGCTCCCACTGCGGGCCGGAGGCCGTTGCGGAAACGGTCAGGGACAGATTCGGGAGGGACCCCCGCGCGTACATCGGCGGTCTGCACATCGTCCGCAGGGACAAGGTGCGGGCGCGGGCCGCGGCCGAGTTCTTCAAGGGGATCGGCTGCTCGGACCTGCGGCTCAACCACTGCACCTGCCCGGCCGCGATCACCGATATCAGAGGCGTCCTCGGCAGCGACGCGGTCGGCGACTTCCACGTGGGCATGGCCGCCGAGTACGGGGTGTGACCGATGTTCGCGCGCGCCAAGACCGGATTGCTGTTCCTGCTGATGACGGGGGCGCTGCTGGGCGTAGGGTATGTCATCGGCTTCGTCGCCGACGCATGGCAGACAGGACTCGTCGCGATGCTGGCGGTATCCGTCCTGATCGGAACCTACTCGTACTTCTTCTCCAAGAACGCGGCGCTCAGGGCCAACCGGGCCCGTATCGTCACCGAGCAGGAGGAGCCGCGGCTGCATGCGATCGTCCGCGACCTCTCGTTCAAGGCGGGCCTGCCGATGCCGGAGGTCGGCATAGCCGACACCATGATGCCGAACGCCTTCGCGACCGGCAGGAATCCGGCGAACGCCGCGGTGGTGGCCACGCGCGGACTGATGCAGATGCTGTCCGACGACGAACTCAAAGGGGTCTTCGCCCACGAATTGTCACATGTGAAGAACCGGGACATCCTGGTGATGTCGGTGGTGTCCACCATGGCCGCCACGATCAGTTACGCGGCGAGGTATGCGGCGTGGTTCATGCTGATGGACGGGAAGTACAAGGCGCAGGCGACGATGATCGCGCTGATCCTGAGCATAACCGCCCCCGCGGCCGCGCTGATGATCCAACTGGGCATCTCGCGGAGCCGCGAATACCTCGCGGACGAGTCGGCCGCGCTGATGACGGGCGATCCGCTGGCGCTCGCCAGCGCGCTCCGGCGCATCGACGGCGGGTGCGCCGCCGCTCAGGAGCGGTCCGTCAACCCGTCGTACGCCAATCTGATGATCGCCAACCCCCTCAAAGGCCGTAACAAGACGTTGCTGTCGGGCATGTTCAGGACCCATCCGCCGATCGAGGAGAGGATCAGGAGGCTCGAGGTCATGGCCGGCAGGGGCTATCTGCACGAGGGCAGGCGCCGCTGATCACTTCACCGGTTCCCATTTGGCCAACTCGTTGACCTTGGACAATGTGGATCCCCTGCGGATCTCCTCGCGGGTGCGGTTCTCCCGCTCGTTGACATCGATCGAGCGGTTGGCGACCTCGACGGCATGCTCGGCGGGCACCACGACGAGGCCGTTCTCGTCGCCGATGATCCAATCCCCGGTACGTACCCTCTGACCGCCGACGGCGATCTCCATGCCGATGCCGCCGTAGCCTTTGGCTTCGCCGGCGCAGGGCACGACGCTCCTGGAGAAGGCGGGGAAGCCGATCCTGCGGATATCGTCGATGTCCCTGATCGCGCCGTCGATGACGACCCCTCTGACGCCCATGACGATCGCGGAGTTGGTCGCCAGCTCCCCCCAGACGGCCATGGGGGCGCCGCCGACATCGATCACGATGACATCCCCGGGCATGGCGCGGTCGATGGCCTCGACCGGTTTGGCCCAGTCGCCGTTGCTGGTCTGGACGGTCAGCGCCCTGCCGACCATCCTGGCGCCGTCCTTGATATGAGGCTGCAGGCCCATGACGATCCCCGTCTTGTGCTGTGCGTCGGATATGTTGCAGGTGGAGCATTTCGAGAAGGCTTCGAACAGCTCCTCCTCCCCGTATTTCTTGGCGATCTCCGACCTGACCTCGACACCGGCCATGGCCTTCTTGACGGTGGCCGCCGCCGATCTGATGTCGGGGGCCTTGATGATGCCGCCGCCGACGATCACGGCGGAGGCGCCGGCCTCGACGTATTCGCGGGCGGTGTCCGCGGTTATGCCTCCGGCCACCGCCACGGGCAGGCCGGTCTCGGAGACCATCCTCCTCAAGACGTCGATCGGGGGCTCCTCCCCCTTCATCTGGGAATCGATGCCCATGTGCAGGCAGATGTACCTCGCGCCCAGCTTCTCGACCTCCTTGGCCCTGGCCACGCGGTCGGGCACGCGTATCATGTCGACCATCACCGATGCGCCGTATTTCCTGCCGACGGAGACGGCCTCCTCGATGGTGGCATCGTCGGCGAGACCGAGGACGGTGACGATATCGGCGCCGGCCTTGGCCATGATCTCCACCTCCAACCCGCCCACGTCCATGGCTTTGACGTCGGCGACGATGGTGGCTTCGGGGAATTCCCTGCGCATGGCGCGGACCGCGTCCGCGCCTTCGCTCTTGACCAGAGGGGTGCCGACCTCCACCCAGTCGGCGCCGCCGTCAACGGCTTCCTTGGCGATGACGACGGCCCGGTTCAGCTGTATCAGGTCCAGCGCCACTTGCAGGACAGGCTTCATGCGCATGCATCATGATGGCGATTATATACATCTATTGAGAAGTCCGCCGCTCAGCTCGCCCGTCTATCATCACGTTCAGCTCGATAAACGATCATCATCGCGGCATCCTGCCAATCACGGCACGGGTTAATACGTTTTGGCAATGCGGGGGCGTCTGACGGCCGCGACGGCGGGATCCGGGCAGGCTGCGGACCCCGTCGTCGCGGATACGCATCAGGCCGTCTACGGGCAGAGGGACCGGGACGGCTCCGCCTCCTCGACCGCCGTCGCCCCGTTCCCGTCCAGACGCACCAGCGACACGATCGTCGGCCCCGTCTCCCCGCGGCGCAGACCCGTCCCGCGGTCGTTGCGCGACACGGCCTCCGTCCCGCGTCCGACCGGCCGACGTCGGCCGATCAGCACGTTGCGCACGCCCGTGTCCGGATCCGGCACGCATCTGACGGATGCGGAGGCCGCATCCGACGGCAGCATCTGCATGACCAGGGGCCCGAACTCGTCCTCCGTCCGGATCATGACGACCTCTGTCGCCGACGGACCCGATACGAACACCTCCTGTTGCCGCATGATGCTGCCGGTGAAGACGAGTCCCTCGGCAGGGTCGTTCTCCCCGGCCACGATGTACACGGGGCAGATGTCCGCCGCGCAGGCGAGGAAAGCATCGAAGGCGTCGACGGATCCCCCGTCCGGCTCGGAGGAGCCGTAGACATCCCCCGTGATGACGATGCCGTCGGCGCGTTCGCTCAAAGCGATGTCGCAGATCCCCTAGTGCGTGAACGCCGGCGATTCCGCGACGGGCGCTCCGATGCGCAGGTCCGACACATGGACCAATCTCACGGCCGCAGCCTCCCCGCTGCCGATGACGGCCCGTTTCCGCTCAGTTCCCGCGTCCGCACGGTCCGATCGCATACGACCGTGCACGCATTCCCATGATCCGGACAGGGTCCGGCATGTCTGTTGCCGCATCCGCCGACGGCGTTCCCCGGGGCCGACGACGGTGCGGCTGCTCTCATCCCATCTTCTTCTTGCATTTCACCCACTCCTTGGAGCGCACGGATGCGCTCATGATGAACAGGCGGTGCGGAAGATATTAACAAATCGTTGTAATCAATGTAATACATGTATGTTATGCAACGTATGATATACAGCAGCGCAGGCGACTGCCGGCGCCTCCGGCAGCCGTCTCCGACGCTGCGGCGAGGCGTCACCGCCGCCGGACAAAACGTTTATCCCCTCATCCTGTTCTCCATCCGATTACAATGTCCGATAAACCCGCGGAGAGGCTGAGAGTGCTGTTTGTGGATCAGAAGAACGACTCGGTGTCGCAGATCGCCGAGCACTTCACCAGGCAGATGTACGGGGACCTGTACGAGGTCTACAGTGCGGGTCCGGAGCATGACATCGTGGATTGCGACCTGATCATCGCGATGTACCGGTCGGGCGAGGACATCAGACGGCATGTCTCCAAGGACTTCAAGAACCTGGAGCTCCTCCGCGAGGACGAGGAGTACGACTTCGTCGTCTACCTCGCCGGCGGCACCTTCGAAGCGTGGGCGCCGAAGACCCCGTGGCAGGGGAAGCAGATCCTCGCCGACATGGGCTCGATACGGGATTACGAGTTCACCGACGAGGCCGAGCTGTTCGACGCCTACGACGAACTGGTGGCCAAGATCAGGAAGTGGGTCGTCGGGAACATGGGCGATCCCGATCGCCTCAAGGCGCTAGTGTGCGCATGATCCCGGTCAGAGTCTATGACGAGTGCCAATGCGATCCCCGCAAGTGCACCGCCAAGCGGATGCTGAGGTTCGGTCTCGCCCGGGAGGCGAAGCGGCTGTCCGACATCCCTCCCGGCTCGGTGGTGCTGTCGCCGTTCGCGGACCGGGTGCTGTCGCCGGCCGACCGCCGGCACGCCCGCAGGGGGCTGGTGGTCATGGACCTCACCTGGTCGCACATAGACGGGTTCCCGAAGGTCAGACGCGTCGAGGAGCGGGCGTTGCCGTATCTGCTGGCCGCCAACCCGGTCAATTGGGGACGGCCCCTGGAGCTCAACAGCGCCGAGGCGGTGCTGGCGGCCCTGGTCATCCTCGGGGAGACGGAGCAGGCCGGGACCTTCATGGGGCGGTTCAACTGGGCTCCCGAGTTCATGAGGCTCAACGGGGACCTGCTGGCGGGTTATTCCGCGGCGAAGGACGGCGCCGAGGTCGCGAGGATACAGGAGGAGTACATCGCCTCCGTCGCGGATTCCCCCCGGACGTGAGGCGCCGCGACATGACACTTTATTTACACGGGCATCGTTAGGAGGAAGCAGATGCAGGATGATATCGCGCCGTTGGTTTGGAAGGTCATGGACGGGACGCCGTTGACCACCGGGGAGGTGATCGGGAGACTGGACGACCAGTTCCGCCACAGATGCCCGGACGACATGGCCAAGGCCCTCAACCGGCTGCGGAGGAGGGGGCTGATCAAAGGCGAGGTCTCCGCGGACGCCGGCGGGTGGGTCTGGTGGACGGACGCGGAGTGCCTTGCGCGGAGGGACGGGTGACGATGTCGGGATTCCAGGAGCAGGACATAAAGGCCGGATGGGAGGCGATCCTCGGCGACGACCGGTACAGGCTCATCATCGCGGACACGGCCGCGAACTACCCCGAGAAGAAGAGCGTGACCGTCTCGTACAAGGACATCGAGGCCTATGACATAGATTTCGCGCTGAACGTCCTGGAGTACCCGGACCTGTTCATCGCCAAAGGCAAGGAGACGATCAAGGCCTCCCTGCCCCCGACATGGGACGGCAAGCGGGAGGTCAACCTCCGGATCGTCGAGCTGCCCCGCGACGCCAAGGTCGACATCCGCCACCTGCGGTCCAAGCACCTCGGCAAACTGGTGGCCGTGGAGGGGCTGGTCAGGAAGGCGACCTCGGTCCGCCCGAGGATGACGCACGCCCTGTTCAGGTGCGCCCGCTGCAACGCGGAGATGTGGGAGGAGCAGAAGAGCATGATCCTGAAGGAGCCGATCATGTGCGTCAACGCCGAGAGCGGCTGCAACAAACAGGCCGTGCGTTTCATCCTGGACGACAAGCAGTCGCTGTACAAGGACACGCAGAAGGTCGAGATCCAGGAGAGCCCGGAGGGATTGCGGGGCGGAGCCCAGCCCGAGCGGCTGTCGGGCTACGTCGAGGACGACATCTCCGGGGCGATAACCGCAGGCAACCGGGTGACGATGAACGGCATCATCCGCTCGGTGGAGAAGCCCGAGCGCGACAAGACCACCGTCTTCGAGATCTACATCGACGTGATGTCGGTGGAATTCGAGCAGCACGAGTACGACGACATACAGATCACCGAAGAGGACGAGGAGCAGATCCTCGCGATGTCGCGCGACCCCGCGCTCTTCGAGAGGATCGTGGCTTCGATATCCCCGACGATCTTCGGCATGGACGAGGTCAAGAGCGCCATCGCCCTGCAGCTGTTCGGCGGCTGCCACAAGGAGATGGACGACAAGACCTCGATAAGAGGGGATATACACATCCTGCTGGTCGGGGACCCGGGCGTGGCCAAGTCGCAGATCCTCCGGTACATGAGCCTGCTCGCCCCGCGCGGCATATACGCATCCGGCAAATCGGCTTCGGCGGCGGGACTCACGGCCGCCGCGGTCAAAGACGATTTCGGCGACGGGAGATGGACGCTCGAGGCGGGCGCCCTGGTGCTGGCCGACAAGGGTCTGGCTTGCATCGACGAATTGGACAAGATGACCACCCAGGACCGTTCCTCGCTGCATGAGGCGATGGAATCGCAGAGGATCTCCGTCGCGAAGGCGGGGATCACCGCCACGCTCCAGTGCAGATGCTCCATGCTCGCCGCCGCCAATCCCAAGTTCGGCAGGTTCGAGACCGAGAACATGGGCACCCTCAACGAGCAGATCGACCTGCCTCCGGCGCTGATGTCGCGTTTCGATCTGCTGTTCGTGCTCACCGACCGGCCCGACCGCGTCAAGGACGCGGAGCTGTCGTCCCACATACTGGGGGTCCATCGCCGCGGCGAGATCAGGCAGATGGCGGAGGGGGCGGCCATCGACGGCATCGACGCCGAGGCCATCTGGGAATCGACGAAGGGCGTCAAACCGTTCTACGACGTGGAGATCCTCAGGAAGTACGTCGCCTACTCCAAGCGCATCGTGCCGGTGATGTCCGATGCCGCGACGCGCATCATCCAGGACAGCTATCTCAAAATCAGGGACATGGGCAGGGCGGACGGGACGATAACGATAACCGCGAGGCAGCTGGAGGCGCTGGTGCGCCTGTCCGAAGCCTCGGCGAGGCTGAGGCTCAACCGGGTCGTGGAGGAATCGGATGCCAAACGCGCGGTCGGCCTGGTGGAGTACTACCTGTCCGAGTTCGCATCCAGCAACGGCGGCCTCTGGGATATGAGCGCGATCGATTCGAACTACACCAAGAGGGACCGCGACCGCAACAAGACGGTGATGAGGATCATCGATATGTTCGGCTCCTCGGACGGCATCTCGCTGGAGGAGATCCTCGTCCATGCATCGAACGACGGCATGACCGACGACGAGGTCAAGAAGATCCTCCGCAACCTGGCCACGGAAGGGATGCTCTTCAATCCGCGCGCGGACATGTACAAGAGGGCTTGAAATGGTATACGTCAGGATACACGTTCACGAGAACGACCGGATACTGGCCGCCTGCGACGAGGACATCCTGGGGATGACGTTCAGAGGCGGAGGGGCGAGGATAACCGTCTCCGAGCGGTTCTACTGCGGGGAATCCGTCTCCGAGGAGACCTTCCTGGAGCGCACCCGCTCGGCATCGGTGATCAACATGGTGGGCAACGCCGTCATCGGGGTCGCGGTGCGCGAAGGGCTCGTCTCGGCGGACTGCGTCATGGACATCGGCGGGGTGAAGCACGCCCAGGTGGTGATGATGTGAGGTTCTGCGTCAGATGCGGCAAGGATGTCGAGGAAGTGATAGACGGGCTGTGCACGGAATGCTTCCTGGACGGCCGCAAGCTGCTGTCGCTGCCGCACCACGTCGATCTGCAGATGTGCACCAACTGCGGGGAGTTCCGCATCCGCAACGCATGGGTCCCGGTATCGCGGCCGCAGGCGGCGGAGGACGTGGCGATCGAGCATCTCTCGGCGATCAGGGAGGCGGAGGTCCTCGAGGTCGCGGCCGAGGCCGAGGAGCTTGACGAGAACAACTACCTCGTTCATGTCCGGGCGCTGCTGGAGGTCTCGGACGTCACCCTGGACGCCGAGGACGAGACCGTCGTCCGCGTGAAGAACACGGTCTGCAAGCGGTGCTCCAGGTACCTCGGCAACTACTACGAGTCGATAATCCAGATCCGCACCCGTCGCAAGGACCTGCCGCCGCGGCTCAGGCGCGAGGTGCTGGGGCGCATCGACGGCCAGGTGGCGGCGCAGGCGAAGAACAACCGCAACATCTTCATCTCGAAGATCGAGGATGTGCCCGGCGGGGTGGACGTCTACCTGTCCTCGATCCAGCTGGGCAAGGCCATCGCCAAGGTCCTGTCGGACGCCTATTCGGCGGAATCGAAAGAGGCGTTCAAGCTCGTGGGCCAGACCCGCGACGGTCAGGACATGTTCAGGATAACCTATCTGGTCCGCCTGCCGGACTTCCACGTCGGCGACATCGTGAGGTATGCGGGCGGTCTGCACCTGCTCTCGAGGATCTTCGCCTCCGGAGGCAGGATCACCGCGCTCGCGGACTTCAGGGACCGCAACCTGAAGCATACGGAGATGGAGGGGCTGGAGGTGGTCCTCGGAGCCGACGAGCTGATCGACGCCGTCGTGGTGTCCAGATCGGAGACCGAGATCCAGATCCTCCACCCGACGACATACGAGACCATCGACCTGGTCGTGCCGGCGGGGACGCCGGCCGCGGAGACGGCCAAGGTCGCGAACATAGACGGCACGATCCTCTTCGTGCCCGAACGGATGTGAACAGATGTCTGTGATAAAGCTTCCCGAATCCATCGAGGACGTGGTGGTCAACCTGCTGCGTCTGGCCAACACGAAACTGCCCCAGGACATCGGATGGGCGCTGGAGTCCGCTGCCGCCTGGGAGCCGAACGCCATCGCCTCCACCCAGCTGGGGGCGGTGCTGGACAACGTCAGGAAAGCGGGTCTGCTGGGGAGGCCGATGTGCCAGGACACCGGCATACCGGTGTTCTACGTCAAGGGCGGATACGACCCCTCCATCGCCGACGCCATCGCGCGGGGTGTGGAGAGGGCGACGCGGGAGATCCCGCTGCGGCCCAACACCGTCGATCCGCTGACCCGGGAGAACGACGGCAGGAACCTCGGCAGGGGCATGCCCGTGATCCATCACCTGCCGTCCGACGGCGATTACACGGAGATAACCGTCCTGGTCAAAGGGGCGGGCTCCGAGAACATGACCCGCCTCGGCATGCTCGACCCCTCGGACGGGGTCGCGGGCGTGATGCGCTTCGTCGTCGACGCCGTCCTGGATGCCGGGGGCCGGCCGTGCCCTCCCGGAGTGGTCGGCGTGGGCATCGGCGGCATGGCCGATGAGTGCGTCGCCATGGCCAAACGGGTGCTGGCGAGGCCGATCGACGAGGAGAACCCCGACCCCGTCCTCAGGGAGATGGAGGAGGACCTCTTCGTCAGGCTCAACGGCAGCGGGCTCGGGCCGATGGGGCTCGGCGGTTCCGCCACGGTGCTGGCGGTCCGGATCGACAAGGCGCACTGCCACACGGCGAGTCTGCCGGTGGCGGTCAACATCGGCTGCTGGGCCACACGCAGGGCCTCGGTGAGGCTCGGCGCGGGCGACGCGGTCTACAGTCAGGGGGCATGGCTGTGAAACGCATCCGGCTGCCGCTCTCACATGACGACGTGCGCGGACTGCGGATCGGCGAGGTCGTGTCGGCCAGCGGCCCGCTGGTCACCGGCAGGGACGCGGTGCAGATGCGCGCGCTCGACTACCATGACCGGGGCAAGGTCGTGCCTAAGGAGCTCGAGGGCGCCACGCTGTTCCATTGCGGGCCGATCATGGCCCGGGGGCCGAACGGATGGACGGTGGTGGCGGCCGGGCCGACCACCAGCGCCCGGATGGACAAAGCGGGGCCGGAGATGATCAGGACGTTCTCCGTCAGAGCGGTCATCGGCAAGGGCGGGATGTCGCAGGACGTCCTCGAGGCGATGCGGGAGGTCGGATGCGTCTACCTCGCCGCCACGGGCGGCACCGCGGTGTCGCTGGCCGAGAGCCTGCCGCGGGTCAGAGGCGTCGAATGGGAGGATCTGGGCATGGCCGAGGCGATGTGGCTGCTCGAGGCCGAGAACCTGGGCCCGCTGGTCGTCGCCATGGACGCCCACGGCAACAGCCTCTACGAGGATGTCAGGAGATCGCTGAAGAGGAGTTAACGTATCAAAACCGGGATCTCGTCGTCGTCGGCCTCTTCTTCGACATGGGTGTCGTCGATGATCCCGAGGTCGTCGCCCTTGGCGCGGGCCAACATGAACATCGAGGCCGAGAACGTGATGCCCAGCAGCACGCTCGCGATCATGAGGACATGGGCGGTGCCGAGCCCGAAGTAGGTGTTGCTGCTCTTCTGGACCAGGATCACCGTCGGCACGACGGTTGTGCCGCTGGCGGTGATCACGACCGGTTCGCTGGAGACGAAGCCGTTGCGGCTGACTTTCAGGTAGTACTCCCCGGTGGGGCATTGAACGGAGTACCTGCCGCCGGAGTCGGTGCTGCCGTTGTAGATACTGCCCGTGCTGCTCGAGATCAGCACCACATCGGCGCCGATGACCTGGCCCCCCGCATACGAGATGACACCGGTGACGACCGCGTAGGAGGTGCTCATGACGGCCGCCTGCATGCCGTTCGCCCCCGAGGTGATCCTGTATGTGTTGTGGACGTCGGGCTCGAGCCCGGCGAGGCTGAGTGGCAGGTATCCGTCGATATCGGCCTGCTCGCCGACGTTGGGACAAGCCCTCAGAGTGTACCCCTCTTTGGTGAACTTAATCCGCAGACCCTCGGACGAAGGCACGGACACCGAGAAGAACCCGTCGGGATCGGTGACGTCGATGTAGTCGGTGTTGATGATGCGGATGGTGACCGTCACGCCTTCCAGCGGCATGTTCCCTTTGGGCTGGGTGTCGATGACGTAGCCTTCTACGGAATACGTCTCGGATGCCCCGGATGCATCCGCGGCGAACGCCGGCAGCATCAGCAGGGCGATGAACAGCGCCAAGGCGGGCAACATCAGCTTGCGTCTCATCGCCACACCATCGTGTTACCTGTCTTTATATCTTCCACTCGGCAGCGGCAGGCGGGGCCGGGGCTTCCGCGGCCCGCGGGGCCGCCCCTCGGGAGTAATAAATACATCCTCCTCATAAGGTAAACGTTCATCCAGGTGAGTGTTTGGAACGGATTGATAGAGAGTACAGCATGGAGGAGGTGATGGGCCTGATGGAGCCCACGGTCTCCGAATGGTTCTACGAGCGTTTCGACGATCTCACCGAGCCCCAGTCCAAGGCGATCCCGGTGATCCACGAACGCCGCAACGTGCTGGTCTCGTCCCCCACCGGCTCGGGCAAGACGCTCACCGCATTCACGAGCATCATCAACGAATTGGTCAGGTACGCGTCGGAAGGCCGTCTGGAGGAGCGGATCTACTGCATCTACATCTCCCCCCTTAAAGCCCTGGCCAACGACGTCAACAGGAACCTGAACGGGCCGCTGGAGGAGATGAGGCGGATCGCCGAGGAGAGGGGCCTGACCGTGCCCGACATCAGGGTCGCCGTGCGTTCGGGCGACACCTCCCAGAGCGACAGGCAGAAGATGGTGCGGCGTCCGCCGCACATCCTGATCACGACTCCGGAGTCGCTCTCGCTCATACTCGCCGCCCCCAAGTTCAGCGAGAGCTTCAAAGACGTGGAATGGGTGATCCTCGACGAGATACACGACATCTGCGAGTCGAAACGAGGCGTGCTGCTCTCGCTCTCGCTCGAGCGGCTGAGGCACTTCTGCAACCGCGACTTCACCAGGATCGGCCTGTCGGCGACCCTCGCCCCCATGGATGCGATCGCCGGCTATCTGGTGGGGTGCGATCCCGACGGCGGCATCCGCGATGTCGCCCTGATTGAGTCCGATTCCAAGAAGATGCTCGATCTGGAGGTGATCTGCCCGACCGAGGACATGACCACACTGTCCTCCGACATCGTCAACTCGATGATGTACGATAAACTGAAGGACCTCGTCGACACGCACGAGACCACCCTGATCTTCACGAACACGCGATCCGGGGCGGAGAGCGTGGTGTACAAACTCAAGGAGAGGGGCTTGGAGAGCATCGAGGTGCACCACAGCTCCCTGGGCAAGGAGATCCGCCTCGATGTCGAGGAGCGCCTCAAACGGGGGGAGATCAGATGCGTGGTCTCGTCCACCTCGCTGGAGCTGGGCATCGACATCGGCTCGGTCGACCTCGTCTGCCAGATCGGCTCGCCCAAGTCGGTGGCCAAGGGATTGCAGCGGATCGGCAGGTCGGGGCACAGCTTCGGCAGGGTGGCCAAAGGGCGCCTGCTGGTGTTCGACCCGGACGACCTGGTCGAGTGCGCGGTCATGTGCCGCGCCGCGCATCGCAGCGACATCGATCGCGTGGGGATCCCGGAGAACTGCCTGGACGTGCTCGCCCAGGCGGTGGTGGGGATGAGCCTCGAATCCAGATGGGAGGAGGATGACGCCTATGCGCTGGTCAAGGGCGCGTACAACTACCGCAACCTGCCGAGGGAGAGCTTCATCAACGTGCTCAGGTACCTGGGCAGCAAGGACGAGCACGAGGGCGTGTACTCGAAGATCTGGTACGACGAGGAGGAGCGGACCTTCGGCAGGAAGAGAGGGTCCCGGATGATCTACCTGATGAACCTGGGGACCATCCCCGAGGAGGCCAACTACCGGGTGGTGACCAACCGCGGCACGGTCGCCGGCGAGCTGTCCGAGAAGTTCGTCGAGAGGCTCTCGCCGAAGGATGTCTTCGTGCTCGGCGGCAGGTCCTTCGAGTTCGTGCGCTCCAAAGGGATGATGGCCTACGTCAAGGAGGCTGCGGGGAGGAAACCGACCGTGCCCTCCTGGGCGGGGGAGATGCTCCCGCGGAGCTTCGACCTTTCCTTAGACATCGCCGAGTTCAGGAAGGAGATGGTGCAGCGCATCGACGGCGACACGGAGACGCTGATCGCCGAGATGACGTACGAGTTCGACATCGACGACGGCTCGGCCAGGAGCATCGTATCCTACATGCGCGAGCAGAGGGCGGTCACGGGGTTCATCCCGGACATCGACACCCTGGCCATCGAGGAGTACATCGACCCGTCCGACAACCAGAGGATCATCTTCCACTTCCCGTTCGGCAGGAGGGTCAACGACGCCCTGTCGCGGGCGTACGCGTACCGGATGACCAACATCCTCGGGTCCAACGTGTCCGTGACCATCACCGACGACAATTTCATGATCGGCACTTCCAGGAGGATCGACATCGAGCGGATCCCGGGGATGCTGTCCCCGTCGGACCTGCAGACGATCCTGAGGAAATCGATCAAGAACTCGGAGATCTTCAAGCTGAGGTTCAGGCACACCGCCGCCCGCAGCTTCATGATCCTCCGCAGTTACAAAGGCCGGCCGATCTCGGTCAACCGGCAGCAGGTGCGCTCGTCGTACCTGCTGGAGGCGCTCGGCAACATGGAGAACGAGCCTGTCATCGAGGAGACCTACCGCGAGGTGCTCGAGGACGACATGGACCTGAAGAACGCCGTCCGGGTGCTGGAGATGATCGAGGCCGGCACCGCGGTCCGCACGATCAGGTTCAGCGGCACGCCGTCGCCGTTCGCGCACTCGATAATCCTCTCGGGATTCTCCGACATCGTCCTGATGGAGGACCGGTCCGCGCTGCTCAGGGAGCTGCACCGCAAGGTGCTGGTCAAGGCCTTGGGGGACTCGGTCAGGGATTTCGAGTTCGACGAGGACACGGTCGTCCCCTACTTCCGGCAGAAGATCGGGCGCGTGGCCGCCAAAGGGGACATACCCGCGCTGCTGATGCGCACCGGCCCGCTGCAGGCGATGCGGGAGCGCGGACGGCACATCTACGCCTACTGCGACGTCGAACGCAAGACGGTCGACGGTTGGATCGGCGAGCTGCTCAGGGAGGGCGGGATCGGCACGGTGTTCATGGACGAGCCGCACATCATGGCCGCATCCGAGGTGCCCGTCTATGCGGCGGCCACCGTCAAGGAGCGCGAGCTGAGCGAGCTGGATGCGCAGGTCTACGGCCGTGTGGAGCAGAGGACGGCCCTGAAGGAGATCGCCGACGGCCTGGAGGCGAGCGAGGACGCGGTATCCAGGTCCCTGCGCAAGCTGGAATCGATGTACCGCGTCACCAGGACGGACGTCACCGCGAACGGCAGGTGGCGTTTCGGCAGGGCCGACCATCCGGAGCTCAACCGCTCCGCGAGCATCGACGCGGCCGTGCTGCGTTTCCTGGAGTGCTTCGCGCCGGCCACGGTGCACGAGGTCGCGTATGCCCTGTCCCTGTCCGAGGAGGACGCGCGCACGTCGCTGGAGTCGCTGGTCAACGGAGAGGAGGTCGCCAAAGGGTTCTTCCTGGTCTCCGAGAGCATCCAGTACATGCGCATGCTCGACCGCCTGAGGCTCAGGGCGGGGGAGGAGAACGTCTACGACTTCGAGACCGTGGAGGATTACAAGGCGTCCAAAGGGGAGCGGTTCGACACGATCGAGGGGTTCTTCGGATTCTACGGCTCGGCCGGCAGCGAGCTCGACGTGTTCAACCGGGTCGAAGGCTTCGATCTGCGCGAATGGCAGGCCCTGCGGGAATCCGAGCGGATCCTGCTCGGCAGGTTCGTCAGGGGCAAGGTGAGGTTCGTGCTGTCCGAGGACGGCGACCGGCTCGCCTCGCTGAGAGCGGACGAGTCCACCGACGAGGACAAGAAGCTCCTGGGTGCGATCGACGGCCTCGGGCACGCCACCATGAGGCAGCTGGTGGCGGCGACCGGCCTGGACAAAGAGGCGGTCAAGGATTCGCTGCAGCGCCTCGACCGCTCGCTGAAGGTGATCCGCGCTTTCGACGAACGGGAGGACTGGGGCACCGAGAACGTCTACAAGGTCTACCGCCCGCAGGCGCCCGGAGGCGATCCCTCCCGCGACCTGGTCGGCGGCTACATAGCCTCGCACGGCCCCGTCTCGGCGCAGGCGCTGAGATTCATGACGGGACTGGACGCGGACGAGGTCGTCCGCATGGCCGAGGAGGTCGGAGCGGTGCCGATCCTGGTCGGCGGCTCGCAGCTGACCATGTACGTCATGCCCGACGAGGTCCCCCTGCTGGAGAAGGCCTCGCGGTCGGACGGGTTGGTGAGGGTGCTCTCCATGTTCGATCACGCCCTGGGCGTCAAATGGGCCGAACTGTCGGCCCGATACGGCGACCGGTGGATCTACCCGCTGGTCCGGGGCAACGACGTCATAGGCGCGCTGGAACTATGGGAGATGTCCGGTTGCATCGAGATCCGCAGCATGGACCTGGATGCCCCGGAGGATCTCGGAGAGGTCCTCGCCGCGGTCGACGAGCTCATGCGCTTCTACCGCATGAAGGGCACGGACATCGTCAGGATACGCGAGATCGCGGACGTCGATGCCTCCGAACTCGGCGACGAGGCCCGCGCGGCCTTGGATGCCGCGGGCTACGTGCTCATCAACGGATTCTATGCGAAGGGCAGGTTCGTGACCAGGACCATGACCGAGGACGAGTACGTCAGCTACGTCTTCCGCAGACAGAGGGTGTCCAAGCATTCCAAGTACGCGACGGTCGACCAGTGCGTCGCCGCCAGAGGCTACATACGCAACGACCAGGAGCTCTACACCAGGGTCGCCGAGAAGACCTCGATCAAGAAGCAGGTCGAGCGCGGCCTGCTGGTGAAGATGACCCTGTCCCCTCCGTACGTGGGCTACACGACATTGGATTTCGCCCCGCTCTTCCGAGCGGCGAAGGAGTCCGCCATGGACGAGGACACCCTGCTGATCCATGCGCTCATCCAGGACCGCCAGCCCCTGTCCAGACGCGAGATCGTCGACCATTCCCCCCTGTCCGCCGAGAGGACCGCGGAGGTGCTGGGCGCGATGTCCAAGCAATCCCTGCTCTATCAGGACGCGGATTCGTACTACAGCATCGTGCCGTCCCGGGGGATCGGGAACGTGCAGGCCCTGACGGAGATCGTCAGGATGCATTTCGACGACTTCGGGATCTTCTCCGCCGAGGGCCTGGCGCAGTTCATGGGCATGCGCATGGGCGTGACCCGGGAGATCCTCGCCAACCTGGAGGATGAGGGTCTGCTGGTCAAGGGTTTCCTGGTCCGTGACGATCCCACGCTCAGATGGATGCTGAAGGACGATGTCGGAACGGACATCGAGCCGTTCGCCGAGAAGCTGATCCTGAACACCCAGGATAACCTGCATCTGTTCCTCAGGGACCGCATCAAAAGGCAGGTCGGCTCATCCGAGTGCGTGGTCTTCTCCGGCACCGGGATCATCGGGTCGTTCAAGGGCAAGCTGTGCTCGACCGGAGCCAAGGTCGAGGATTTTGAGGGCTCCGATGCGGCCATGCGGCACATCCGGGAGTGCTCGCGGCAGCTGGGCGTCAGGATAGAGGACGACCGGGAGCAGGAGGACGAGGACTGGGACGTGTCCGAGTTCTACCTCAAGACCCATCCGGGCATGTGACGCCGCGGCCGCAGTGGTAAAGCAGTTCCTGGGCGTACCCTGCGTATCGGCCGAAGGTCTCGCGGCCGTAATCGGAGACCTTCCTGTAGCTGCCGGACACCCCGTACATCGATTCCATGACCTTGGCGATGCGCACGTCGACGGGGAAGGCGTCCAGGTGGTCGAAGGCGAAGAGGGCTACGCAATCCGCCACTTTGGGGCCGACCCCTTCTATCTCCATCAGCGCCTCGACGCAGCCGACGCGGTCCTCGCCGGCGATGCGTTCCAGGTCCACCTCGCCGCATTCCACCTTCTCGGCCAGCTTCAGCAGCCTGCCCTCCCTGTACCCGAGTCTGCAGAGGCCGAGCTCGTCGCATCCGTCCAGGATCCGTCCGGGCTCGGGGAACGAGCGGCGGCCTCCGAGGTCGTCGCCGAACCGTTCGCAGACCGCTTCGACCATCGCGGCGATGCGTTTGACATTGGCGTTGGTGGCGAGGACGTATGTGGCCAAGCACTCCCATCGGTCCTGGCGCAGCAGCCTCAAGCCCGGGCATGCCGCCGCCAGGCAGGCTAAACGGGGGTCGCGGGAGGAGACCTCCGCGACCATGGCGGCCAGGTCGTCGTCCGCTCTGAAGTAATCCGCTATGCGCCGGCGGTCGGAGGATCCGGAGCAATCGAAACCGTCCTCCGTCTGCACCAGCGTCACGACCTCCCGGCCGATGACGCCCTGCCAGCCGTCGGCGGTCCTGACCCAGCGATGGGCCTGCCCGCATCCGAGCGTCGGATCGAGCGAGACGTCCATGGTGATCCGCATCGTCTGCTCCGATGCATCGCGGAGTATAAACCCATTCCGAGGAATGATATAATCCGAATCCCATGGCGGTGCATGAGATTCGGACCGGCAGGGTACCCTTCCGCAGGCAAGACGCCGGAGGGGTCGCTGAAATACACGAGGGAACTCGGCTTGGACGCCCTGGAGGTGGGATTCGTCAGAGGGGCGCGGATATCCGAGGAGAGGGCCAAGGCGATCGGCGCATACGCCAAGGGATTGGACATCAGGATGAGCTGCCACGCCCCGTATTACATCAATTTCAACTCCGAGAACCCCGAGACCAGGGTCAACAGCCTGAGATGGGTGACGGACACCGCGAGGGCCGCGCATCATCTGGGAGCGTACATCATCGTCATCCATGCGGCATCGTACGGCAAGACGCCGGCGGCGGCCCTGCCGGCGGTGATCGAGGGACTCACCAGATGCAAGGACCTCATGGACGACGAGGGGATCCGGGACGTGACCCTCGGGATCGAGACCATGGGCAAGAAGGCCCAGTTCGGCACGCTGGAGGAGATCGCCGCGGTGATCGACGCCGTCGACGGCGTCAAAGCCGTGCTCGACGTCGCCCACGTCCACGCCAGAGACAACGGGCGCATCAAGACCCCGGAGGACATGGCCGGGATCCTGGACGAGTTCCTCCCGCTCGGAGGGGACATCGCGCATTTCCACATCAGCTGCATAAAATACGGGGAGAGGGGGGAGATCTCGCATCTGCCGCTCGAGACCAAGGAACCCGACCTGCAGTTCCTCGCGGATCTGATGGACGGATCCCCGCGGGATTGCACCTTCATCTGCGAATCGCCGCTGGTCGAGCAGGATGCGGTGGTGTTCAGGGATATGTTCCCTTCCTACCGCGTATAAGCAACCTTTTTGTGCTTAGTCGAGTTAGGCGTTGGCAGTGCCACTGTGGCTCAGCGGTAGAGCGGCGGTTTCGTAAACCGTAGGCCGGGGGTTCGATTCCCTCCAGTGGCTCCATTGCCTTATCTCATGCCTCGTCGTCGTCCGGATCCTTGACGAGGTACTTGCCGACGATCTTGATGGCGCAGACGTCCCCGCACATGGAGCAGCCCTCCTCCTTCTCGGTGCAGCCGCGCTCGCGGTAGGCCCGGGCTTTGACCGGATCGATGCAGACGTCGAACATCGCATCCCAGTCGAGCTGTTTCCTCGCCTTCGCCATGGCGGTGTCCCGCTCGCGTCCCCTTCCCCTGCAGAGGTCGCCGACATGGGCGGCGATCTTCGAGGCGATGACGCCTTCCCGGACATCGTCCTCGTCCGGCAGCGACAGATGCTCCGCCGGAGTCAGGTAGCAGAGGAAATCGGCGCCGTTCTGAGCCGCCACCGCGCCTCCGATCGCACCCACCAGGTGATCGTATCCGGGGGCGATGTCGGTGACCAGGGGCCCGAGGACGTAGAACGGGGCCTCGTGGCAGAGCCTCTTCTCCAGCTGCATGTTCATGGCGATCTGGTCCAACGGCACATGGCCAGGTCCCTCGACCATCGTCTGCACCCCCGCCTCGCGCGCCCGTTCGACCAGATGCCCCAAGGTCATCAACTCGGACAGCTGGGCGGGATCGGAGGCGTCGTCGATGCATCCCGGCCGGAGGCCGTCTCCGAGCGAGAGCGCGAACTCGTGCTCCCGGGCGAGTTCCAACAGGTAATCGAAATCCTTGAACAGGGGGTTCTCCTCGTCATTGTGCAGGATCCACGCGGTCAGGAACGACCCTCCCCGCGAGACCACGTCCATGAGGCGGCCGCTCTTCTTGAGCCACGACACCGTCTCCCGGGTTATGCCGCAGTGCACGGTCATGAAATCGATGCCGTCGCGCGCGTGTTTCTCTATACCTCCGAAGATATCGTCCTCGGTCATCTCCACCACGGCATCCCGCCTGGCCGCGGTCAGCCCGGTCTGGTAGATGGGGACGGACCCCATGATCACGGGGCATCCCCCCAGGAGCCTGGCCCTGATGGCGTCGATGTCCCCGCCGGTGCTGAGGTCCATCACGGCGTCCGTGCCGTGTTCCAAGGCGATCTCCAGCTTGCGCATCTCGCTGTCGACGTCCACGAGGTCGCGGGAGGTCCCCAGGTTCACATTCACCTTGACCGACATGCCCGCGCCGATCGCGCAGGGCTCCGGATCGTGCACGGGATTGCAGGGTGCGCAGATGCGGCCGGAGGCGATGCCGTTGCGGACGAACTCCTCGCTGACCCCCTCCTTCTTCGCGATCTCCCTGATCAGAGGCGTGATGCCTCTGCGGGCTTCCTCCATTATCGTACTCATCGGTATCACCTTGTTATCGGGGCATTTTTATTTTAAGGTGATGGCGACGCCCGCGGCCTCGCGCGCGCTCGCGCGTATATATAGGTGTACAGCATGTCCTGGTCGTTGAACGATCATGGCGGACAATCATAAGGATGGGAAGGACAAGCGGGGCGACTACAACGCCGACAGCCTGGTGGTGCTGAAGGGGCTCGAGGCGGTCAGGACAAGACCCGGCATGTACGTGGGGAGCACGGACGCCAGAGGGCTGCATCATCTCGTCTACGAGGTCGTGGACAACAGCATCGACGAGATCATGGCAGGATACGCGACCAGGGTCGAGATCTTCCTGAACACCGACGGATCCGTGACCGTCAAAGACGACGGCAGGGGCATACCGTCCGATTTCAATCATAAAGAAGGCAAGAGCGGGATCGAGATCTGCCTCACCGACCTCCATGCCGGCGGCAAGTTCGACCAGAAGTCCTACAAGTTCTCGGGCGGGTTGCACGGGGTGGGCGTGGCGGTGGTCAACGCCCTCTCCAGCAGATTGGAGGTGACGGTCGAGCAGAAGGGCAAGGTCTTCCGCCAGACCTACAGCCGCGGCATCCCGGACGGGCCGGTGGCCGAGGCAGGCGAATCCTCCAGGCACGGCACCAAGCTGACCTTCCACCCCGACGGGCAGATATTCGAGGAACTGGTGTTCGATTTCGCGACGCTCCAGAACAGATTCAGGAACCAGGCGTTCCTCAACAAGGAGGCCACCATCATCTTCACCGACCGGAGGATCGAACCGGCCAAGACCGAGACGTACCATTACGACGGGGGCGTCTCCGAGTTCGTGCAGTTCCTCAACCGTTCCAAGACCTCTCTGCACCCCCAGCCGATCCTGGTCTCGGGGGAGAAGGAGGGCGTCACCGTGGACATCGCGATGCAGTACACCTCGGGATACAACGAATCGGTCAACTCGTTCGTCAATTCCGAGAACACGACCGAGGGCGGAACGCACCTGACCGGGTTCCGGACGGCGCTCACCAAAACGGTCAACGAGTACGGCAAGGAGAACAACCTCCTCAAGGAAATGACCTTGGACGGCACCGACGTCCGCGAGGGGCTGACCGCCATAATCAGCATCAAGATGGGCGATCCGCAGTTCGAGAGCCAGACCAAGTCCAAACTGGGCAGCAGCGTCGCCCAGAGGGCGGTATCGGCGCTGGTGGGCGAGAAGCTCTCCGAATTCATGCTCGAGAACCCCGCGGTCGCGCAGACGATCGTGAGGAAGGCGATGAGCGCTTACGAGGGCAGGGAGGCGGCGAGGAAGGCCAGGGACGCGACGCGGAGGAAATCCGTGCTCGAAACCACGAGCCTCCCCGGCAAACTGGCCGACTGCTCCGAGAGGGATCCGGCGAAATGCGAGCTGTACATCGTCGAGGGTGAATCCGCCGGCGGCAGCGCGAAACAAGGCAGGGACCGCGGATTCCAGGCGATCCTGCCGCTGAGAGGCAAGATCCTCAACGTCGAGAAGACCCGTCCCGACAAGCTGCTGGACCACGAGGACATCTACAATCTGGCGGTGGCGATCGGCGGCGGCATCGGCAAGGACTTCGACGCGTCGAAGATCAGATACCACAGCGTGATCATCATGACCGATGCGGACGTCGACGGCGCCCACATCGGCACGCTGCTGATGACGCTGTTCTACAGGCAGATGCCGGAGCTCATCGAACGCGGGCATCTCTTCATCGCCATGCCCCCGTTGTACAGGGTGCACAAGGGCAAGCGGCAGATCTACGCTTACAACGAGGCCGAGATGCAGAAAGCGGTCGAGGAGCTCGGACAGGGAGCGCTCGTCAGCAGGTACAAGGGGCTGGGGGAGATGAACCCCCAGCAGCTCTGGGAGACGACCATGGATCCCGCCACGAGGGTGATGAAGCAGGTGTACATCGAGGATGCCGTGCTCGCCGACCAGATGTTCTCGGTGCTCATGGGGGGCGATGTCGAGCCGCGGCGGGAGTTCATCATCGAGCATGCCCACGAGGTCATCAACCTGGATGTGTGATATCATGGAAGAGGAGAAGAGGATCATCAAGCAGGGCATCGAGAAGCAGATGCAGCATTCGTACATCGACTACTCCATGAGCGTCATCGTGGGACGTGCGCTGCCGGACGTGCGCGACGGCCTCAAACCCGTGCACAGGCGGATACTCTACGCGATGCACGGGCTCGGGTTGCAGAGCAACCGCCCGTTCAAGAAATCGGCGACGGTCGTGGGAGAGGTCCTCGGCAAGTACCACCCGCACGGAGACACGGCGGCGTACGAGGCGATGGTCAGATTGGCGCAGCCGTTCGCGATGAGGTACATGCTGGTCGACGGCCAGGGCAACTTCGGTTCGGTCGACGGCGATTCGGCGGCGGCGATGCGTTACACCGAGGCCCGGCTCTCGAAGATGTCCAACGACATCCTCGAAGGGCTCGACAAGGAGACGGTCGACATGATCGACAACTTCGACGGCTCGCTCAAAGAGCCTTCCGTGCTCCCGTCGAAGCTGCCCAACCTCCTGGTCAACGGCTCGTACGGCATAGCCGTGGGGATGGCCACCAAGATGCCTCCCCACAACATCACCGAGGTCTGCAACGCGATCAAGCACGTGATCGCCGATCCCGATGCCACGGTGTCGGAGATCATGGAGCATCTGCCGGGCCCGGACTTCCCGACGGGAGGGACGATATACGGGCTCGGAGGCATCATCTCCGCGTACGAGACGGGACGCGGGCGGATCAAGCTCCGGGCGAACACCCATTTCGAGGAGATGCCCAACGGGAAGACGCGCATCATCGTCGACGAGATCCCCTACCAGGTCAACAAGGCGCAGCTGATCGAGAACATCGCCGAGCAGGTCAAGAACAAGACGCTCGAGCACATAACCGATCTGCGCGACGAATCGGACCGGTCCGGCATGCGCATCGTGATCGAGCTGCACAAGGACGCGTTGGAGAACGTCGTCTTGGAGAACCTCTTCAAGAAGACGCAGATGGAGATCACCTACGGGATCATCAACCTCGCCCTGGTCGACGGCAAGCCGACGCTCCTGGGGATCAGGGCGCTGATCGGCAACTACCTCTCCCATCGGAAGGAGGTGATCGCCCGCAGCACGCGTTACGATCTCGGGCAGGCGGAGCGGAGGCACCACATCCTCGAGGGGCTGACCAGGGCTCTGGGCATGCTCGACGAGACGATCGCGTTGATCCGCGCATCCGATTCGGGCGAAGAGGCCAACCAGCGCCTGCAGACGCTCCTGGGCATCGACCAGGAGCAGGCCAAGGCGATCCTGGACATGAGGCTCCAGCGGCTGACCGGCCTGGAGATCGGGGCGATCGAGGAGGAGCACCGCGACCTGCTGGTGCTGATGGCGGATCTCCGCGACATCCTCGCCAACGAGCAGAGGGTGCTCGACATCATCGTCGGGGAGCTCGACGGCATGATCGGATCGTACGGCGACGGACGCCGCACCGTGATCAACGAGCATGCCCTCGACATCGACGAGGAGGACCTGATCGAGAGGCAGGACGTCGTCATCACCATCTCCGCCGACGATTACATCAAGAGGATCCCGCTCAGCACGTACCGGGAGCAGGGGCGCGGCGGAGTCGGGCTGACCGGCATGCGCACCAAGGAGGAGGACCACGTCAAGAGCATGTTCGTCTCCTCGTCGCACGACTACTTCATGTTCATCACCAACCGGGGACGGCTGCATTGGCTCAAAGGGTACAGGGTGCCCGAGGGCAGCAGGCAGTCGCGCGGGAAGCCGATCATCAACCTGCTCCCCGACCTGGAGGCGGGCGAGAGGGTCATGGACGCCATCTGCGTCAGCGGGTTCGACGAGGACAGGTACCTCGTCTTCTGCACCAGGAACGGGCTCATGAAGAAAACGTCCCTCCGCGCTTACGGGAACGTCAGGGCCAAGGGGATAAAGGCGATCAGGATCGTCGACGGGGACGAGTTGGTGGAGACGGCCATCACCGACGGCACCCGGCTCATCATGCTGGCCTCCGCCAACGGCCTCGTCTGCACCTTCGACGAGGACAGGGTCCGTGCCACCGGCAGGGACACGATGGGAGTCAGGGGCATGGCCCTGGGCAAGGGCGACCGGGTCGTGTCGATGGCCGCGGTCGGCGAAAAGGACCGGCTGCTCACGGTCACCGAGAACGGTTACGGCAAGATCTCGAACGTGGCCGATTACCGCGTCACCGGTCGCGGAGCCAAGGGGGTCATCACCATCCGGACCGACGACAGGAACGGGAAGGTGGTGTCGGTGAGGAAGGTCGAACCGGGCGATCACCTGCTGGTGACCAGCAGGCAGGGCAAGATCATCCGCATGGAGGTCGACGACATCAGCGAGCAGAGCCGGCGCACCAGAGGGGTGATCCTCATGGACATGCGCGACGGCGACACGATCACCGCCGTGCAGACCCTCGTGCCCGGGGATGCCGAGGAGCCGGCGGATCCCGTCGCGGAGGAATGAGGATGCGGACGGGGACAGCCTGGTCGGTGCTCGTCGCGACGGTGGCGGCCTGTGCCGTGCTGTCCCTGGCCGCGGCGATCCTGTCCGGCGGCATGGTGCGTGCGCTGTTCGCCGCCTGCGCGGTGCTGTTCGCGCTGTCGGCGGGGCTCATCGTCGCCACCCGCAGGAGGTATCTGGAGCTCCTCGATGCAGCCAGCGTCATCGATTGTCTCAAGCTGAAGAGGCCCGGCGTCCTCCCCAGGGGGGACGCCGAGGCGATCGTGCCGAAAGGCAAGATGCCGGAAGAATGAATGCCAATAAGCTTTATATGCAGTTCGAACTATGGGGGAATCACGCCGTGGTAACTCAGTTGGGAGAGTGCGTGACTGAAGATCACGAAGTCGCTGGTTCGAGCCCGGCTCACGGCACCATACATTCTACACAGGCTGTGACCCGGAGGCGATGGCTTGGCTGAACCCGACCTGATCCTCATCGACATCGCCACCTGCGGGCTGACGCTCGCCGAGACGCTCGCCGAGATCGGACGGCTGCAGTCCGAGTATCCCGATCACGAGATCTTCCTCGACGGGGATGCACGTGCGATCGTCGGGAGGAAGAGGGTATGAAGGGGATGCGCAGAGGCAGGGTGACCATCGGCCTGTACAACGCCTACGACCCTCACAGGTTCCGGGAGCCGCACCGCAGGGTGATCGCGAGAGCGGGGGATCTGGCATTGGCATTCGACATGAACCTGGCGCTTTTCGGGTTCCCCGTGCCCGAGGACACCAGGACGCCGCTGGAGGTGGCGCAGTGGATCGCCGATACCACCAGCATCGGCGACGACGGCAGGAACTTCTTGAAACTGGCCGAACAGGGGAGGTTCCATCGGTTCGAGTACCCGGCCAAGGGGTTCCCGCCGCAATTGGGGGAACCGATCCTCACCACCAGCAAACCGGTCCCGGGCAGAGGGGTCGATCTGAACCATGTCGCGGACGCCGTCCGCGAGGGCCGCAGCCTGCTCCTGGTCTTCGGCATCGGCCCCCACGGGGTGCCCAAGAGCGTCGCCTCGATCCCGAAGCACGATTTCGACGTGACCGGCGGCGGTCACTCGCTGGAGACCTGCACCGCATTGGGCGCGGTCTGCGGGGCGCTGTACGCGAGACTCGATCAATAATGGTCGTAGGCGATCCCGGACGGCTCGAGCAACACGCCCTCGCCCTCCTCCACCCGTCCGACGACGGATGCGTTCCCGTATGCGGCCGCGATCTCCTCGGCGGCATCCGCCGGAGCGACGATCGCGAAGCCCATGCTCATGTTGAGCGTCTGATAGATCTCCCGGTCATCCATGCGCCCCAGTTCCCGGATGGCGGAGAAGATCGGCGCGGGTTCCACCGGATCGCTGATGACGTACCTGAGCCCCTTACGCATCCTGAGGAAGTTCCTGAGTCCGCCCCCGGTGATGTTCACGAGGCCGTGGACGGGATGCTCGCGGGCGATCTCCAGCACCTGCTTGACATAGATCTCGGTCGGTTCTAGCAATTCCATCCCCACCGACCTGCCGAGTCCGGGAAGCGAATCGTCCATCGCCACGCCCTGCGAGCTCAAGACCTTTCTTGCCAGCGTGAGGCCGTTGGAATGTATGCCCGACGACCTCAGCGAGACGATGAGGTCGCCCTTCTCGCAGGATTCGCCGGTTATGACCCGGTCCTTGGCGACGTAGCCCATGCAGGTCCCGGAGAGGTCCACGCCCTTCACCATCTCGGGCAGGACGGCCACCTCCCCTCCGACGATCTCCATGTTGGAGAGTTCGGCTCCTCTCTGCAAGCCGACGCCGATCTGGCGGGTCAGCTCTTCGTCCGGCTCGTCGATGGCGATGTAGTCGACGAACGAGACCGGTTCGGCATTGACGCAGATGGTGTCGTTGACGTTCATGGCGATGCAATCGATGCCGATGGTGCTCCAGATGCCCATCTCCTCGGCGACGAGGATCTTGGTCCCCACTCCGTCGGTGGCGAGGGTGATGTACATGTCGCCGAAATCCACGAGACTCGCGAACAACCCCGGTTTGCTGACCATCTGCCCCAGGCCGGTCCGTCTGTATTTCAGTTCGCCGACCAGAGATCCGATGGCACTCGATTTCTTGTCGATGTCAACGCCCGCTTGTGAGTAGGTCCAACCTGCCGTCATCTGAATGTCCCCGACGAGAGGATGGCGTACCCTGATTATTATCTTTGCATGGGACATGGCGTCCGCCGCGAAAACAGTTTAAATAAGCACAATATAGACAGAGGCGTGAGTCTGCACGATCGTTGGGTTGTTGAAAGGCAGAATGAGTACTACTACAAGCTGGCCAAGAAGCTGAACTACAGGTCCAGGGCATCCTTCAAACTCATGCAGATCGACGACAGATTCGGCATATTCCGCCGCGGCGATGCGGTCGTGGACCTGGGAGCCAGCCCGGGAGGGTGGCTCCAGGTGGCCAAAGAGCGGGTGGGGGCCTCGGGCAAGGTCGTGGGCGTCGACCTGCAGCGCATCAGGCCGTTGGACGACGTGGTCACCATCGTCGGCGACATCAACGACGACAGCACGATGATCGAGCTGTTGGAGGTCTTCGGCGGCAGGGCGGACGTGGTCCTCTCGGACATGGCTCCGAACATCATGGGGCATTATTCCACGGATCATGCGAGGTCGGTCGATCTGTGCATGTCGGCCATCGATGTGTGCGACCGCGTGCTGAGGAAGAACGGCAAGATGGTCTGCAAGGTGTTCATGGGCGATCTGATGGACACGCTGCTCAACGCGTTGGACAAGAAGTTCCGGAGCGTGCGGGTCTACTCGCCGGCCGCATCGCGCGAGACCTCGTCGGAGGTCTATGTCATCTCCGAGGGGTTCCTGGCCAAGCACAACGTGGATCTGAGGGACCTCAAGGTCGAAGAGGAGAAGCCCGCCTTCGTCAAGAAGGGCGTCAACATCTGATCAGTCCCAGAACCTCTTCGTTTTCGCATAGGTTATCTCGGCGTTCATGATGTTCCTGAGGAGCTCGTCCTCGTCGTCGTGCATCGAACGCAGTATCCTGGAGGCGCCGTCCGCTCCGATCCCCCTGCCCGCCAGGACCTTGGCCGCAATGCCGCCGTACTCCCTCACGAGGTTGGCGTTCCTCATGATGCGCAGAGCCTCGCGTTTCTGCTGGTCGTCGGGCGTATCGGTCCTGATGACGTCGATGCTCTCTCGCTCGTAGCCCTTCAGCAGTGCGACCATGGTGCCGCCGCATCTCGGGCAGACGAATCTCCGCGGAGCATCGGCGACACGGACCCTCCACTGGTTCAGGCAGTTGACGCAGGAGGCATGCAGGACCTCGTCGCCCAACCGCTTGTCCAGAGCCATGAGGATCGAGCGGTCGGCGCGCAGCGGCTGCATGAGCTCCTTGGACCTGGTGACGCCCTCCAAGCCGATCGGCGACAGCCCGGATTCGCGGACCTCGATGCGGCCGTCGTGCATCATGGACACGGCGAGCTCGGTGTTGGCGATGTCCAGATCCTCGTACAAGACCAGGTTGACGGCGTCATCGTAAGCCGGAGTGCCCTGATGCATGTCGAATAGCCTGTTGAAATTCATGAAACGATGGTCGGCACCCCGCTCGATGATGCCGAATTTCTTGGCGACGTGGGCGAACCTCCACCTGAGGTAGGTGGAATTCAACACCGTCAGCCTCGCCAAGGCCTCGATGGTCCCCGGCCGTATCGACATGAACGTCTCCGTCAGCACGGCCCTGCCGATGCTGCGGGGCAGCTCCAGGATGATGCGGTACGGGTCCGCGGTGACGCCGATGCTCTCGCCGATGCGGGCGGTCAGCAAAGCGGAGTAGATCTTCCCGAGGGTCTCGTTGACCCTGCTGCCGAAGCAGCAGTTGATGATGGCCAGGCGATCCCCGGTCTCGATCGTCACCGTCTCGTCGGTGGGGACCGTCCACCGTTCGTCCTGCGCTTTTAGGTAATCGGATACGCGTTCGCGGCACAGGGCATCCCCCGGATAGCGTCCGAGATCGCGCATCCGGCGCATGGCCCCCACCTCCATGGCGACCTCGAACGGGACCGGTATGTCGGAACCCGTCCACGAAGGGACGGACCCGATCTCCCGCACCTCTTCCACGAGGATCTCGTCCTCGCGCATCTCGACGATGCGCCAGGTGCGCCCCTTGGCGATGAACATGGCGAAAGGCTCGGCGAAAGTGGCCACGAAGCTCTCGTCGAGCGTGCCGATCACACCTCTGGTGGCGATGTCCCTGATGAGGTAGGTGCGCTCGTCCGGGATCATCGAGATGTTGCTGTAGAAGTACTCCATGCCCTTCCGGGAACGTCCCAGCGTGCCGTCGTCCTCGAAGAGCATCCTGATGCTCTTGAGCTGCTCGATGACACGGTCCAGCTCCGATTCCTCCAGGTCGCTGAAGGCATTGCTCCTCCTCACCGTGTCCAGCACCTCCTCCCTGGTCACTCTGCCGACCATGGTCATGGCCACCAGCTGGTTGGCCAGCACGGAGAGCGGATCGCGCCTTCCGGGACGGTACTCCAATTCCTTGGCATCGGCTCTTCTGGCGATGACCATCGCCTCGGCCACCTCGTCGGGAGCGGTGGCGAGGATCACCGACCGTATCTTCTCGCCGATGCGGTGCCCCGCCCGCCCCGCGCGCTGGATCATCCGCGACACCTCCCTCGGCGAGTTGTATTGCAGCACGAGGTCGGCCGAGCCGATGTCGATGCCCAATTCGAGCGACGATGTGCAGACGAGCGCTTTGAGCTCCCCCCTCTTGAAACGGTCCTCGGTGTCCACCCGGGTGTCCCTCGAGAGCGATCCGTGGTGCACCTCGATGGGTATGTCCTCTTCCCAGAGATGGTACCTCGCGGCGAGCCATTCGGCGGTCTCCCGGGTGTTCACGAAGAACAGGGTCGATCTCCCCTCGTCGATGAGCTCCCGCGCCCTCACCATGACTCCGATGATATCGGGGTCTCCCTGCAACCTGTCCACCAGCACGGGGTCCTCCGTCGGGGGAGGGCATTCCACGCGGATGTCGAAGTCCCGATGGATGTCGTGCTCGCAGACGCTCACCTCCCTGCCGACTCCGCCCAGGAAATCCCGGATGTCGCCGATGCTGCCGACGGTCGCCGACAGTCCGATCCGCCGGTACTCCCCGGAGATGGCCGTCAGCCTCTCCAGGGCCACGCCGAGCTGGGCTCCCCGTTCGGTGCCGGCCAGTTCATGGACCTCGTCGATGATCACCCATTCGATGTCTTTCATATGCTGTCTCAGGCGTTTGCCGGTGAACAGCACCTGCAGGGTCTCCGGCGTGGTGATCATCACGCTCGGAGGATTGCGCGACTGACGGTTCCGCTCCGCCTGCGTGGTATCCCCGTGCCTCACGCCCACGGTCACGCCCAATGCGCCTCCGTATTCCTCCATCCGCATCAGCATGTCGCGGTTCAATGCCCTGAGCGGGGTGATGTAGAGGCAGCGGATGCCGGGCCGCCCCTCGGTCCTGGCGATCCTGTCCAGGATCGGGAGGATCGCCGCCTCGGTCTTGCCGATGCCCGTAGGTGCCACCAGCAGGACGTGCTCGCCCCTCCGGATCCGGGGGATGACATCCTTCTGCGGCTCGGTGGGTTCGTATATCCCCCTCTTGTTCAGAGCTCCGACGAGCTCGGGCAGGAAATCATCAAAAGGCATATGCAGCGGATTAAGCGGGGAGCGACAGGCGCCGCTCCCGGTTAGACGGTGTTCTCATGACGGCTCGGGCATCCGTGCACGGGATGAGCCGGGCCGGCCGGATACGCAGACGAGGACGGGAAGAACCTTCCGCTCCCCCGCATCCGGCCGACAGGAGCGTCCTCACTCCGTTTCCGCTTTCGCCGCGGGTTTCGCCGTCGCCGCGGGCGGGCATGCGCACTCGTCCGCGGGTTTCTCCTCGATCTTGGGGCCGGTGACGTGCAGGAGCACATCGGCGAGGTCCATGACCTTCATCTTGGACTTCATCTTGGCGGCCGCCTGGGCGAGGTTCAGCACGCAGAACGGACAGCAGGTGATCAGGATCTCCGCGCCGGTGGCCTCCGCATCCCTGATCCTCTCCATGCCGACGCCGATCGCGAAGTCGGTGTACTGGCTCCGGTAGCCTCCGCCCGCGCCGCAGCATCTGGAGTTCTCCCTGGTCCTACCCATCTCCACGAACTCGATGCCCTTGATCTTCTTGAGCACGTTCCTGGGAGCGTCGTACACTCCCATGTGCCTGCCCATGTGGCAGGGATCGTGGTAGGTGACTTTGGCTTTGAACTCGTTGTTGAACGGGAGTTTCCTCTCGTTGATCAGGTTCTCGACGTACTGCGAGAAGTGGTACACGTTCTGGCCGACCTTTGAATAGTATTTGCCGAAGTCGGTGGAGACGGTCTTGTAGCAGCCGGAGCAGGTCATGACCATGTCCTTGGCGCCCATGCCGTCGGCTTTCTCCACGACGGTCTGCGCGCAGTCGAGCGAGTAGTCCAGGGTGCCGGTCCTGATCAACGGGGAGGTGCAGCACCTCTCCGCCTCGCCGAGGATGTTCATCTTCACGCCGGCCCGGTGCATGACGCGCACTCCGCTCTGGCAGATGCCCTTCTCCCTGTAGGATCCGGTGCATCCGGCGAAGAATATGACATCGGGGACGTCGGTCTTGGGCACATCCTCCGGCCACCAGTCGCCCCTCTTGGAGCTGGGCTCGCCGTAGGGGTTGTGGTTCTCCTCGACCTTATCTGCCATGATCTTGTGGGCTTTCATCGGCGCCACGCCCTCTTTGACCAGCCAGGCTCTCACCTTCTCCCACAGCTCCATGAGCGGGATGTTGGCGTGACATACCACTTCGCAGTTGCCGCATCCGGTGCATTTGTACATGGCGTCGACAAAATACGGGTTGAGCGAGACCTCCCTGTTCAGGAGCTTGTCCATGCCGTCGGCCTGTGACAGTTGGTTCAAATAATAGATCTTTCCCCTGGGGGTCACGGACTCCCAGGGCGTCTGACCGTGCGTCTCGCAGACGTTTATGCAGTAGCCGCACTGAAGACAGGCAGTGAGCTCCTTTTGGATACGTGGCATTTTCATCTGAGTCTACCTCTTGAGCGGAAGGTCCGGTTCGAACCGGGCCTATATAATAAGCAGACAGAAGGCACGAACATATATTAAGGCTTTCAGTGGACACGGGCCGGACCGGCGGTGCTGGTGCCGTCCGTCGGGAGGATATGTGGATAGTGGTGGGCCCAGCCGGATTTGAACCAGCGACCACCCGGTTATGAGCCGGGCGCTCTACCTGTCTAAGCTATGAGCCCACGTCCCAGGCCAGAGATGGGACGGACAACACGCCCGTCGGATGACGGAATGTTAGGATCCGATGGCGCCGTCGCACGGATTTGAACCGAGGACCTTGTGATTAACAGTCACACGCTCTACCTGCTGAGCTACGACGGCATTATGTCTGTGCGAATGAAGGACTCATATTAATATCTTATCTCATCCCAAATCGATCTCGGAACGCATGTCCACGACCTGCCGCTCCAACTCATCCAGATGGACGGACAGCGCCTTCATGAACCCGGGGTACTTGTCGGTGATCATCGCGCCGTCGGGCGTGGCGACGATCAGACCCTCCCGTTCCAACAGCCTCAGGGAATACCTGACCTTGTGCTTGGGGATATCCAGGATCTCCGACAGGCGGATGATGCCCACCGGCTGATGGTCCTTGGTTATCCTGAGCATCTCAAGATGCCTTCTGACGAGGTCCATCTCCTCCATCGTCTTCGAGAGCATCCTGGAATTCCCGTCGGTCATACAATCATCAACGGTATGCGATTAGATAAACCCTGTTCGAAGGGGGATCCGAGGAACCCGACATAGCAAAAGCTGATCGTGGGAAGAAGTATGCGGTTCACCGGATCGGCTGTTCAGCGTCCGTACCACTTCTGCTTGCCCCACCTGGAGTAGTTGGCCCACCATCCCTGGGTGAAGGATCCGCAGCAGTCCAGCGCTTTCTGTTCGGCATCCTCCCCTTTGTAGGTCTTGTAGCAGTTCAGGCACTGCCATCTGAGTTCCAAGGGCTTTTCTTTCGCCATCGTTCTCCCGAATGCGATTGTGCTAATAAAGCTTGTTGCGGAAAGGTTAATAAACACATACCCAGGCCGGGGGTCTGGTAAGAGAGATTATATATTCTCCTGGTGATTATATATATCCTATGAACAGGATTAAGGTCATCAACGAACCATCCGAGTTAGTGCC
>JAAYAP010000086.1 GCA_012719315.1 Methanobacteriota archaeon
AGTCAGGATTAGTACTTATAGTTTTCCAATCCAGACCTGTTTTCAGGGTGAGAAGACCACTGTCGCCAACTCCGGCAACAGCGTTCTCACCCTTTTGAAATCGGGATAGTGCATCAGGATCCTGTCCTCTTGACGCGGATCCTTGCCCAATATCTTGGACACCACCGCCGATTCCACTTTGCCGTCCACCCGCCAGGCGCCGTTCTCCGAAGTGCAGTCCGTGCAGATCAGGAGAGGTATGCGCAACCTCGCCGCTTCGGCGTCCGTGCATACCGACCGCAGGACTTCCAGCTCCCGGGGGTCGAATGTCCCCGTGGCGCCGCTCCGCGTCGTGTATGTGCAGTCCCCGTTCTCCAGGTAATCGGACAGCGTCCGACGGTTAACGGGGAGGTCCGCATTCAGGTCATCGAAGACGCATCTCCCGTCCGGAGGATCAGGATACACGGTCCGCACCTCCTTCCGAAGATCCGCACCTCGCCGATACACCGAACATGACTATCCGCCTAGCGGTCTTGAACCGCATTCTGTCATATGGTTCTACAGATTATATTATAATATAGGTAGATGGATGATAGGATGCATGACTTTGACGCCGGAAGAGATACTGCAGGAATCGCTGAGGACACACCCCTGCTACAACGAGAAAGCACATCATGAATTCGCCAGGATGCATCTTCCCGTTGCCCCCGGCTGCAATATACAATGCAATTACTGCAATCGTAAGTTCGACTGCTGCAACGAATCCCGCCCGGGGGTCACGAGCGAGGTGCTCACGCCCCGGGAGGCGGCCGACAAGGTCGCCTATGTCAAAGAACGCATCCCCGGCCTGAGCGTGATCGGCATCGCGGGGCCCGGGGACCCGCTTGCCAACAAGGCCACTTTCGAAACCCTCGAGCTGATCGGGAGCCGCTTCCCGGACCTGACCCTATGTCTGTCCACCAACGGGCTCATGCTTCCCGGGAACGAGCAGCGGCTGTTCGATCTGGGAGTCAGATTCGTCACTGTGACAATGAACGCCGAAGACCCCGACATCGGCGCCGATATCTACGAGTATGTCACGCTGGACGGCAAGCGATACACCGGCAGGGAAGGCGCCCGGATCCTCATAGAGCGGCAGAAGGAGGGGATCGAGCGATGCGCCGAGCTGGGGATGCTGGTCAAGGTCAACATCGTCATGGTCCCCGGCATCAACGACCTGCACATCCGCGACCTGGTCAGGAGCGTCCGCTCCCTCGGAGCGTACATCGTCAACATACTGCCTCTGATCCCGGTCGAAGGCACCGCGTTCGAGAACCGTCGCGCACCCACCTCGAAAGAGCGGAAGGAGCTCATGGACACATGCTCGGTCGACGCGAAGATGATGCGTCATTGCAAACAGTGCCGCGCCGACGCCATCGGCCTGCTCGGCAACGACCGTTCCGCGGAGTTCGCCCACATCGGAGCCTGCAAGGACCGGTGCGGTTCCCCGGGGGATCTGATCGCGAACGTGGATCCGCCGACGGGCGGGAACCTGGTCGCCGTGGCGACGACTGACGGCGAGAATGTGGATTCGGGATTCGGCAACAGCCCCAGGTTCGACATCTACCGCATGGACCGGGCCGGGGCCGCATTCGTCAGGACCGTCGCCGTCGACTTGGGATCCGAGGTCCGCGGCAAGGAGCATCGGGCCCATATCGGCAGGATCATCGACGAGCTCGGCGACTGCGACACGGTGATCGTCAGGGAGATCGGCTCCCTGCCGAGCAGTCTGCTGAAGACCATCGACAAGACGGTCGTCATCTCCGACGGCGGGGTGCGGGAGGCACTGGAGTCCCTTTCATGCCCTCCCGTTCACAGTCTATATAAACAATAAGAATATCACACGGACCATTCGGAGGAAGCGAAATGGATGCTCAAGGATTAAGGGATGCGTACGTGGATTTCTTCAAAGAGAGGGGGCATGCGCACATAAGACCTGCTTCCCTCATACCCGAGAACGACCCGACCGTGCTGTTCACGACTGCGGGGATGCACCCGTTGGTGCCGTATCTGCTGGGCGAGAAGCATCCGGAAGGCAACAGGCTCGTGAATTTCCAGAAATGCATCAGGACCGGGGATATCGACGAGGTCGGTGACGCGGGCCATCTGACCTTCTTCGAGATGCTGGGCAACTGGTCCCTCGGCGACTACTTCAAAGAGGAATCGATCAAATTCAGCTTCGATTTCCTGCGCGATGTGCTGCGGATCCCCCTGGAGAACCTGGCGGTGACCGCTTTCGAAGGCGCCGAAGGGATCCCGAGGGACGAGGAGACGGCCGCGCACTGGAAGGAGCTGGGACTCGACGAGGACCGGATCTTCTTCTACGGCATGAAGGACAACTGGTGGGGCCCGGCGGGACAGACCGGCCCCTGCGGACCCGACACCGAGATCTTCTACGACGACGGCAGGCCCGCCTGCGGACCCGGTTGCGGACCCGCCTGCCATTGCGGCAAGTACACCGAGATCTGGAACAACGTCTTCATGCAGTACTTCAAGGACAAGGACGGGAAATTCGCCCCCCTGGAGCAGAAGAACGTCGACACCGGCATGGGTCTCGAGCGGGTGCTGCGCATAATCAACGGCAAGGAGACCGTGTACGACACCGAGCTCTTCCGACCGATCATCGAGACGCTGGAAGAGGTCTCGGGCAGACGTTACGAGGACGACGTGCGCTCCTTCAGGATCATCGCCGACCACCTCAGGGCAGCCACCTTCCTCTTGGGAGACGGGGTGATGCCGTCCAAGATGGGGCAGGGCTACATCCTGCGGAGACTCATCAGGAGAGCCAGCAGGTACATGTCCAAACTCGGGTACGACGGCGCCTACATGGACAGGGTCGCACGGGTGATCATCCGCGACTATTCCCAAGCCTACCCCGAGCTCGAAGCGAACCGCGAAGACATCTGCGGGAAGCTCACCGCCGAGGAGGAACGGTTCCACAAGACCCTCGGCAAAGGCCTGCGCAGATTCGACGAGGTCGTCGCGGACTGCGGGGGCGCGACCGTGCTGGACGGGGAGCTGGTGTTCAGATTGTACGACACCTACGGCTTCCCCGTGGAGCTGACCTGCGAACTCGCCGAAGAGAAGGGCCTGTCGGTCGACCTCGATGATTTCGAGAATCGCTTCAAAGAGCACCAGGAGCGTTCCAGAGCCGGAGCCGAGCAGGTCTTCAAAGGAGGTCTGGCGGACCACACCGACGAGACCACGAAGCTGCATACGGCCACCCACCTGCTCAATGCGGCGCTGATCGGCGTGGTCGATCCCGGTATCAGGCAGAGGGGCAGCAACATAACCGCCGAGCGGCTCAGATTCGACTTCAATTTCGACAGGAAGCTGACTCCGGAGGAGGTCGCCGCCGTGGAAGAGTACGTCAACGCGGCCATCGATGCAGATATGCCGGTCGTATGCACCGAGATGCCGATAGAGGAGGCCAAGGAAGCCGGGGCGATCGGCGTCTTCGACGACAAGTACGATCATATCGTCAAAGTCTACAGGATCGGCGACGTGTCGGTGGAATTGTGCGGCGGACCGCATGTGGAGCGCACCGGCGAGATCGGCAGGTTCAGGATCGTCAAGGAAGAGAGCTCGGCAGCCGGCGTCAGACGCATAAGGGCGACCGTCGGCAAGGATTGACGGGATCGACGGCAGAGGATATATCAGAATGGTGGACTGGACGCGATTTGAACGCGCGACTTCTTGCTTGCAAAGCAAGCGATCTACCAGCTGATCTACCAGCCCACGCACCTCAAGAATCGGGCAATAAATATATATGTTTCGCTAAGATTGGGATAGTGGTCATTATAACAGTTGCCAAGCGGCTGTCCGGGAGCTGATGGAAATGTACGGAAAAAGTATCAGAATGGAGAGGATCGTCGACAGACGTACGGGGAATTGTGTCATCGTACCGATGGATCACGGCGTCTCGATCGGTCCCATCGAGGGGCTCGTCGATATGAAGAAGACCGTTGACGATGTGGCCAACGGCGGAGCCACTGCTGTGCTCATGCACAAAGGCCTGATCCGTTTCAGCCACCGTACCAGCGGAAGGGACATCGGGCTCATCCTGCACCTGTCGGCCTCCACGGATCTGGGCGTCACCTCTAACTGCAAGACGCTGGTCGCCTCGGTCGACGAATCGCTGAAGATCGGCGCGGATGCCGTATCGGTGCATGTGAACGTCGGAGCCGAATCGGAAGCCGTGATGCTGTCCGACCTGGGCATGATCGCCGAGGACTGCGCCGACTGGGGCATGCCGTTGATCGCGATGGCATATCCGCGCGGACCGAAGATCGTCGACTCTTACGACCCCGTCGCGGTCGCGCATGCGGCCAGGGTGGCGACCGAGTTGGGAGCCGACATCGTGAAATGCAGCTACACCGGGGACGTCAAGACCTTCGAGAAGGTCGTCGACGGTGCACTGGCCCCGCTGGTCATCGCCGGCGGTCCCAAGATGAAGTCCGATCTGGATATACTCAACATGGTCTACGATTCGCTCCAGGCCGGTGGGAAGGGCGTGTCGATCGGACGCAACATCTTCCAGCACCAGGATGTCGAAGCCATGACCAGGGCCATCTCCGATATCGTCCTCCGCGGCGCCACCGTGAAGGAAGCCTGCCAGACCCTGGGATGCCAATGAACAAGGAACTGTGGGTGAAGGCCGATGCCCCCGACGACCGGGAGGCACGGAAGGAGCTGGTCACCAGCGCGTTGGAGAGCGGGGTCGGGACAGCCATAGTGCGGCCCGAGGATGCGGATTTCGCCACACTCGGGAACATCGAGCTCGTGTTCAACGACGAACTCGGGCCGGAGAACGACTGCGTCTACGTCGAATTGAAGACGCCCGCCGATCAGGACCGGGCTCTGGCGCTCGCCGGCAAGTGCCGGACCGTCATCCTGGGGACGTCGGACTGGACGATAATCCCCCTGGAGAACATGATCGCCAGATTCCGCGACACGGGGACCCGCATCCTCGCCTGCGCATCCGGCGTCGAGGATGCGATGACCTACCTCACCACTCTGGAGAAAGGCGTGGACGGCATCGTCATCGATGTCCCGGACGGCAACAGCATCAGGAAGTTCGCCGATCTGCGCATGTCATCCTCCGATGTGGAGCTGAAGGTCCTGAGAGTGACCGACGTGCGCAGCATCGAGATGGGGGACAGGGTGTGCGTCGACACCGTATCCGTGATGAGTCCCGGAGAGGGCATGCTCATCGGATCCACGGCCTCCTGCCTGTTCCTGATCCAGTCCGAGAGCGAGGACAACGGCTATGTCAACGCCAGGCCGTTCCGGGTGAACGCCGGCGCGGTCCACGCCTACGCCTACGGCCCGGACGGGAGGACGACATACCTATCCGAACTCAAGTCCGGCGAACGGATCGTGCTGGTCGACAAAGACGGCAGGACCCGTCTGTCCAGCGTCGGAAGGTGCAAGATAGAACGGCGGCCGATGCTCATCATCGAGGCGGCCGACGGAGAGGACAGTTATTCCACGATCGTGCAGAACGCCGAGACGGTGAGGCTTGTGGGCCCGGACGGCTCGATACCTGTCACCGGCATCAAGGCCGGGGATGAGGTCTACGCGAGACTCGAATCCGGCGGACGTCATTTCGGCATGAAGATCGACGAGACCATCCGAGAGATATGACTTCGAAGATCTGCGCTTCCCTGAGTGGTTTCACGGGAAAGGAGGACCTTTCCAAAGCGGACATGGTGGAGATCCGTCTCGATCTGCTCGGGGACGTCCCGGCGATCGACGGCAAGGAGCTGTTGGTGACTTTCAGGGACGGCGTCGACCTGTCCGTCCTGCCGGAGGGTTTCGAAGGCATGATCGACATCGGCACGGAGCCTCGGCCCGACACCACGCTGACCGTTGTGTCATCCTATCACGATTATGATGCCACACCGTCCTCCGACGAGATCGTCTCGCTGCTCGCATCGATGCCTGGCGACATCCGCAAAGGCGCCTTCAGGACCGACGGGTTCGGAGACCTGCACAACCTCTTCCGCGCCTCCGAGGCCGTCGGCGGGAGGAGCGTCCTCCTGGGCATGGGCGAGTTCGGGACGGTTACCCGGGTCAGGAGCACCCTGCTCCGCAACGAATTCACTTTCGCATACGTCGATGCCCCGACCGCGCCGGGGCAGATCGGCCTCGAGGAGATGGCGGCGCTCGGCGATGACTGCCTTGTGCTGGGGATCGTCGGCGATCCTCTGTCCAGATCCATGTCGCCCGAGATGCACCGGGCCGCGCTGAGAAGCGAAGGACTGAACGGGATCTACCTGAGATTCGAGACGGACGACCTCGAGCATTGCGCCGACGTCGTCCGCGAGTACAACATCCGGGGGTTGAACATCACCATCCCGCACAAGGAGGCGATGCTGCACCGCCTGGATCGCTTGGACGAGACGGCGGAGGCCGTCGGCGCCGTCAACACCCTGGTCAACGACGACGGCGTGTTGACAGGATACAACACCGATGTCGCCGGCATCGACACCGCGCTCGCCGTGAACCGGTTCGAACCTCGGGGCAAACGGGCGGTGATCATGGGTTCGGGGGGCGCCGCCAGGGCTTGCGCGTACGCACTGACCGCAAGAGGATGCGCAGTGACCGTCACCGGCAGAAACGAGGCCGCCGCCGCGAGATTGGCCGCAGACCTGGGTTGCGAATACAAACCGGCCGTCTCGATCCCCGTGATGCTCTACGACCTGATCGTCAACTGCACGCCGATAGGCATGTACGGAGACGGGTCGTATCCTCTGGACCTTTCGCATATCAATCGGCATCAGACCGTGTTCGACATGGTGTACGGCGCCGAGACGCCGATCGTCTCGGCCGCCCGGGCCGCAACGGCCGGAGTCATCACCGGCTCGGACATGCTCGCCGGGCAGGGCGCGGCATCGTTCGGCCTATGGACCGGTCATCACGATACATTCGATAAGATGAGGAGCGTGCTCCCATGACAGGAATTGGAAAATCATACGGCGCCATCACCGTCGTGAACGCCATGCCCACGGGCATGGGTGCGACAATCGGCATAGACTTGGAGACCAGAGCGGCATTCACCCCCGGAACAGGGGCGAAGACGGTGACGATCGTGAACGACCCGGGCGAGGACACGGCCATGGCTAGATGCTGTGTCGGCAGAGCCTACGAGGTCATGGGCAAGAAGGAGCCGGAGGGTTGGACCCTGGAAGTGGATTCGGAGATCCCGGTATCCCGCGGTTTGAAGAGCTCCAGTTCCGCCTGCAATGCTATACTGCATGCGGTTTTCAATGAATACGGTTTCCGCATCGACCGGACCGAACTCGTCAGGCACGGCGTGCATTGCGCCAGGAAGACGGGGGTCACCGTGACCGGTTCCTTCGATGATGCCTGCGGATGCGAGTTCGGCGGCCTGGTCATCACCGACAACCGCGATGACAGCATCATCTACCGCAGGGATATCGAGGAGTACGATGTGGTCCTCCACATACCGGAGAGGAAGATCAGGAAGGACACCTTGAATCCCGAGGTGTTCAAGAAGGTCGGATTCGAGACCGAGATCGCATTGAGCATGGTCGAGTTCCATCCCTTCAACGCCATGACCATGAACGGCCGCTTGATATCCTCGGTGTCGGATGTCGACAACTCGGTCGCCGAGGAGGCCCTCAGGCAGGGTGCGTTGGGGGCGGGCATGTCGGGAGCCGGACCCGCCATCAGCATTGTGTTCGAACCGGGCAGAGGTCAGAAGTTCATCGAGAGGTCCGGGCTTGAGAACACCATGCTCGTGAAGACCAGGAGCTCCGGCTGATGACGATCGCATTCAGAGGCGGGACCTTGAAAGGCGCTCTGGCGACGCCGCCGTCCAAAAGCCATACGCATCGCGCGTTCCTCTTGGCCGCGATGGCGGACGGGACCTCCCGGGTCTCGAACGCCCTGTGCTCGGATGACACCGAGGCCACTTTGAGATCCTGCGAAGCGATGGGCGCCACGGTCACGGAGAGCACGGATGACGCGGACCGTCCGGTCGTCGTCATCGCCGGAGGCGGCCTCCGTGCGCCCGACGGCATCATCGACGTCGGGAACTCCGGCACGACCCTGCGTCTGCTGACGGGGATCGTTTCCGTCTTCGACAAGGCTGTCGAACTCACCGGCGACGAATCGATACGGAAGCGGCCCATGGGTCCGCTGTTGGACGCACTCGGGAGGATGGGCGTGGAGTGCGGATCGGAAGAAGGCAGGCCGCCCGTGACGGTGAAAGGACCGAACCGAGGCGGATACACGGAGATCGACGGTTCCGTGAGCTCGCAATTCATCTCCTCGCTGATGATGACCGCACCGCTGTTGGCCGAGGATACGGAGATCGTCGTGAACGGCCGCATCCTGTCTGACCCTTATCTCGACATAACCGGATCCATGATGTCCACGGCCGGCGCGGTCTGCTCCCGGGAAGGCAACGTCTTCCGCATCAAGGGCGGGACCGGGTACTCGGCGTTCGAATACCGCGTACCCGCCGATTTCTCTTCGGCCGCCTTCCCCTTGGTCGGCGCCGCGATAGGCGGGACCGGCGTCACCGTCACGGACCTGGATCTCACGGACCCGCAGGGGGACCGTCGGATCCTGGATATGCTCAGGCTCTGCGGAGCCTCCGTCGAGGTCTCGGACGGGGACGTGACGGTGTCGAAGGGGCATCTGAAGGCCCTCGATCTGGATATGGGAAGCACTCCCGACCTGTTCCCGATCGTCTCCGTGCTCCTCAGCACGGCCGACGGTACCAGCAGGTTGCACGGAGCCCCTCAGTTGAGGCACAAGGAGAGCGACCGCATCGAATCCACGGTCTCCATGCTCAAGGCGCTGGGGGCTGACGCCGAGGAGACAGCCGACGGCTGCATCATCCGCGGACGCCGCAGACTGGCCGGCGGACATGTCGAGACCAGGGGGGATCACAGGATACTGATGTCGGCGGCCATCGCCTCATTGGTCTGTGACGGACCGGTCACCGTCGAGGATGACGGATGCTATTCCGTGTCCTATCCGGATTTCCCGGAGAGCATGGAGAGGATCGGCCTCAGGGTCGAGAGGTGAAATCATGTACCAGATGGGAAGAAGAATCGTTTTGGACCTTTTCGGCAGGAGTCATGCCGATTGCGTGGGATGTGTGTTGCACGGTCTGCCGGCGGGGATCCCGATCGACATGGCTTCGGTACAGTCGGACGTGGATCTCAGGAAGCCCTCCGCCGGCATCGGCACACCCCGGACGGAGAGCGATGCCGTCGAGATCCTCCAAGGGACGGTCGACGGGCGGACCGACGGCAATCCTCTCCTGATCGTGATCCGCAACAAGAACACCGACAGTTCCGCCTATCTCCGATTCGGCGTCACCCCGCGGCCGGGCCATGCCGATCTTCCGGCCTTGGTGAAGAACCCGTTGCACGACATCCGCGGCGGCGGGCAGTTCTCGGGGAGGCTCACGGTCGCCATCGTGGCGGCGGGCAGCATCTGCCGACAGTTCAACGAGGCTTACGGCATCCGCACTTCCGCACACACGTCGTCCATCGGCGCCGTAGCCGATCCCAGCCCCAGATCCCTGGAGGAATCCGTCCGGTCGCGTGGATTCCCCACCAGGGCCTGTTCGGAAGAACTGCATCGGGCGATGTCGGCGGAGATCCTCGCGGCGGGAGAGGATGGGGATAGTGTCGGAGGTGTGGTCGAATGCATCACCGAAGGCTTGCCGATAGGTTTCGGCGACATCTGGTTCGATGCCTTGGACGCGCTGCTGGCCAAAGCCATGTTCGGGATACCCGCCTGCAAAGGCATAGAATTCGGAAAGGGTTTCAGATTGACCCGCATGAGGGGATCGCAAAGCAACGACCCGTTCTATTACGACGACGGGGTGAAGACCCGGAGCGGCAACATGGGAGGCATACTGGGCGGCATGAGCGACGGAGGGCCCCTGGTGTTCCGTACAGCTTTCAAGCCGACCCCGTCCATCGCCAAGGAACAGGATACGGTCAATCTCGTCGAGATGCGCGACGACAAGGTCGCGGCCACAGGTCGGCATGACCCTTGCATCGTGCCGAGGGCGGCCATCGTCGTCGAATCGATGACGGCTCTGGTGATCGCCGACCAGATCGCCTGCGAAGATTATCCGACGCTGTGGCGATGAGTCGGCGGATGCGTCCGCCGGCATACCGGCGGACGCATCCGTTCACCCCAGATATGCTCCGTTGGCACCGTTGGATACGAGTGCTCGGTATTTCTTCTGCACGCCCGTGACCGGGCGGTCGACGATCTCGACCTTCCGGAGACGCTCCTCGATCTCGGCGTCGGTCAATCTCACATTCAACGTTCTCGCGGGGATGTCGATGTCGATCACGTCGCCTTCTTCGATGATCGCGATCGGACCCCGTTCATACGCCTCGGGAGACACATGGCCGATGGCTCCGCCTCTGGATGCGCCCGAGAACCTCCCGTCCGTGATCAGCGCGACCGAGTCCCCGAGTCCCCTTCCGACGATCAAGCTGGTCGGGGACAGCATCTCCGGCATGCCCGGAGCCCCTTTAGGGCCTTCGTATCTGATGACCACCGCGTCTCCCGGGACGATGCTCCCGGAGACGATCGCGTCTTTGGCATCGCTTTCGGAATCGAACACCCGCGCCCGACCGCTGAACTTCATCATCTTCGGATCGACGGCGGCCTGCTTGACCACCGAGCCCGCCGGAGCCATGTTGCCCTTGAGCACGGCGATGCCGCCCTGCTTATGATATGGATTCTCCGTGTCCCTGATCGTCTCCCCGTCGAGGACCTTCGCCGTTACGGCGATCTCCCTGATCGACGGGCCGCTCACCGTGGGCGCGTCCGCGAGGTGGTCGCGGATCCTGTTGAGCACGGCCGGTATGCCCCCCGCATCATCGAGATCGCGGATGGTCGACGGCCCTGCCGGCCTGAGACTCGTGATGTGCGGCACGACCCTGGAGATCTCGTCGAAGGTGTCGAGTGTGACCGGGCAGCCGAACTCCTTCGAGATCGCGGGGATATGGAGCGCGGTGTTGGTCGATCCGCCGATGGCCATATCGACGGCTATCGCGTTGCGGAATGAATCAACGCCTGCGATGTCGCGCGGTTTGATGTCTTTGCGAACCATGTCGACGATGCGTCGCCCGGTCTCCCTGGCGAGCTCCAGCTTCCGGCTGTCGACGGCAAGCGAGGTGGCGCAGCCCACGAGGCTGAGGCCCAGCGCCTCCGTGAGGCACGCCATGCTGTTGGCGGTGAACAGGCCGGCGCAGCTGCCTCTGCCCGGGCAGGCCGCGCATTCCACCGATCTGACGTACTCCTCGTCGACATCGCCTGCGGAATACGAACCCAACGCTTCGAAGACCGACTGGAGGTCGAGTGTCTCCCCGTCAAGCTCGCCTGCTTCCATGGCTCCGCCGGTGATCATGATCGCGGGCAGGTTCATCCTGCCTGCGGCCATGAGCATGCCCGGGGTGACTTTATCGCAATTGGTGACGCCGACCCATCCGTCGAGCGCATGTCCGGCCACCATGACCTCGCAGCAATCGGAGATCACCTCGCGGGAGATGAGCGAGTACCTCATCCCCTGGTGGCCCATGGCGATGCCGTCGCATATCGCCGGCACGCCGAAGGTGAACGGTTTGCCTCCGGCCTCGATGATGCCCTCTTTGACGGCATCGACGATCTCGTTCAGGTGTATATGGCCGGGCACGATGTCGTTCCAGGAGTTGGCTATCCCTATGAACGGCTTGTCGAAGTCCTCGTCATCCAATCCGCTGGCTCTGAGCAGGCTTCTGGCCGGAGCCGCATCGATTCCCTTTCTGACAACCTCGCTTCTCATGATCATCCTTTCCGATGACCACGGTTAGCGTAGTGAAACGTATATAACTATCCTTGACGGAGTAAAAATTGAAAGGGGGCGTGTGCCCCCTGATAATCCAAAGGGTTTACTTGCTGCGGAGAACGATCTCTATGTTGACTCCGTCAGGGACTTCGATCCTCATGAGCTGCCTGAGGGCACGCTCGTCGGCATCGAGGTCGATGAGCCTCTTGTGGATGCG
>JAAYAP010000087.1 GCA_012719315.1 Methanobacteriota archaeon
AGACGAGGTCGGCGGTCCCGTTGTTGATGCGCTCCACGGCCGCGTCGGTGATCTGCTTCTCGAAAGTCACGGTGTGCGGGATGCCGAGCCTCTCCAGTGTCGTCGATGCCACCGCGCCCGCGGTGATGCCGTCGGCGTCTATGTGGGTTATCACCTCCGCGTCGCCCGCCGAACGCACGGCCGCCGCCGCCTTCGCCAGATCGGCTTCGAACCTCCTCTCGGCCTCGGCCGACATCATCGTTCCTCCGTTCACGGCCTCCGGTATGCGGCCGGGGGCAAAATACTTTCCCGGAACTGGCCGTTCATCCCGCTCCGCCGCGCATCCACTCCGGCATGCCGCCGTCCGGCGACGATCCCGCCCGGCCGTCGATCCGCGGGACGACCACCGGCAGGCCGTCGACGGTCATCACCTCGGACCGCACGCCGTAGACCTCCTCGACCGTCTCGGGGGTTATCGCCTCCCTGCCGCCGTACGACTGTATCCGTCCCTTCTTCATGAAGACGAATCTGTCGGAGTAGCAGGCGGCGGTGTTGATGTCGTGCATGATCATGACGGCGCAGGAATCATTGGTTTTGACGATCCGCCGGATCAGGCCGAGGACCGAATGCTGATTGGCGAGGTCGAGGTTGTTGGTGGGCTCGTCGAGGATCATCGCCCCGGCGTTCTGGACGACGGCCCGGGCGATCTGCACCTTCTGCAGCTCCCCGCCGCTGATCTCGTCGATGTTCTTCAACGCCAGGTGCTCCATCGAGAACAGGCTCAGCACGTCCCAGGCGATCGCCTCGTCGCGTCCGGTGACCGCCCAGTCGATATGCGGCCGTCTGCCGGTGAGGATCGAGTCGAACACGGTCATCGATGCCGCCAATGCGCGCTGGGGGACGTAGGACAGATGCCTGGCGAACTCCCTTGGACGGTATTCGCGGATATCCCTGTCGTCGACGACGATGATGCCGGCGTCGGGTTTCCGCATCCGGCAGATGCTCTTCGCCAACGTGGTCTTGCCGACGCCGTTCGGTCCGAGGATGGACACGACGTCGCCGTCCTCGATCATCAGCGAGATGTCCTCGAGGACCTTGGTGCTGCCGTAGGAGGCTCCGACGCCGTCGATGATGATGCCGATGTTACGACCTCCTGCCTTTCTTCACCAGTATGTACAGGAACAGCGGACCGCCCAGGAACGACGTGACGATGCCGACCGGGACGGGCGATTCGAAGGGGATCCTGCCCACGGCATCCGCTACGAGCAGGACGAGCGTCCCCATCACCATCGAGGCGGGCAGGAGGTAGCGATGGTCCCCGCCGACGATCCGCCTCATGATATGCGGCCCCAGCAGCCCGACGAAGCCGATGATCCCGACCATGGCGACGCAGACCGCCGCCAGGACGGAAGCGAGGGTCATCGAGACGACGGTCTCTCGCCGGGTGTCGATCCCGAGGCTGACGGCGACCTCGCCGCCCGCCTCCAGCGAATTGTAGTCCATCCGCCGCAGGTAGAAGTAGACGGAGGCCGGGACCAGGACCGCGAACACGATGCCCAGGTCGTTCCACGAGGCTTTGGACAGGTCTCCGAACTGCCAGAAGACGATCGAGGCCAGGGTGCTGTCGTCGACGAAATACTGGAGCGACGACAGGCCGGCGCCGAAGATCGAGCCGACGGCGACCCCGGCCAGGACCATGCTCTCCGAGGTCGCCGAGGCCGTCCGCGAGAAGAGGATCACGATGAGCACGGCCAGCATCGCGAAGCCGAAGGCGAAGAGGGACATTCCGTACATCCCGCCGACGATCCCGGCGACGGCCGTCCCGCCCAGCATCCCCGTGCCGGCTATCGCGATGGCGACGGCGGCGCCGAACGCCGCCGCGCCGGAGATGCCGAGCGTGTACGGGGAGGCCAGCGGGTTCTTCAGGATGCATTGCATCACCGTGCCCGCCACCGCCAGCGAGGATCCCACCAGCACCGCGGCGGCGATCCGCGGCAGTCTGATGTTCCAGATCACCACGTTGCCCACGGAGCCCGTGTCGCGGAAGATCGCCGTCAGGACCTCCATGACCGACATCTTGTATGCTCCCATCCCCATCGAGAACAGGGCGACGACGATGCAGAGCGCGATCAGCGCCTGTATCCATAGCAGCTTCCTGCTCCTGAATTCGGCATACCGTCCGCGGGAACCGCGGTGCGGGTCCTCCAGATCCGACATGGCCGCGTCAGTCGGATGACGGGATCGTCATCAGATCGCCTCAAGATCGACTTTGCCGAAGAGGTCCGCATCGATCCCGGTCATGCCTCTGAAGTACTGGCTGACATGTTCGTAGACGATGCCGCCCGCCTCCGTCGAACCGTAGAACTCGTCCATCATCGAGCGGACGAGCTCCTCCGCGTCGAAGCCGTCGAGGGCGTCCGGGCAGATGCGCTGCGCGATCAGATACGCGCCGCCCAGGCACATGTAGGCCCGCGGGAACCAGTCCGTGACCGCGTACACCTCGTCCGCCTCGAACGGCGACAGCGCTTTGAACCGGGCCGCATCGCTGTTCCATTTCTGCTTGAAATCGTCCCAGCAGCCGATGCTGATGAACACGACGTCGATCCTGTCGGTGCCGGATTCGTACTGGTAGAGCGTCTCGAACTCCATGGTGAGGTACTCCTTGTCGGTGATGTCGTACATGATGTTGTGCGCGTGATCGTCCAGGTACAGCATCGGATGGTATGTCGCCGGCGAGGATCCCAGGAAGTTCGGCCGCGATTTACCTGCGCCGCCGGCGACGTAGACGTTCAGCTGTTCGGAGCCGCAGCCGTCCTCCAGCATCGCGCCGAGACGCTCGGTCTCGGTCTCGATGAAATCGATCAGGTGCTGCGCCCGCTTCTCCTTGGCGAAGATCTCGGCTATCGGAATCAGGTTCACCTCGAGGCATTCCCGGGAGTTCGAGAACAGGTTGCTCTGGCTGGTGTAGAAGTAGACGTTGATGCCCGCGGCTTCGAGTATCCCGCGGAAATGCGCCCGGTCGTCGGGAGTGGTCTGACCGTCGCTGATCAGGACGAGGTCCGGGTTCTTGGCGATGACCTGCTCGGCCATCGTGATCATCTTGCCGGTCATGGTGCACACGCCCTCCAGGCCGTAGGCCTCGATCATGCCGAGGTTGGTCGGCGAGGTCCCCTGCCCCTTGCCCGACCAGACGACTCTGTCGAGCACGTCCTCTCCCAGGTATGCGAGGTACTCGATCTCGGCGGCGACGACCCGTTCGGGCGCATCCTCCAACAGGACCTCCGCTCCGTAGAAGTCGGTCACGGTGCGCGGATAACCGGGCGAGCTCTCGCCGCCGGCTTCGTCGCGGTCGATGCCGCTGTTCGACAGGTAGACCGCGGCGCCGCCGGAGACGAGCAGTATCACGACGATGGGAATCAGCAGTTTTTTTGACATATTACCAATTGGATGTATATTCCAATATATCAATTGTTCCCAGACCGACGATGCGTACGACACGGGTCCGGCGGCTGCCGGAAGAGGCGCGGAAGGCCGTCCTGCGCACAGTGGCGAAGGATATTATCCTGCCATGCCGTACCGCGTCCATGGACTCCATCGAGATACTCCCCGGCGTGAGGATAACCAACGAACGCTGCCTGATCCTCGACGGCGAGGGTCCGACGGCGGTCCTCGGCGACCTGCACCTCGGCTACGAGCGGGCGATGGAGGACGAGGGCATGTACATACCCCGCGTGAACACGGAGTCCATCAAGGAGGGCCTGAACCGCATCCTCTACAAGTACGAGCCCCGTCACGTGGTCCTGCTGGGCGATATAAAGCACGATTTCCGCAGATCCCGGTACGAGGCGAGACAGGAGATCGGGTCGGTGATCGATCTGATCGCCGAGGCGGCCGAGGTCACGGTGGTCAAAGGCAACCACGACAACTTCATCCAGAACGTCCTCTCCGGCTCCGGGATCACGGCCCGGGACCATATCGATCTGGGCGGGTTCAGGCTGGAGCACGGGCACGTGGACTCCGGCAGGAGGCCGGTGATCATCGGGCACGAGCACCCGTCCATAAGGGTGCCCGGCATCATGTCCGGCGGGGTCAAGATGCAGTGCTTCGTCCACGCCAGGAAGGAGGGGGTGATAGTGCTGCCGCCGTTCAGCCCCTTCTCGTCCGGCAAGGACCTCACCACCGACCCCGTCGACACCTTGGCGGCGGCATTGAGATGCTGCGATCTCCCCGAGTCCGAGATCTACGGCGTGTCCGAACTCGGGCTGATGCCGCTGGGCGCATTGAAGAACCTGCTCGACATAGAGATGTGAACGGGCGCGCACGGGTATGCGCGTTCTATTTCGACTCTGCGTCTAGTTTTTATAACTTGGTCCCATTCTCACATCCGGGAGAATCTATCATGTCAATGACTCCGAAAGACAGAGTAATCGCAGCAATGAACAAAGAGAACCTCGACAGGCCTGCCGTGGCGATATTCACGCAGTCCGCGACGATCGGTCAGATGGACAAGGTCGGAGCCGCATGGCCCGAGGCGCACAAAGACGCAGCGCTGATGGCGAAACTCGCCGCGGCGCAGGCCGACGTCTTCGGATACGAGGCCGTAAGGGCGTCCTTCTGCCTCACCGCCGAGGCGGAGAGGCTCGGATGCAAGGTCGCGGTCGACAAGAAGGACGCCGCGCCCATGATCAAGACGCACCCGTTCAAGTTCGACCCCATGACCGGCGAGTACGACGACCCCTTCTCGATCATGTCGGTCGACGAGTTCGCCAAGGAAGGCAGGGTCAAGGTCGTGCAGGACGCCGTGTCGATGCTGAAGAAATCCCACGGTGACAAATACGCGGTCATCGCCGGCAACACCGGTCCGTTCACCCTCGCCGGCCACATGGTCAGCACCGAGAACCTCATCTTCGGCATGATGATGGCCCCCGAAGAGGTCGACAAGTGGGTCCTTGCGGTCACCCCCATCGTCAAGACCTACACCCAGGCGCTCCTCGATGCCGGAGCCGACGTGGTCCAGTGCTCGGAACCCTCCGCATCCACCGATATGCTCGCCCCCGACATGTTCGAAGAGGCCGCGGGCGCATCCATCAAGAACAGTCTCGCCAAGGTCAGCGGCATGACGTCGCTCCACATCTGCGGCGACACCTACCCCATCCTCGACCAGATGGCCGAGCTGGGCGTGACCGCCCTCTCCGTCGAGGAGAAGGTCGACCCCTTCAAGGCGATCGAGAAGGTCGCAGGCAAGGTCGCGATGGTCGGCAACGTCGGATCGGTCAGGCCCCTCTACCAGGGAACTCCCGCCGAGGTCAAGGAGGCTGCGATCCGCTCCGCACAGGCCGGATTCAACGTCATCTCCGCCGGTTGCGGTGTCGCACCCGCCTCGGCCGACGAGAACATGCAGGCCATGGTCGACGCGATCATGGGCTACAAGAAGTGATCCGTCCGACGACACGGTGAAACCTCTCTCAAACATCTTCCCTTCGGGGCATCCCGCCCCGAAGGTTTTTTGCCCTGGCATCCGCATGCATGCTCATGTCTTCTTTTCTAGAGATAAACGGCGTATACGCCGAGAAGATGAAGAGGGCCCTCCGTCTCCGGTACGAACCGGTCGCGGTGAAGCTGATCGGCGAAGGCGAGGATTACCCGGCCTGCTGCGAGACGCCCGACGAGCAGATGAGCCATTGCCAGGCGATGTTCAGAGCCAAGGACGGGGCCTGCCTGTGCATGCCGGTCGACAGGCACAACTGCCATGTCGGCTCGTCGGCGCTCAACATGAAGGCGGCTCCCGAGAAGGTCGTCAACGGGGAGTACCACGCGGCGTTGGGCATCCACGAGTCCCCGGCCGCCGCCGCGAGGATGATCTCCGAGCGCGTGCTCCCGCGTGCATGCGTCGGCGAGGTCGTCTGCCCTCTGTCCAAAGCGGATTTCGAACCGGACGTGGTGGTTCTGATCGACATCGCCGAACGGATATACTGGCTTTCGGCGATGGCGACGGCCGCGGAAGGCGGGCGCGTGAGCTACAGCACCAGCCCCTTCCAGTGCACGTGCGAGGACCTTGTCTCCATGCCCATGGTCACCGGGAAGCCCAACATCTCCCTCGGGTGCTACGGCTGCCGGAGGAAGACCGACATGAAGGCGGAGGAGCTCGGCTGCGGCATACCGTACTCCGAGATACCCGCGTACGTGGAGCGTCTCGAGCGCTTCGAGGCGGGGATCATGGTCAAATCCAAGCGGGATTGAGCCGGACGCCGTCGTGATCGCATCTCAAATCAAAACAAAAGCATATTTGGTATATGCTTATTTTATTTTTATTAACACTTCCAAAAATCATTAAATAATAGATGACGTAACAGAATCGCCGAACGGAGGCCGTTATCCGTCGCAGATATGTCCGTAAACCCGTAATTTACGGAGCCCGATTCCATTTTTCGCATGGTTTTTATAATCACGATGTATACTCGCTTAATGCAAGGGGAATGCGGAGAACGCCCGTTTTCCGCATATTATTAAAAGAAGGAGGTATGAAATGCCAAAATACAACGACGTAATCGATCTGTATGACGACTACGGCAAACGCATTGCGAAAGGCGTGCCGTTGGAAACCATCAGTCCGTTGCGCAACAACGCGATCAAGAGGATCGCATCCCTCACGAAGAGGACGATAGCAGTCAACCTTGCCGGGATCGAGAAGGCTCTCAAGACCGGCAGCATGGCCGGCGTCCTGATCAAAGGGAAAGAGATCGACATCGAGCTGGTCAAGAACGCCGACAAGGTCGCCAAAGCCATCAAGAGCATGGTAGAGGTCACCGAGGACGACGGCACCGTCACCACGGTCAAGAGCGATGGGAAGAACCTCATCGTCATCGTGCCGGAGGCGAGGTCCAACGCCGGAGTCGAGTACATCAACGGGTTCACAGTCGTCGCCGCGGCCACCACTGAGGCGATCATCGATATCTTCGATGTGCCCATGTACAAGGCCAACATGGTGAAGGCAGCCGTTTGGGGAAGATACCCTCAGACCGTCGGATTCGACGGTTCCAACCTCAAGTGCATCCTCGAGATCCCTCAGAACAACGAGGGAGCCGGTTTCGCACTCAGGAACATCATGTCCAACCACGTCGTCGCCCTGGTCAACAGGAACGCGATGCAGGGTTCGGCACTGTCCTCGATCTTCGAGACCTGCGCCGCCTTCGAGATGGGCGACGCGATCGGGCCGTTCGAGAGAGGCCACCTGCTCACACTCGCATTCCAGGGGCTCAACGCCAACAACCTGGTTTACACGCTTGTCAAGAAGAACGGCAAGACCGGGACGGTCGGTACCGTCGTCGCGGATCTGGTCGGCAAAGCACTGGAGGACGGGGTCATCCGCGTCAAGGAAGAGCTCCCCTCCGGATACAAGATCTACACGACTGACGACCTGCCCCTCTGGAACGCCTACGCGGCGGCCGGACAGAACGCGGCCGTCATGGTCAACGTCGGAGCGGCGAGGGCGGCCCAGGGTGTCCCCGGAACCGTTCTCTACTACAACGATCTCCTCGAGCACGAGACGGGCCTCCCCGGTGTCGATTACGGCCGTGCGGCCGGTGTCGGTGTCGGTATGTCGTTCTTCTCGCACTCCATCTACGGTGGAGGAGGACCCGGTCTGTTCCACGGCAACCACGTCGTGACAAGGCACGCGAAGGGCACGATGATCCCCTCCATCACGGCAGCCAACTGCCTTGACGGCGGGACGCAGACGTTCTCCGCCGAGGCCACATCCGGACTCTTCAAAGAGGTCTTCGGTGACATGGAAGAATTCCGCACGCC
>JAAYAP010000088.1 GCA_012719315.1 Methanobacteriota archaeon
AACCCGGCACTTGCGATGCGGGCTCGCCGATGGAGCGCGGGCACCCCCGCCCGCGAAGACAAGACCGGGTCGTTCCTCAGTTCCGCGCGATGTGTACCGATCCCTACTTCCGCGCCTCGTACCGGCGCTTCACCTCTTTTCGGATCGCGAGATCGTCGATCCGCTCCAGGATCGCCGTCGCTTCCGCCTCGCCGGCGTCCTGCTTCACGACGCGCAACCCGTCCGCGATGAAATCGAGAAACAGATCGGGCCGGACGCCGTTCCGGAGCAGCAGCTTGAGCCCGCCGACGATGCGCTCGTTCGGGGCGAACTTGTCCGCGAGTCCCCGCACGCCTCGGGCGACGTGATCGCGGAGCGTGGGGGAGAGCAGCCGCCCCGGCAAAGCGGCGAAGTAGCCCTCCAGGTACTTCCTGTCCACGTGCGGCCCGCATTCCTTCCACAGGGCCGGCGCGATCTCCTTGTCGAGCAGCGCCCGTGCCCCGCCCTCGACCTCGGCGTCTCCCGCCATGTCGCTGAATCGCTCGACGCCGCGCAGGCTGCCCTGGACGGCGATGAAGCAATGCAGTCCGTTGTGGGCGAACAGCTTGATCCGGTCGCGCGCGTGGAACTCGGCCTCGGGCACGAAATGGAAGGCGTCGCTGTGGAAGACCTTGGGATTGCGGTAGGTGTCGATCAGGGGCATGCCGTAGAAGGCCTCGCCGACGACGGCCCATCCCAGGTCCGGCTCGACCGGCGCATAGTCCGTCCCCGGCCGATCCTCCAGCCGGCACATCCGGCCCATCACCGTGTCCAGGATGTTCAGGTTGTCCGTCGTCTTCTGTCGCCACGCCTCGGTGACCCCCTCGCCGTTCTCGGCGCACAGGACATAGATGGGGTCTTTCCGGCCCTGCATCCGTTCCGTCAGGTAGATCATCGCCTTGTCCAGGTTGCGGATGCCGACGGCCGTATAGAAGATCTGCGCCTGAGCGACATGCCTGCGCACGTCCGCGTCCTGGGCCGGATCGTCAATACGAAAGGCATCAACGCCTTTCACGCGGATCGTCTCGATCGTCTTGCCCGCCAGGTTTGTGGTATAGGCGTGCGATTTCCGAATCCGCTCGATCAGGTCGGATTTGACGCTCACGTCGAGGAAGGTGATCGCGTATTGTGAACTCAGTTCCGGGCCGAAGAACCCCAGCGACAGGCCTCCGGCGCCCATGACGACGATGCGGTCAGGCATGCGCCAACTCCTAAAGTCCCCTCACCCCCGGCCCCTCTCCCGGCGGGAGAGGGGCCGGGGGTGAGGGCGCGCCTCCGTCAGGGCCTCGTGGATGGCTCGGAGAACGGTTTCGGTATCGTTCATGATTTGTATGTTCCAGAAGCGGAGGACGCGCAGTCCTTGCTCCCTTAACCATGTATCTCGCTCTTGATCCGCTTCTTCCTGCGATCGCTCCGCATGCTGCCCACCATCGACCTCGATAACCAACCCTGACCGATGGCAGAAGAAGTCCAGAACGTACCGGCCCATCGGGTGCTGGCGTCGGAACTTGAACTCCTCAAAACGCCGATTTCGAAGCAATCGCCAGAGCCTTGCCTCCGCCTCCGTCATCCTGCGGCGCAACGCCTTAGCGTTCCGATGATCTCCGGGTAAGTACCCGATCCCGACATAGGCCCGCCAGCCAATACCAGAAACCAAACCGATCGAACTACGAGAAAGATAGTCTGCGGACCCGCGTTTGTCCATTCCCCTCGCCGTTCCCGATCGCTCCGCCCGCCTCAAACGCCAACCTCCCCTCTCCCCGAGGGAGAGGGGCCGGGGGTGAGGGCGACTTTGAGT
>JAAYAP010000015.1 GCA_012719315.1 Methanobacteriota archaeon
CATCGCCGTGGCCCGTCTCCGGAGTCCGTATGGCATGACATGGAACATGGGTGGAAGAGCGTGGCCGGACGCTGTCCGACCATGCGCTTCGCGGCGATCGTGATAACGCCCGTGCGCCCTCCCGAAGCTCCGGGGCCGGGCCGGCATCCCGACACAAGGGATGTATAAACCCTCGTGCATAGGGACGCCCGGGTAATACATATGAAACATCTCTTCTTCGTCGGAACCGCCGGGAGCGGGAAGAGCTCCCTTGTCGCAGCGTACAAGGACTGGCTCGATGATCACGGCGTCGATGCCATCGCGGTCAATCTGGATCCCGGGGCGGAGTCGTTGCCCTATGTGCCCGACATCGACATAAGGGATTGGGTGTCGATGCGCGAAGTCATGGACGAGTTCGGTCTGGGGCCCAACGGCGCGCAGATCGCCGCCGCCGACCTGATGGCGATGAACATCGGCAAGATGATCGAGGTCCTGGACACGTTCAAGGCAGACTATGCCCTGGTGGACACTCCGGGGCAGTTGGAGCTGTTCGCATTCAGGGAATCGTCGGAGCGGATGGTCTCGGCTTTCGGCAGGGACGGCTCGATGCTCGTCTACCTTCTGGACCCCACGCTCTGCAGGACCTCGAACGGATTCGTCTCGCTGATGATGCTCTCTTCGATCGTCGAGTTCAGATTGGGCCTGCCGATCCTGAACCTGCTGTCTAAAACCGATATCCTCGACGGGGATGACAGGGAACGCATGCTGACCTGGTTCGAAGACATGGAGGCGCTTCAGGGCAGCCTCCTCGACGAAGGCGGGACGCCCGGTTTCGTCGTCGGTGCAGAGCTCTTCAAAGCATTGGACAATCTGGGGGTCTTTGGCGAGATCAGGCCGGTGTCGGCACATGAGGGCGAAGGCCTGGGCGACATCCATGCCAGGGCCCAGATGCAGTTCTTCGGAGGGGAGGACACGGTCAGGGAGTGACCTCCCTGCGTGTGCCGCCCCTCCGTCGATCCGATCTCAACCGAACATGTAGGCCGGCACGGACTTGACCTTGCCCCGTCCGGCTTCCATGACCTTGATCTTGGCCGACATGAAGTCATCCATCGTGATCATGTCGCGTCCGTCCCTGATGGCGAGCATGCCCGCTTCGGTGCATATGCTCTTGATCTCGGCTCCGGACGTGCCTTCCGTGGCTTCCGCCAGCTTCCTGATGTTCACATCCGGGTCGACGTTCATCTTCTTGGAGTGGATGCCGAAGATCTGGATCCTGCCGTCCAGGTCCGGGAGGCCGATATCGATGATGCGGTCGAACCTCCCCGGCCTGAGCAAGGCGTCGTCGAGTATGTCGGGACGGTTGGTGGCGCCGATGATCTTGATATCGCTCATGGGCGTGAATCCGTCCAGTTCCGACAACAGCTGCATGAGGGTCCTCTGAACCTCGCGGTCGCCGGATGTGGCGACGTCCATGCGCTTCGCGCCGACGGAATCCAGTTCATCGATGAAGATGATGCTGGGGGCCTTCTCCTTCGCCAGATCGAAGAGCTCCCTCACCAGCCTTGCGCCCTCGCCGATGTACTTCTGCACGAGTTCGGATCCGACCAACCTGATGAAAGTGGCCTGCGTGGCATTCGCCACGGCCTTCGCCATCATGGTCTTGCCGGTTCCCGGGGGGCCGACGAGCAGCACGCCCTTGGGAGGTTCGACGCCGACCTTGGCGTACAGCTCCGGTCTGAGCAGGGGGTCTTCCACGGCTTCGCGCAGTTCGAGCATCTGCTGTGACAACCCTCCGACGTCGGCGTAGGTGATATCCGGCTTATCGATGATCTCCGCACCGGTGACCACGGGGTCCAGCGGCGCGGGGAGAACGCTCATCACCGCCAAAGACTGCTTGTTCAGGGACACCCTCGCCCCGGGGATCAACTCGCTGGGGGATATGTATTCCGAGACAGAGACGACGAAATCCGGTCCGGTGGAGCTCTTGACGATGACGCGGTTGTCCGGGAGGATGTCTCTGAGGGATCCGATGATCAGCGGAGGGCTCTTCAACCTCTCGTTCTCCGATCTGATGCGAGACAGCTCTTTCTGGAGCCTGAAGTTCTCTCCCTCCGAGTAACGCTTCTCGTTCTCCACGTTCTGGAGGTCCTCCATAAGCCTCACGTTCCTCTCCTCGAGTGTGATGATCTTGGTCTTCAACTCGTCGATGCGGGTCTCCTCTTCCATGCCTATCCCGTCTACGGACTATGACATCTCCTTTTTATTACTTTTCGATGAGGGCGTCTCGCGGAACGTCTGCGTTAAACTTAATAATGCCTCTACGCATCACATTTGTGATGATTTGTGAAATGTGCGGCAAGGATCTGCCCACGACCAAAGCCACGATGGTCGAGGGAACGAAGTTGATGCTGTGCCCGAACTGCGCCAAGTTCGGCGATGACGCCAAATCGGCATCGAGGCCCGGTGCCCCCGTGCACACCAAGGCGGTCATCGAGCAGAGACTGCAGAGGCGCGAGAGGCGGATGCAGACGCGCGACGTCTACACCTCGGCCGGCACAGTCGAACTCGTGGAGGATTACGGCACGGTCATACGCGAAGCCCGCGAGAAGCGCGGCATGGATCTCGAGCAATACGCCTCATCCATCTCCGAGAAGAAAGGGACGCTTGCGAAGATAGAGGCCAACAACCTCGTGCCCGACGACAAGCTGAGGGCCAAGATCGAGAAGTCCCTGGATGTCAGACTCACCGAAGTCGTGTCCGCCGCGGCCGCAGTCGGCGGCGGCAGGGGCAACGGGGCGATGACCCTGGGCAGCTTCATAAAAAAGGAATGAGCCCGCTCACTTCCTCAGGACCGATTCGCGCACATCGTCGTAGTAGGGCGTGATATCGGCCCCCTTGTCGCGCAGGATCAGGAGGGCGGCCACCTCCATGTCCACATTGAACCGTTTGACGATGCGGTTGCATTCGGACACGAATTCTCCCCGGTTCATGCCGACGGCTCCGGCCGATCCCATGAGCCTGGGCAGGACAGGGGCCGTGTCAGCGCTCTGTCCGGCTTC
>JAAYAP010000089.1 GCA_012719315.1 Methanobacteriota archaeon
ATGTCGATGAGATCAAAGTAGAGCTGAACATCCTGAACACCTTGATCGGTTCCGACGATATCGGGGCCGAATTCGACGCATTGATCGCCAAGTACCCGGAAGTGCTGAAAGCGTTGCCGATCCTGATCGCCGTCCGACTCGAGAAAATGGCGAACGGATTCAGAGTGATAGACGATTTGGAGGAGAAGGTGCTGCATTTCAGGGATCGCGGCAACACTCCCGAGGAGTATCGGCGGTTCATGGAAGAGTCCGGATTGTTCAAACTGATCTCCGATCGTCTGATCGGCAATCTGGTCGACTATGTCACCGGCGTGGAAGTCGGACTGGACTACAACGGCAGGAAGAACCGCGGCGGAAAGGCCATGGAGAGGACGGTCGAGAGATACCTCGAGAAGATCGGTTGCGAATACCGGCGGGAGATGAGCGTCGCCGACATAGAGAGGTGTTACGGTCTCAACTTATCGCCGTTATCCGATGAGGGGAAAGCCTCCAAGCGTTTCGATTTCGTCATCAACTCCGGAGGCCGCATCTACGCTCTCGAAGTCAATTTCTACACATCCGGCGGTTCAAAACTCAACGAGACCGCCAGGAGCTTCAAGTCGTTGGCGGAAGACTCGAAGAACATTCCGGATTTCACATTCGTCTGGATCACCGACGGTCAGGGATGGATATCCGCGCGCAAGAACCTCGAGGAGACCTTCAACATCCTGGACGAACTGTATTGCATCAACGATCTGGACAACGGGGAACTCGAGAAGCTGTTATGCAGACGGTGATCGATCCTCGGAAAAACCCCTTCCGCAACAGGGGGCGGTATCCGATCCCGGCACAGCTCCCGCAAGACGGCGATCGGGCGATCGATCGACGATGCAGGATCTCCGAAACGGATCCGGCACCGCGGTCGACGCGCTCCGACCGAATATGTTTTTAACGGCATGGACAATCCCACTAACGATAACCATGACCAAGGAAGACGCCCTTTTCATCAGACAGCAGGTGCAGGCCCATAACAAATGGTTCGAGGAGTGCATCCCGATGATCGCCTCGGAGAACCTCATGAGCCCGCTCGCCAAGGAGATGCTCATCTCCGACTTCGCCGACAGGTACGCCGAGGGCATGCCCGGCAAGAGGTACTACCAGGGCAACATCTACGTCGACGAGGTCGAGCTCAAGGCCACCGCGCTGGCCGAGAAGCTCTTCAAGGCGGAGTTCGCCGACGTGCGCCCGATCTCGGGCACGGTGGCCAACATGGCGGTGCTCTTCGCCTTCGCCGAGCCCGGCGACACGATCACCACCTGCGCTTTGGCACAGGGGGCCCACATCTCGACCTGCGAGTTCGGCGCCTTCGGCCAGAGGGGCGTCGACTCGGTCAACTACCCGTTCAACGTCGAGGACATGAACCTCGACGTCGACGGGACGATCAAGCTCCTGAAGGAGGTCAGGCCCAAGGTGGCCCAGTTCGGCCTCTCGGTCTTCCTCTTCCCCCCGCCGCTCAAGGAGCTGCAGGACACCTTCAACGAGGTCGGCTGCCTGGTATGGGAGGACTGCGCCCACGTGCTCGGCCTGATCGCCGGTGGCCAGTTCCACGATCCGCTCAGAGAGGGCGTCAACATCATCTCGTCCTCGACGCACAAGACGTTCCCCGGTCCCAACCACGGGATGATCCTCGGCTCCAACCTGACCGACGACCAGGAGAAGGCGCTCCGCAAGGCGGTCTTCCCCGGAGTCACGTCGAGCCACCACCTCCATGCCATGGCGGCGCTCGCCATCACCCTGGCGGAGATGGACGTCTTCGCCAAGGAGTACGCGGCGCAGACCTGTAAGAACGCCCGCGCCCTCGGGGAGGCGCTGTACGAGCTCGGCGTCCCCGTGCTCTGCCCCGACCTGGGCTTCACGCGCTCCCACGCCATCGCCGTCGACGTCACCGATTTCGGCGGCGGCCGCGACTGCGCCCAGCAGCTCGAGGACGCCAACATCATCTGCAACAAGAACATGCTCCCCTGGGACACCAGCGCGGTCAGGCCCTCCGGCCTCAGGCTGGGCGCCCAGGAGATG
>JAAYAP010000090.1 GCA_012719315.1 Methanobacteriota archaeon
CCAAAGCGATGCCGATCGACCTCCGGGACAGTATCCCGGAGGGGATGAATCTGGACGCGAAGATGGAAGACAGTATCGCTTGGCCGTTGTCCTCGGTGCCTCTGCCGTAGATCCTGCCGTCTTTGAAGACCGCTTCGAACGGATCCGTGTCCCACTCTTCGAGATCGCCGGCGGGGACGGTGTCCGTGTGCGCCACGATCCACACCGTGCCCTTGCCTTCACCCTCTTTCCGGGCCAGTATGTTGGGCCTCATCACAGAGGGATCGTACTCGTCCGGCACGTCGATGCGCCGGATGGTGTCGAATCCGGTGAGATGCCGTTGCAGCAGGTCGGCGCGTTCGCTCTCGCCCTCCCCCCCGCTCTCCGGTGCGATCGCCGGTATCGCGATCATCTCCGACATCAGATCGACGATATCCTCGCGAGAGGCCTCGATCCGCTCCAGAACGACATCAAGCTCCATATGAGCGTATATCCGATTGAAAATTCAAATAGCCTTTGATTGAAGGGAGGGGCAGAGCCCCTTTTTTCATCAGTGTTTGCGGACGATCATCGTGACGGCGTTGCCGCCTCCGAGGCACAGCGTCGCCAGTCCCGTCTCTTTGTTGCGGTCGTGGAGCGCATGGATGAGCGTCGTGAGCACACGTGCGCCGGAGCATCCGATCGGATGGCCGAGTGCGATCGCACCCCCGTTGACGTTAAACTTCTCGTCCGGCACACCCAGATCCTTCTTGACCGCACACGACGCCGAGGCGAACGCCTCGTTGTGCTCGAACAGGTCGATGTCGTCGATGGTCATGCCCGCCTTCTTGAGCACGTGCCTGGTGGTGGGTATGGGCGCCTCCATGATCAGCTCGGGAGCGACTCCGCGCTCGCCGTACGCCACGATCTCGGCGAGCGGCTTGATGCCGTGCTCTTCCGCCCAGGAAGCGGAGGTCACGATGCATGCCGCGGCCCCGTCGCTCAGCTGGGAGGAGTTGCCGGCCGTGACCTGCCCGTCCTTCTTGAACACGGGTCTCAGCGACGCCAGGGACTCCATCGTCGTCTCCGGCCTCACGCCCTCGTCCTTGTTGAAGACCGTCTCGCCTTTGCGGTCGCGTACGACGATCGGGGTGATCTCCTTGTCGAATCTGCCTTCCTCCTGCGCCTTGGCCGCTTTCGCGTTGCTTTCGAAAGCCATCCTGTCCGAATCCTCGCGGGTCACTCCGAACCTCTCGGCGACGATCTCCCCGGTGAATCCCATGTGCTGGTTGTTGAATATGTCCCAAAGCCCGTCGTGGACCATGGCGTCCACCATGGGCTGGTCGTTCATCTTCAACCCCCATCTGACGCCGTTGAGTATGTACGGCACGTTCGACATGCTCTCCATGCCCCCGGCGGCGATGACGTTGTATTCACCCGCTTTTATCGCATCGGCGGCGTTCATGATCGATTTCAATCCGGAACCGCATACGTCGTTGACGGTGTACGATCCCACTTCGACCGGTATGCCCGCAGCTATCGCGGACTGCCTTGCCGGATTCTGACCGAGCCCTGTCGAGAGGACGTTGCCCATTATGCACTCCTCCACATCGGTCGCCTTGATCCCGGCTTTCTTGATCGCGTCCTCGACGACTGCTGCGCCCAACTGCGTGACTTTCATGCCGTTGAGTGTTTTCCCGTACTTTCCGATGGCTGTCCGAGTCGTGCTGATGATTACTGCGTTTTCCATGAAGATACCTCTATGATGAGAATGAAGAGAAGTCTGGAATTGGATATATATTAATGTCGGTTATCGCTTACGTTGATTGACGAAGCATACCGGTTGGACCTCTCCCATACGACACAACGGCTTCGAAAGATGACGTCTTGAATAAGCGGGAGGTTCATACCAGCCTACGGCCAGATCCCTGGGTACCGTCTCGGTGATCGGCGAATCCGATCTGGTGCCGCATCTCCTGCAGCGGAAACCTTTGCCTTTACCATGGGATCCCATCGTCCTCCCGCAGACCGCGCACACCGGGTTGGATACCTTCTTGATGTCCTCGACCAAGCTGCGGACGTGCACTTTCTCCAGATTCAATGTCCTGGGCTCATCCCTGTACTCCCCCATGACCGTCACTTCGTCGCCGATGCGCAATCCTACAAGAAGCTGTCGGAACTCTTTGGAAGGTTCATAGGCCGCGCAGGTGACCGGGCCGTGCCCGGTATCGATATCGATGAGGACGTGCCCTCCCTCGAGATACCTGGCCGCGGATGCCACCGTCCCTCCGAGGATGTAGGAGCTGTTCGGTGCGAAAGGCACGTCGTCGCCGAGCAGATGGTCGTCGGTGCCCTGATTGGTCAGGAAGATCATCCATCTCTCGACCGGTTCGGTGCGGATCAGACGGAACCCCTTCATCAGATCCTCGGGCACATCCCCTCTGAACCCGTACATGACCGGACACGGTGTCGACGGCACCATCGCAACTTTACTACTTCCTTCGTCCCAGCTGTTGAAGGAAGTGGCGATCGTGTGTTCCGCCTCCCGGATCGTGGACGGATCATAGACGCGAACCGTTCCCCAACGTTCTCGGGGCCTGTAAGTCAGCAGCTCATAGGTACGGTCGCGCGGTCTCCAGGACATCGCGCATACGCTGCCGACCAATCCTCTCCCGTTGCCCATCTCGAAACGGATCGCGCCGATGCGTTCGATCTCGTTCTTCGCCGCTTCACGATCGAGTATGGTGCGCACGCC
>JAAYAP010000091.1 GCA_012719315.1 Methanobacteriota archaeon
ATGAGCTCGTCCATGTAGACCTCCTTCTGGGTCGGTATCAGCTGATCGACCGACACGTCCTGCGACGAGACCCGCATGCGGATCCCGTTCTGCTGCTCCAGGAAGCTCTTGACCGACATCACCTTGCCCGGCCTGGACCTCTCGATCTGCGACCGGACGATGTCGATGTTGGAGATGATCCCCACGATCTTGCGGTCCTCGTCGACGACCGGGAGATTCCTCAGACCGTACCTGAAGAGGATGCGCGCCGCATCGTCCGTGGACATGGACGGTATCGCGCAGAGCGTGCCGCGCCTCATGACCTCCCTCATCTTGGCATCGGGCGTGTCGACGTGTCTGAGGAGCTCTTTGGCGGACACGTATCCGAGCAGGTAGCCGTTCTCGACTATGGGGAAACCGTGGAAACTGGAGTCGATGATCTTCGATCTCACCTGCCAGACCGTCATGTCCGGTGATACCGATTGCACATTGCGGATCATGTATTCGCCAACTGTTGAATCTGTCATCTCGATCGATACCGTATGCGCATGCCTGTGTTAATAATTTCTCGACGTGAATGTGCCGATGACATGTCTGGCTGATGCTCCGTGACCGGGATCCGTCACGCCGGAGGCGGAGGGATCGCCGCAGAGGACCGATTTAACGGAGTCCGGAAAAGAACCATTAAATACCTCGACGGAATGTGGTGATTTATTGCCCTGGTAGTGTAGTGGCCTATCATGAGGCCCTGTCGAGGCCTCGACACGGATTCGAATTCCGTCCAGGGCGCCACTCCCCTTCTATCCTGTCTTCATCGATGTCTGCCGACGTGCGCAGCCGTCGTCGCGCATCCGCCGTGCGGGACCGCGGGCTTCGACATCCGACGCCGGACCCGACCGAAAATATCATTTATATGGTACCGATAGCAGAGACCATGCGTTGGATGTTACGGGGCAAGATCCACAGGGCGACCGTGACGGAGACCCGCCTCGACTACGAAGGCAGCATCACCGTCGACATGGACCTGCTGGACAGAGCCGGCATATGGCTGGGGGAGAAGGTCTACGTAGCCAACGTCACCAACGGATCGCGCTTCGAGACGTACACCATGCCCGGGGACCGGGGATCCGGCGTGATCGCCCTCAACGGCGCCGCCGCCCATCTGTGCGGTATCGGCGACAAGATCATCATCATGGGCTACGAGCTGACCGACGAGCCGATCAAGGCGGCCGTCGTGCTCGTCGACGACGGCAACCGGGTCAAGCAGGTGTTCTCGTACTGATCTCAGGAGCTCGCTTTCTTCGGCTCGCGCACGATCCCGCTTTCCAGCGGCCTGTTGCGCAGCGCCGCGGCCATCCTCGCGCTCGGAGCCTGTTCTTCCGACATGGCCAGGGCTTCGCGCAGGATGACGTGCGGCCTGCCCTCGTCCTCGATGACCTTGGCCGCGACCCCGTACACGGCTTTGAGGTTCTCCTCGCTGATGACCTCGGCGGGAGTGCCGACGTCGTATATGTGGCCCTGGTGCATCAGGATCACCTCGTCGGCGAACTTGGCGGCGATGTTGATGTCGTGGCTTATCATGATCGTGAGGATCCCCTGCTCGTCCGAGAGCCTCTTGAGCAGCTTGGTGACATCGAGCTGGTGCCTGACATCCAGATTCGAGGTCGGTTCGTCCAGGAGGAGGATCTTGGGCTCCTGCACCAAACCCCTGGCCAGCATGACCTTCTGATGCTGTCCGGCGGACAGCTCGTTGAACGACCTCATGGCCAGATGCGAGATGCCCAGGAGCTTCAGCGTCTCGTAGACCACGTCGAGGTCCCGGTCGAGCGACTTCCACCTGCTGTGGGGGTGCCGGCCCATG
>JAAYAP010000092.1 GCA_012719315.1 Methanobacteriota archaeon
CCATACGCTGTGCATGCCGTCGAACTCTATGTTCTTCTTGGACCTCAGGGCCAGGCTCATCTCCGGTATCTCGCCGGCATCCATCCCGTCGTACAGGCCTTCGACCACATGCGTCAGCCTGTCGATCGCCGTCTTCTGTCTCTCATTCATCTCCGAGGTCCTCCTCCGCCGCGATCTCCTCTTCGGGTTCGTCCCGGACGTAATCATCCTCGGACTCGACGATCTCGAGTCCTTTTATCCCCCAATCCCCCGGAAGCGCTTCGGCGCCCATGACCATCATCGGGTTGATCCCGGAGATGTAGATGTCGTCGGCGTCGAACGTATCGGCCATATCGCCCTTGAGCTCGAAAACCAGCTCGGTATCGGTCGACGGCTGCAGGCCGGCGACCTCCCAGGTGGCCTTGCCGTCCTCGTTCATCTCCACGAAGTAAGGGTTGGAGAAGAGGGTGAGGTTCACGCAGTCCTTGGGCAGATGCGCGTGCAGTCTCACGCTGCGCGGCTGGGTGGTGTAGTTGTAGATGCCGTACCTGAGGACGCGCGTGTTCTTCGCCGGCTTCTCGACGGACGGCTCGATCCAGACGACGTTCATGATCCCGGAGATCGTCCGGCTCAGATCGGGCACGGGCCTGCCGAGCATCTCGGCGGATTTGTTCGCCAGATCCGGCAGGATCTCCTGCACGATCCTGAACTTGGCATGGGTCTTGCTCTTGCGCTCCATCTTGTTGAGATGGCTCTTGAGATTCCTGGCGCAGAGCCTCAGGGCGAGGTTGACCTCCGACTGTATCTCGTCGAAGGAGGCGACCGCCTCCTTGCCTTCGGAGGTGAAAGGCACCTTGGTGGAGGCGATATGCACGAGGATGATCGCCGGCCCGTAGGGTATGCCCTTGCCTCCCCGCTGCTCCAGGCCGTACCTCCGCCAGTCGACCTCGGCGATCGCCTTGGTCATGACGCAGGCGCCGTGCTGGTACAGGAGCGGCACGCGGTTGGCGAACCTGAGGATCTGGACCTGGCCGTCGGACGGGATCTCCCCTCCGTAGACGATCCCTGCCTCGATGATGAACGGATTGCCGTTCACGGTCTTGGGTGCGCGGGTCACCGGTGTGGCGTAGTATTCGGGCCGCAACCCGTCCAGTATGTGCATGAGCCCCTTCTTGATCAGCGTCTCGCCGATGGGCGAGAGGCAGTCGGTCGGCGGAGCCATGATCCTGACGGTGCCGATCGCCTTGATGATCTCCCTGAGATCCTCCCGGGTCAGCTTATCGGGCCTGGCGGTGGGTTTGACGCCCGCCGTCGAGAGTATCTCGTCGGCGATACGGTCGGTGACCCTCGAGAAATCGTTCTTGAGGAACGCCTTGACGTTCTTGTGGCCCGTATCGGCGGCATACCGCATCAGATCCCCGATCTCCATGCCTTCCGGGTGAGGCTTGATCTCCTTGGACCGCGGAGGCAGCTGCTCGGTGGCCCTCTCGAAGAGGTAGACCTTGCCTTCGGGGTCATGGAACTCTATGCGGGCATGGGGGTTGACGATGGCGGTCTCCTTGAGGTATTCGAAGATGGACTGCCTCCCGGTCACGTACCTGCCCTTGGTGGCGTACTCGACGCCGGTGCCGTGCTCCTTGCCCTCCCAGATGAACGCCTCGTCGCCGGTCACAACCGGACGGTTGGTCTTGGTGTCCACGGCGATCCTCATCCGCCATGCGACCCCGTCGGCGTCGGTGGTCTTGGACATGACCAGGGCCGGCTTCCCCGTGTTGATGTTGCCGAACATGATCGTCGCCGAGATGCCGATCCCCTGCTGCCCCCGCGACTGCCGGAGAGCATGGAACCTCGATCCGTACAACAGGCGCCCGAAGACATTGGGTATCATCTTGTGGACGATGCCGGGGCCGTTGTCCTCTATGTACACGATGTACTCGTCCTCGTCCTCGCCGCGGCCGACCCTGACGATGATATCCGGCAGGTACCCTGCCTCCTCGCAGGCGTCCAGCGAGTTGTCGACAGCTTCTTTGACGCCCATGATCAGAGACTTCTGACGTGAATCGAAACCGAGGATCTGCTTGTTCTTCTCGAAGAACTCGGTGACGGAGATCTCCTGCTGCTTGGCCGCCAGCTGTTTGGCGGTCAACGCGGTATCCTTGGCGGGTTTGACGGGTTTGTCTGTAGAGGGCATCCGGATGCAGTATGGTTTTGGCGTATTTTATGATTTAGCACTCGTCGCGGGGACCGTCTCCCGGGATCCGGCGCGGCGGACCCTGGGTCGGGCGGGAGCCCGGGCCCGGTCCCTCATTTCAGATCCTTGCCGCATCTGGGGCAGAACTCCGAATCCGACGGCAGGGGCGTGCCGCACTCCGGACAGGACACGATCCCGATCCGCACGGGTTCGGGGGCGGGAGCGACGTACTCGGTCTCGATCGTCTCTTCGAAATCGGAGCCGCACTTGGGACAGGTCAAGGCATCCGCCGTGACCTCCGCGCCGCATTCCGAGCAGGTGTACATCTCCACCTTGTCGGGTTTCATCTCGTCGGGCCGGTCGATGTATGCGCCGCATTTCCGGCAATTGACCTCGCCCGGCAGGACGATCGCGTGGCAATTGTCGCACCTCCCGTAACCGACGGGGTAGAGCCGGCCCTCTTTCTCCATCTGATCGCGGGCCTTGACGAGCCTGCTCCGCATCAGCGAGGAGAAGATCAGGATCGTGAAGAAGATGATCATGACGTAGGCGAGGGTCATGAAGGTCCCCGTGAGGCAGAGCGGGAGCAGGTCGCCTTCGAAGGCGTCCGTCAGGAACCAGGAGTTCGTCTTCTCGGCATAGCCGCCGTCGGCGTCCTTGACGCACATCTGCCCGAGATGCAGCGTGTCCGGGTCCAATTCGAAGACGCCTTCCGC
>JAAYAP010000016.1 GCA_012719315.1 Methanobacteriota archaeon
GACGACAGCAACATCTACTATCTCGAGAAGGGGTATTCGTTCCACTTCACCGCCAAGAGCACGGTCTCCGGCGTGGACCGGATCGCCTACGGCTCGGTGATCGGCGCCTCGTCGCCGACCGCCGTGGACCTGACCGGCAAGGCCGAGGCCGTCACCGTCACCGGATTCGCGGGCGTCGTCGCCGACGGCACGGTCACGGTGACCTACGGCGCGGTGGCAATGCCCTTCAAGGTCTCGTCGGGAGTGTTCGAGCTGACCCTGCCCAAGGGGCAGGCGATGGCCCTGTCCGTGAGCGTGTCTCAGACGGACAAGGCGTTCAACAACACGACCTACGTCTACGAATCATCCAGGACACTGGTGTCGGCGGCCGTCGTCGACGGAGCCGTGGTCAACATGGCCTCCACGACGGCATCCCAGGAGAGCGATACGGTGCTCGAGGGCTCGGGCGCGAACTTCTCCGGCGGGGTCGGCTCGTTCGTGCTGAAGGTGACCAACAAGGGCTCCTTCGCCAACACGTACGTGGTCACCGGCGGCAGCGCATGGGTCCTGCAGAGGACCTACACGCTGAACGTCGCCGGCGGTTCCTCCGGCACGCTGGTCGTGGAAGGGTTCTACGACGCCGCCAATGTGGGCGCGGGCGACCCCGGGCTCTCGGTCGATGTGACCGACATCTCCGGGAACACGGTCGGCAGCTATGTGCTGGACGGCACAGGCTTCCACGGGACCGCGACCCCGACAGTGATCGGCGTCGCCGGCGATCCCGGAGCATCCAACGACGCGATGTCCACATACGAGTACCTGTATGCGCTGACATTCACGAACGGGGACGCGCAGATGAAGAAGGCCAAGATCACGGCCGCCGCTGCGGGCAGCGGGTGGACCGTGGTCGTCTCCGACGGCGATCAGCATACGATCCTCGTCTCCGGCGGCAGCTTCGACATCAAGGGCCTGACCGACACGGTGATCTACGTCAAGGTGATGTCGGCAGACGGTTCTTCGACCGATATCCCCGACATCTCGGTGTCGATCGACATCGACGGGGCCACGGAGACCATGACCTTGCGCCCGGACAGCGTGAGCGTGGACACATCCGACATGTCGGCCGGCGGTCCGAACGTGTTCAACTCGGAGAAGCCGATACCGGCCTTCTTCTGGGTGCTGATGTCGTTGTGCGTGCTCGGTCTGATCTTCATAGCATGGTCCGGTTCCAAGAGGGGGGTGTTCTCACGCAGAAAGTAAACATGGCGCTGATATCCGCGGTAGCGGTGTCCGTACTGGTTCTGGCCACCTGCATGGTCGCTTACGAATCGGAGGCGGCCGCCAACGGGTTCGTGGAGTTCGACAACGACGTCGTCAAGATCGAGGGCGTGGCCGAGGCCACCATCAGGTTGGACGTATCCGACGCATACGAGCACATAGGCATCACCTACAAGGCCAAGCTGGTCGACGCCGGCGGTGCCACCCAGACGGATGCGGTGTCGCCCTCGACGGGCTCGCTGTCGCCTTTCGTGCCCGAGGTGCTGAAGGTCACGGCCCCCAAGGACGCGGGCAAGTACAGGCTCATCGTCACCTACACCTACTCGCTGGACGACGGCGACGACAAGACCGTGGTCAAGGAGGCGATACTCAAGGTCGTCGAGCCGATCCTCCTCTCCGTCGACATAACCAACACCTCCGACGTGGACGTGCTCGACCTGCTGCTGGACTTCTATGTCGACGGCAAGAAGGTCAACCAGGATCCCGTCGGGGTCGGCAAGGTCGCGGCGGGCGAGACGGTGACGGCGACGTATGAGCATGCCACCGACGCGCTGAGCGGCTCGCACAGGTTCATGGCCTCGGTCAGCGACAGCTCGCTGATCGCGGACAACATCTCGGGCCTGGATGTGGAGCACACGTTCCAGATCGGTCAGAAGAGCTACACGTGGATGAACGTCCTCATGGCGATCATCCTCGTGATCATCGTCATGGTGGCGATATATGTGCACCGCAAACCGGTCAAGAACTACGGCAAGCCCAAGGCGAGACGCTGAGGAGGATCCGGGGCTCCGGCCCCTTCCTTTTTTATACTTTCCCAGTACGCGTTCAGTCCCGGTGCGGGTATCCCGAGGTGACGATCGCCGTGGCGATATCGGAGCGGGTCCGCTCCATGATGCCCCTGGCGACATCCTGTTTCCTCCGGAGGGGGACGATGGCGTCGGGGACGTCGAAATCCATGATGATCCCGGCGACCTCCTCCATCATCCCGAAGGTGCGTCTCGCCGCGTCGGTCTCGGCCGACATCAGCTGCGTGAGCAGGACCCTTCTGAGCTCGCCCAGGCTGTCGCATAAGCCGAGCGCCCATGACTGAGGGGTGATCCCCAGCGTCTCGGCCGAAGGGACCGGTTCCCCGTGCACGAACGCGATCAGCAGCCGTGCTTCCGCGTATTCGGCCATCGCATCACCGACGACGCCGCTGTGCAGGATCTCCGGCAGGTCGGCGACCGATCCGAGCAACGCGGCCATGGCCTCGTCCATGCCGGTCACGGCCTCATCCTGTCCCAGATGGACCGAGTGCATGACCCTCTTGGTCATCCTGATCACCGCTCTGGAGCCGTTCACGGCGATGTCTCTGGCTTTCTCGAGCTCCTCGAACCTTCCGGCCGCCTGTCTGCCGGCTTCATCCAATCCTGTCATCACGATCGTCATCCTCCAGCGAGGTGTAGAACCTGTCCCTCAGATCCAGGTTGAACCGCTCTCCCCCGACGCGTTGCGCACAGGGCTTCCGCTCCGCCGGCGCGAACTCCAGGTCGGGATACAGCGTGTCCACCAGGGTCAGGGCGTCGGCGCGGGCCAATCCGAAATTGATCTCCCTGCCCTCCAAGGCATCGCGCACATCGTCCAGCGTCGCGCTCCCCGATCCCACGGTCATCACCGCGGCGGCGATCCGCCGGATCATGTTCCACAGGAAATACCGGGCTTTGAATGTGAGCACCAGGTTGCGGCCCCGCTCTTCGACCGAGACGGAATCGACGGTCGCGACCGTCGGTTTCCCGTCCGGTCGGCAGAACCTCTTGAAATCATGCTCCCCGACGAACAGTTCGCAGCATGCACGCACGAGTCCCGGGTCCATGCCCTTCCGGGGGAACACGTACTCGTAGATGCGCAGTTCGGCGAAACGCGGGTTGAAATCCGCTCCGACGAGCGCATAGCCTCTGTAGAATATCCGCCTCGACTTGGAGTTCAGGGCCTTGACGAGCGTGGGCACATCCTCGAAGCCGGTGTTGAAGACCGCCACGTTGCCCAGTGCGTTCACGCCCTTGTCGGTGCGTCCCGCCATGCAGAGCTCGACGCTGTCCGGCCTGATGCGCAGGACCTCGCAGATGTCGCCGATGATCTCACTCTCCACGGTGTGCAGGCAGGGTTGCCGCTGGGAACCGTTGAATCCTGCGCCGAGGTAGGCGATCTTGACCGCTACGCGCTTCACCGGCGGAGTCTCTTCATGTTGTCGATCCTGCTTTGGATCAGACCTTTGGTGCCGATGTCGTGACGGATGCAGATGGCATCGCTCGTCACGTACTTCAGGGCGGCTTCGCAATTCCTTTCAGCCTCCTCTATGGTATCGGCGATGCCGACCACACCCACGCTCCTGGAGGTCCCGGTCAGGAGCATGTCCTCTTCCATGTCCACGTTGGCGAAGAACACCTCGGCCCCGTTCCCGCGGATCGCTTCCGCGTCGACGCAGATCCCGTGGCCGGGTTCGGGGGCGGTGCCGTATCCTCTCGGCACCACGTATTTGCACACCGTCGCCTTATCGGCGAAACGGATCTCGGTCCTGAGCTTGCCGGCCGCCATCTCCTTGAGGATGGCGGCGAAATTGTCTTCCAGGATCGGCAGGACGTTCATCGCTTCGGGATCGCCGAACCTGGCGTTGATCTCGATGATCCTCGGCCCGTCCGCCGTGAGCATGAACTGGCCGTACATGGGGCCGCGGTACGGGCACCCCTCTTCGGCCATGGCGTCGACGATCGCCTGCAGGATGGAGAGCGCCTGCAGCATCTCCTCTTCGGTCACGAACGGCAGCAGGTGGTCGGCGTCGGAGTACGAGCCCATGCCGCCGGTGTTCGGACCGACATCGCCTTCGTATGCCCGTTTGTGATCCTGGACCAAAGGCATGGGGACGATGTCCTTCCCGTCCGCGAAGACCATCAGGGTGAATTCCTCGCCGACCGCTTTCTCCTCGATGATCACCCCCGCGCCGCCGACGTTGTCGTGGAAGATCTCCCTGACATAATCCGCGGCCTCCTCGAGGCTGTTGATGTGCTCTCCCCAGACCTTGACGCCTTTGCCGCCGGTGAGGCCGATCGGCTTGACCACGATCTCGCCGGTGACGGTCTCGAGGTACGACAAGGCGTCCTCGGCGTTGCCGAAGCCCGCGTAGCCCAGGTTGCCCGCGATGCCGTGCTTCGTGACGAGTTCCCTCATGAACTGCTTGGAGGTCTCGATCCTCGCCGCGGCCTTGGTCGGCGCGGCGCAGCTGACCCCGATGTTCTCGAGCGCATCCACGAGGCCCGCCTCGAGGGGCGCTTCGGGCCCGATGAACGCGAGGTTGACGTCATACCGCAAAGCGAAATCGCAGACGCGGTCGACATCGTTCTCGTCGATCAGCTCGTATGCCTTGGCCCGTTGGATTATACCCGGGTTCTTGTTCTTCATGACCGCGTATATCTCGACGCCGGAACGGTGCAGGGCCTCCACGGCCGCATGCTCCCTACCGCCTCCTCCTACCGAGAGCACCCTCATCTCCAATCACCTCAGAGCCTCAGCGCATCGAGGATCTCCTCGATGCCCTCGTCCTTCCTGACGCTGCAGGCGTACATCCCTTTCAATCCGCCGGTGAGCTTGGAATAGTCCTCCATGATCACCTCCGGGTCGACGCCGACCGCGTCGGCGATATCCATCTTGTTCAGGATGGCGACGTCGGAGTGCACGAAGATGTCGTGGTGCTTCCTCACCATGTCGTCGCCTTCCGTGGTCGAGACGACCACCGCTCTGTAGTCGGTTCCGAGCGGGAAGTCGGCGGGGCACACGAGGTTCCCCACATTCTCGATCAGGACGACATCGTACTTGTCCAAGTCGATGCCCTCGAGGACCTTCCTCACGAGGTTCGCGTCCAGGTGGCACTCGTGCCCGGTGTTGCAGTTGTATGCATCCATGCCGGATGCGGCCATCCTCGAGAAGTCGTCCTCGCCGGTGACGTCGCCGGCGATGGCGCAGACCCTCTGGCCCCTGGCCATGAGCTTCTCGCCGAGCTTGATGATCAATGAGGTCTTGCCTGCACCGATGGAGCCCATGATGTCGACGCTCTTTATACCGTGCTTCTTCATGAGACGGTAGTTCTCGTGGGCGATCTTGTTGTTCTCCCTGAGGACGTCATATTCCATCCCGACTTGGATTATGTGCATGATGGGTGACATGTGCTCTGCAATAAAAACCCTTACCCGGCGCCTATATAGGCATTCTAAAAGAAACAGTCATAAACCTGTAGAAGATACATCGGAAACGAGCAGTATGACTTATTCCGAATCCATTTTGAAATTGCTCTCATCCATCTCCGCAGACACGGGCGACGTCCTTTCCGTGGTATCCCGCGGCCGGTCGTACCGCGGCACGCTGATGCCCCATCACGATCTCAGCTCCCCCGACGTCCTGATCATCAAGCTCGGCAGCGGTTACAACGTGGGTGTCAGGATATACGGCGATTCGACGGCGGAGGTCGTCGGGAAGCATGCGGCCGAAGCGGTGACCGAGGCGACGGCCGAATGCGTGCAGGGCCTTCCGCGCGTGGCGGTGATCGGAGCCGGCGGCACGATATCCTCCCGCATGGACCGGGTCACCGGGACGGTGCGCCCGATGCTCTCGGCATCCGCGGTGGCCGCCGCGGCTCCCGAGGTCTCGCGGATCGCCTGCATCGAGGCGAGATCGCTGTTCTCGCTGTTCTCGGACAGCATGGACTCCGGGCACTGGCAGGAGTTGGCACGGGCGGCGGCGGCCGCGATGGACGGCGGTGCGGAAGGCATCGTCATCCTGCACGGGACGGACACCATGGGGTACACGGCGGCGGCGCTGTCGTTCATGCTGCAGGGAGCATCCTGCCCGGTGGTGCTGGTCGGGGCGCAGCGTTCGTCCGACCGGCCCTCGTCCGATGCGCCGTCGAATCTCACGGCGGCGGTGAGGTTCTGCGTCGACGGCGGCAGGAAAGGCGTGTTCGTGGTCATGCACGACACGCTCGGCGACGATTCGTTCGCCGTGCACCTGGGCACCAGGGTCCGGAAGATGCACACGTCGCGACGCGACGCCTTCCGCAGTTCCGATTCCATGCCGGTCGCGCACATCGATGCCGACGGGCGCATCACCTACAACGACTGCATGTCCGAACCCGCCCGGGAGCCGGAGCTCAAGGATGCGATGGAGAAGAGGACGCTGCTCCTCCAAGCCTATCCGGGCATGGATCCGGCGGTGTTCGAGGATGCGGTCATGGGCAGCAGGGGGGTGGTCATCGCCGGCTTCGGGATGGGCCACACCGGCACGGCCATGATCCCGCTGGTCAAGAAGGCCTGCGACGCCGGCATCACGGTGGTCATCGCCTCGCAATGCCTGGGCGGCACCACCGATCTGACGATGTACGAGACGGGAAGGGCCTTGCTGCAGGCGGGAGCCGTACCGGCGGGCGACATGCTGCCGGAGACGGCCTACGTCAAGCTGATGTGGGCGCTCGCCAACCACGACGGCGCCGAAGAGGTCGGAAGGATCATGCAGACCCCGCTGGCCGGGGAGATGAGCGACAGGAGGACGGCAGATGTCTGAGGATCACGAGATGATGTGCGGGATAGAGATCCACCAGCAGCTGGACACGAGGAAGCTCTTCTGCGCCTGCGAGAGCCGTTTGTGCGACGACGGCGTCGGCGCCTATTTCAGGAAGCTGAGGCCGATCGCCGGCGAGATCGAGACAGTCGACCGGGCCGCATTGGCCCAGGCGCAGAAGGACACGGGCTTCATCTACCAATGCGCACCGGGGGCGACATGCCTGGTCGATCTGGACGAGGAGCCGCCGCACGGACCGGACGCCGAGGCGCTGGAGACCTCGCTGATCTTCTCGGAACTGGTCAACGCCTCGGTCGTCGACGAGATCCACTTCATGAGGAAGATCGTCGTCGACGGGTCCAACACCTCCGGGTACCAGAGGACCGCGCTGATCGCCTCCGACGGGCACATCGAGGTCAACGGCAGGAGGATCGGGATCCTCTCGGTCTGCCTCGAGGAGGATGCCGCCAGGAAGGTGGAGGACACGGGCTCCCTGGTCACATACCGCCTGGACCGTCTGGGCATACCGCTGATCGAGGTGGCCACGGCACCCGACATGAGGACTCCCGAGGAAGTGCTGGAGGTCGCCGCGAGACTGGGCACCCTGCTGCGGGCGACCAAACGGGTGAAGCGCGGGATCGGCACGATACGCGAGGACCTGAACATCTCGATCCCGGGCGGGGCCCGCACCGAGATCAAAGGCGCGCAGGAGCTCAGGCTGCTGCCGGACTATGTCCGGAACGAGGTGAACCGGCAGCGGATGCTGCTGAGGATCCGGGACATCCTCTCGGAACGGGGCACCGGGCCGGCACCGCTCGAGACGGCGGACGTCACCGCCCTGTTCGAGGACTGCGGTTCGAAAGTCATAAGATCGGCGGTCAAAGACGGAGGCAGGGTCGTCGCCGTCAGGCTGCCGGGGTTCGGCGGGGTCCTCAACGGGGACGACGGCGCCCTGAGGCTGGGCGCCGAGATGGCTCAGCACGCGCGCACCAAAGGCGTGAAGGGGATCTTCCATTCGGACGAGTTGCCGGGGTACGGCATCGGCGGCGAGCACGTGGACCGGCTCAGGGGGTTCCTGGGGATGACCGGGGACACGGACGCCTTCGCGATCTGCGCCTCGGACGGGAAGAGGGCGGTCGATGCATTGACGGCGGCGGTGAACCGGGCGAACGCGGCTTTGATCGGAGTCCCCGAGGAGACCAGGGACCCGTTGCCGGACGGCACGACCCGGTATTCCAGGCCGTTGCCGGGCGCGGCGCGGATGTATCCGGAGACGGATGTGATGCCGATCGGGATCACACAGGAGCGTCTGGAGTCCATCAGGGACGAGCTGCCCGAGCTGCCGGAGGCCGTCGAGAAGAGACTGTGCGCCGAGCACGGGATCAACGCCCAGCAGGCGCGTCAGCTGATCAGGTCGGGATACGACGGACTCTTCGTCGCGATCGTCGCGGAGCACGGCATGGCCGCGATCGCGGCGACGACCCTGCTCAACACCTTCTCCGAGCTCGAGGCCGAGGGGGAGGACCCGTCCGCATTCACCGATACGCAGCTCTCCGGGCTGTTCGGGATGCTGAAGGACGACGCGTTCTCGAAAGAGGCGATACCGGCGATCCTGAAGGAGATGACGAAGGGCGTCGACGCCGATCAGGCGGTCGCGGCCCTGGGATTGGAGACGGTCGGCGACGACGAGGCCGCCGCCGTGATCGCCGCCATCGTCGACGAGCGTGCGGACTTCGTGCGCGAGAAAGGGATGGCGGCCGTCGGACCGCTCATGGGGCCGGTCATGGGCGCTCTCAGAGGCAGGATCGACGGCAAGCAGGCCAACGACCTGCTCGTCAAGGAGATACGCAGGCTCATCGGTTGAAACGGATCTCCAGGGCCCTCAGCCGCTCGAAGAAGAGCGGTAGCTCCGCCAGCACGCGGACGTCGAGGCCTTCGAGCAGGGCATCGAGCCGGGCCGTATCCATCAGCGAGGAGACGACGACGACCAGGCGGCCGCCGTCATCCAGACGCTCCGGGGCCCCGTCGATCAACCGTGGCAGAGGGCCGAGTCCGTCCGGGCCCCCCGACCAGGCTTGCTCGAGCGCCCCCTCCTCGTCGACCGGCAGATAGGGCAGATTGAAGACGATGGTGTCGAAGACGCCGTCGATCCCGGAGAACAGATCGGTTTCGCGCACGTCCGCGACCGCTCCGTTATCCTCGGCGTTGCGCCGGGTCAGCGCGACCGCCGAGGGGTTGATGTCCCCGCAGACGACAGCGGCTCCGTTCAGGGCGCAATGCACCGCGACGACACCGGAGCCGCAGCCGATCTCGAGCACCCGCTCGCCCGGCCCGACATCCAACGCCCGGATCAGCAGGAGGCTGTCCTCGGAGGGCGGATACACATCCGGGTCGCCGGCAATCCTGACCGAGGGGTCGTATTCCATGGAGCCGATATGGGTCGGCCCGCTGATAAATCCGAGGTATGCTCGTTTATTAATGCGCAATCCCATCGGGAGTCCATGATATCCTTGGACATCCTGACGATCGGGGAACTCACCAGGGATGCCGACGGCAACGTCCTGGAAGCCCACTCGACGTCCACGCTGGTGCGTGCCGGCGGATTGAACATCGTGGTCGACACGAGCTCCCCCGACCGCAGACCGCATCTGAAGACGTCGTTCAGGCAGCTGGGGGTGCTGCCGCGCGACGTGGACGTGGTCGTGCTCACCCATTCGCATCACGATCACGTGGGCAACAACGACATGTTCGCGAAAGCCGAGATCCTCATCCATGCGGGAGAGGAGACGGAGATCGCCGGCGCCAGGATCGTGCGGGAGGACATCGTGCTGACCGAGGGAGTGAGATTGGTGCACACGCCCGGCCACACGCCGGGGTCGATGAGCGTGTTCATCGAAGCCGACCGCAGGTACGCGATCGCCGGGGATGCGATCCCGCTCAAGGACAACCACTTGCAAGGCAAGCCCCCCCGTTACAGTCACGATTCCGCTTTGGCGCTGGAAAGCTTAAAGAAGATAACCGATTACGCAGACATGGTCATCCCCGGACACGACCGTCCCTTCATGACCGGCAGGTGATGCGCTTGACCGACAGAGAATTACCCGAATACATCTACTACGAGTGCCCCCGGTGCGACGACGTCACCGAACACGACATCCTCAAGGCGAGGATGGGCAGGGACAACATCACCGGCACTTTCCGGTGCACGGTCTGCGAGCGCACTTTCTCCGACTCGATCCGGATCCCGAGGATCCTGGAAGTGCCGGTCCTGTTCAGCGACGGCACGGTGACCGAGAAGACCGCCACCGCGCTGGAGGAGAACGAGATCCTCTCGCTCGGCGACGAATTCAACCTGGACGACGGCAGGAGGGTCTCGATAACCTTGATCGAATCGGCGGACGGGGTCCGCAGGAAGAAGGAGCTGGCGGCGAACATCGTGCGGCTGTGGGTGAAGCAGTTCGATGTGCTGAGCGTCAAGGTCTCCGTCAACGACAACCGCAAGACCTTCCCGGTCCGCATCGATGCGGAACCCGACGACGTGTTCACGGTGGGCATGGTGCTCTCCTTCAACAGCTTCGACGCCGTGGTGCACGCGATCAAGACCCGCACGCGTCTGGTCCGCAAGGGTGATGCCGAGGCAAGGGAGATCCGCAGGATCTACGCCAAGAAGAAGCCCAAGAACTACGCGATCATGGATTTCGAGGAGGACGCGGATTTCGACGAATCCGAGTACTTCATCGAGGACGACGAGGACGGGTTCTGAGGCTCACCGGACGGGACAGGTCTCCTCGAGGATGTGATCGAGCACATCGGAGATGTTGTCGGACCTGACCACATGGGTGGCGGCCGCCTCGGTGCAGGGGTCGACGGGATTGAAGGCGATCGACATGCCGCTGTTCTCGAACATGGGGATGTCGGTGAAGGAGTTGCCGATCGAGACCGTGCGTTCGCGGGTGGTGCCGTACTTCTCGATGAAATGCCTGACGTTGCCTCCTTTGTCGGACAGCTTGACATGCCTGATGCCCTCGCCGGTCAGCACCCCTTCGTCATCGGCGACCAGCTCCACGGCCTGACTGTCGTCGAATCCGAACTCGGCCGCGATCATGCGGGCGGCGATGTCGATCCCGCCGCTGATGATCACGCACTTCATCCCGTTGCCCTTGAGGCAGGCGACAGTCTCCTGGATCCCCCCGATCAGCGGGATCGACCGGAAGTGCCTGATCAGGTCACGGTGGCCGATGCGCGGCTCGACGGTCTTCCAGAGCGACACGTCGCGCATGATGAACTCGGGCTCGTCGATGGCGCCCTCGCAGAACAGGCGGTAGGATTCCTCGTTGTCGACATCGAGGCATCTGTGGATCCAGCACCAAGAGCTCCGGATGTCGGTGAGCACACCGTCCATGTCGAAGCACACGAGATCGTATTTCCGCATGGCCACGTCATGCGGGGCGGTGTTCTTATCGTTTATGCAGGTCCTTGCGCCGCACGGGCCCGGCAGGCGATGAGAACGGAGGTTTCCATCAGAATAGCCATTAATATCTGATATCCCTCTCATGTAACATGGCTCCCGGAAGGCCCTCCCTCAGCATCACCTACGGCAACGGATCGTATCTGGGGGAATGCATCGTCGTCGACGGCACGCCCGTCGAGGACGGCAGAGGGATCTTCACCTGGTCCAACGGGGACAGGTACGAAGGCGATTTCGTCAGAGGCGTGCGTTCGGGCCGCGGCATCTTCTCCTGGTCGGACGGCAGGAGGTACGAGGGCGGTTTCCTGGACGATGTGCGTTCCGGCGACGGGACCATGCGCTGGAACGACGGCACGGTCTACGAAGGCGGGTTCTCCGAAGGCCTGATGAGCGGCCGCGGCAGGCTCGTCTGGCCGAGCGGCGAATGGTACGAAGGCGACTTCCTCGAAGGGCGCATGGATGGCCGGGGAGTGCATCACGCCGCCGACGGCACGCCGATCTACGAAGGCGACTGGGTCGCCAACTGCCCGGTCAACCGGGGCGGATGGGACACGGAGGACGGCGCATGATCGTGATCGTGGGCACGGGTCACGTGTTCAACATCTCCGAGTCGGTGTCGTTCATCGTGAAGAACCTCTGGCCCGAAGTGCTGATGGTGGAACTGGATGCCAAGAGGTACGCCGCGCTCACCGACGAGCGCCAGACCTCGGAGATCCATGCTTCGTCCTCGGCACCCCGGTCGTATATGCGCTCGGCAAGATACCAGGAGCGGATCTCCAAGGAGCACGGCACCGAAGCCGGCGGGGAGTTCCTGGCGGCGATCCACACCGCGAATGCGCTGGATGCGAGGATCGTGTGCATAGACCGTGATGCCGAGGAGGTGATGGCGGAGATGGAGGCGGAGATGAAGCTGACGGAGAGGTTGAGGTACCGGCTGTCCGCATACACGGACGGGCTGCTCGGGAAGAGGCGTGTCGAGAAGGTCCAGCGGGATTTCGCGGTCGACGAGGATGCCTACATGCATTCGATGAGGCGCAGATACCCGACGCTGGTCCGGAAGCTGATCGACGAGCGCGACGCATACATGGCCGAACGCATCAGGGAGAACCTTCCCGCGGAGGGGAACACGGTCGTGATCGTCGGAGATGCGCACGTGGAGGGCCTGCTCGGCTTGCTCTCCGATCTGGAGCCCTGCAGGATACGCCTCTCCGACCTCCTCGACCCGTTCCGGCTGAACCGGGTGAAGGATGCGGTCTGGAACGACGAATTGGGGAACGGTGATTGGAATTGATCGTCGAGCTGCTGTCATACACCAGGGATGCCGACGCCATCTGCGCGGCGGCGGCCAAGTCATGCTATTCATCGAGATCGGCCGCCGATCTGCTGGGTGAGGGCGATTCGGCCAAGACGCTCGACAAGGTCGTCGGCATGGGCCATCATTCGGTCATCGAGCACGCGGTGTTCACCTTCTCGGTCGAGGGGGTCTCGCGTTCGCTCACGCATCAGCTCGTCAGGCACAGGGTGGCCTCGTTCTCCCAGCAGAGCCAGAGGTACGTGCCCATGGAAGAGCCCTCGTACGTGGTCCCGGGGTCGGTCGCCGGGGACCCGCAGGCGGCGGAGGTCTACCGCAATGCGATGGAAACGGCATGGGACGCATACAACCTGCTTCTGAGGACCGTGCCGCCCGAGGACGCCAGGTACGTGCTGCCGAACGGATGCACCACCAACATAACCATCACCATGAACGCCAGGGAGCTCCTCCATTTCTTCTCGCTGAGATGCTGCGAACGCGCTCAGTGGGAGATACGGGCATTGGCAGAGAGGATGCTGTCGATATGCAGAGAGGTGTCCCCGGCGATATTCGAGCATGCCGGACCCCCGTGCGTGAGAGGGCCGTGCCCCGAAGGCGACCTGACCTGCGGAAATCCCAAGAACGTCAGATAAACCTTAAATAGGGATTACCGATTAGTCGGGTCACTCGGTGAAAGACATGGGAAGGATAAGACCCACTTATATCAAGAGAGTAGCGATCGAACTCGTCAACAAATACCCTCAGGCATTCAACAGGGACTTCGAGGACAACAAGGTCGAGGTCAGCGCTCTCACGGACGTGACCTCGGTCGCGATGAGGAACAGGATAGCCGGTTACGTCACCCGCTACATGTCCCGTCCGGAGATCTGAAACAACTTCATCAAACGATGATTCTCCGCAGGCCCGTGTGGGGTAGCTTGGATATCCTGTAAGATTGCGGATCTTTTGACCCGGGTTCGAATCCCGGCGCGGGCACCATCCCATATCACGCGACCGGACGCGTTCATCCGGTCTCTTCTTCGGACCAGACCTTCTCGGCGATCTCGACTTCCCCCGGAGGGAGTATGCGCGAGATCTCCTCCTCCGGCACGTTGAACAGCTTGGCGATCTCCCCGGCCATCCGTTTGCCTTTGGTCCGGCCCGGCCGGATCAGCACATGCTTCCCGCAGGACCTGATCGTGTCCACCGGCCCGCACATCACCTTCCTGCTGCCTTGGAACTCGATCTCCCCGACGCCGAGCTCCATCCTCAGGTGGTGCTCGTAGTTCCTCTTGCCGCGCACGATGAACGCGCCTCTGGGCACGAACTCGCCGGGGTTGGGGGTCTTGCTGACCTGATCCGGCCAGACCCAGAACGCCGCTCCCTCCGTCAGGGCGGCTATCCATGACTTGGAATGGGCCAGGGCGAAGTTGCAGGCTTCGCGCAGCTCGGCCGCGGTCGCTTTGCCGCCGTCCTTGAGCACCACCGACGGGGCTCCGTGGACGTCGGCATGCACATAGACGTCGGTGTCCTTCATGTGCTTCTTGACCACGTTGTCGTTGGTGTGCACATCCCTGCCCGCGATGACGAGCTTGCCGGACGAGGTGATGAACCACTTGTACCGTTCGAACCAGAACTGCTTGGTCGGCTGCGCTCTGGTGGCGGCGATCTTCCTGGCGCGGTCGAGCCCTTTCAACCGCTTCTCCAATTCGGCCTCGCTCTCCGCCAGGGCCTCGCCCGCCCTCCGGCCCTTCTCGCCGATGTCCTTGCTCCTGGTGTAGATCTCCGATGCGTTGGCGTCCAGGCTCAAGGTGTAATCCAGGCTGACCTCCAGGCCGTCCACCGTCGCCGTCACCCGGTTCTTGGAGGGATCGAGGGAACGGACGTACGGTATCTTCATCGCCCCTTCCTTCAACCGCTCCCAGGTCAGGATGGACGATTGGTGCTTGAGGACTTCGAGGAGTTCGGCCACTTTCCCGTACTCGACGTAGAGGGCATCGGCATGCAGACGGAGGTCCTCGCATTCCGTCCGGTATTCGTCGACGGTCTCCTGCTGCCGCAGGATGCGCCTTCTGAGCTTCTCCGTCTCGGGATCGACACGTTCGGCCTCCTCTTTGGAACCCGTTTCCTCCAGGTACGCATCGATGGCCAGGGACAGGGTGTCGAAGCTCCGGCCCTCCTCGCCCTCGTAGATGGCGAGGTCCATGGGGGCGAGGTCGACCATCTCGCCGTCCTTCAGGAACACCGTCGGCCGGACATGCTCGACCGCATCCGCGATCACCTGCTGCAGAGCGTCATACAGCGAGTCGATATCGGCGTCGGCGAGCTCGGACCGCGGTGTGCCCTTGGCCACGCCCGCGCGTTTGCACACCTCCTCGGCGTACTGTCCGCCCAGGTTGATCACGGTCGCCAACGTCCTGACCGTATCCGACTCGGACGATCCGAACGTCTCCCCGAACTCCTCCCTGGTGGCGGTCAGCGGGTCGAACCTGCTCCTCGGCATGACGTAGTCCTCTCCGGGGCGGGTCGCCCGGTCCCGGTACGTCTTGTGCACCAGGCAGTTGGCGATCTTGCCGTCGAGCACCAGGATGATGTTGCCTCCGCCGAACATCTCGAAGATGAGCTTGTACTCGGCATCCGCTTTGAAGAGCTCCACGATGACGATCCTGTCGAATCCCGCCTGAGTCGTCTTGCCGACCCTGGCGTTGTCGATGTACTTCCTCATGTACGTGGCGAACGAGGTCGGCACCGGAGCCGTCTCGGGCTTCTCGGGAGCCAGATACAGCCACTTCCTGTCTTTGAAGAAGAGGTCCCTCTTTCCCTGTCCGGATACGTTGATGCGGAACAGCGCGTTCCCCGACCCCCATTGGAACACCTTGTCCATATGGGCTCCCTCCAGTGCGGAGAGCTCCGACACTATGGAACGCACATCGAATGAACTCATCTCCTTCTTCATAATGTGCGGTTAGGCGCACCATCGAAATAAAGCTTGTCGGAGTCGGCGGGCCGCAACCCGTCTTATTCAGAAACATTTATACATATAAGGCAGATTAGCATGCTGTGACGCCGCTGTGGCTAAGGGGTAAAGCGACGCCTTGGTAAGGCGTAGGTCGTGGGTTCAATTCCCATCAGCGGCTCCACTTCCCATTCTTCCGACGCGTATCACCGCCGTCGGGCCCGTCCCGGATCGTTCAATCCATCTTGTAGAAGACGAAACCGGACCAGATCTTCGGATGGAAGAACGTCGTCTTCTTGGGCATCCTCTTGCCGACCAGCGACAGATCCCAGATCGTCTGCAGCGAGGGTTCGTTGAGCACGATCGCCAGATCGTGCTCCTTCCTCTCCATGGCAGCCTTCACCGACGGGTACTCGGCATCGAAGGAGACCTCGGCCTTGCCGTCGTCCTGTTTGTAGACGCCCTTGAGGATGAGTTCCTGCGCCACGTAGGTGTCCAGGTTCCACAGGGCATCCCCGTCGCCGGCACGGTCGGCGAGGAAGCACTTCCCCGATCTGAACATGAGCCCCATCATGTGGTCCTCGAGACGGGATTCCATGGCCTCCGTCGTGACCTCCTCGAGGTCCATGGCCTTGGCGATGCCGGCGATCGCGTTCCTCTCCGAGATATCCCCGGCATCCACCAGCCTGTGCGTCGGCCAGATGACCAGCCCCGCGTCGTCCGACGCGACCATGGTCGCGAGGACGTACTGCTTGCGTTCGTCGTCGGGGTTCTCTCTGGCGTAGTTGAGCGCCGTCTCGTACCGGTGATGGCCGTCGGCGATCAGCATGTGCTGGTGCTCCAGCTGCCCGGTGATCTCCCTGCAGAGCTCCGCGGATCCGATTCGGAGGTACCTGTGCTCCACGCCCTGGGTGTCGACGTACCTGTATACCAGTCGGGCTTCGGCGCCGATCCTCCGGTTCAGATCGGGGGTCAGGCCCTCGAA
>JAAYAP010000093.1 GCA_012719315.1 Methanobacteriota archaeon
CGGCGATGTACGCTGACGGTTTCGTCACCTGGGAGACGGATCACTTCTCATTCTATGCGGTGGCATTCGAATTGGGGAGCAATCCGTCCGACAGCGACATGACGCTCGTCTACGTCGCGGCGGTCGCGATCGCGATCGTCGTCATAGCAGTCATCGCCTACGTGATCTGGAAGCGTTCGGCGTCCGCGTGAAACCGAGGGCCCTCGGGCCCTCTTCCTTTCTATTTTTCTCAAAATCCCCCGTCGACGGATGACCGATCGGCGGAAATCGCCGACAGTTGCGGATCCCGTTCCCCCGCGCACCGTCCGCGACACGGGATGTCCCGAACGGTCAGCACAGCCCCGGCCCGTCGTCGCCGTAGAGGTCGGCGATGTCCTCCCGTATCTGTGAGAAAGCCCTGTCGAGCGCCTGCGGCGATCTGCCGTAGACTTTGAGCAGCAGATCCCTGTATTCGGCGATGACCTCGTAGACAGCCATCAGCACGCAGTACTCGTCATCCTCGAACGTGCAGTCCGAGTAACCCTCGATATCGACCGGAGCCATGGCTGTGCAGGCACGGCCGTCTTGAAGGCCGTTCGCAGTACAGTTAGCCTAACCGCATCCGTGCGGACACGTGACGGCCGGGGCTCAGCAGGTCCTGCGCCCGGTGTGGAAGGTCGCGATGACCCTCCTGCCCTCGGCGGTCAGGCGCAGCCGCTTCCCGATCAGCTCGTCATCCTCCACCCACCCCGCCTCCTTCCAGCGGGTAACGAAGTCGCGGTGGTAGTAGACCGCCTCCTTCTGATCCCGGACCGGCTTGTCCGGTATCGGCAGATGCGTGTCGCGGAACCAGACCCCGGTGCGTTTGAACTCGTGCACCATGTATCGGGAGGAAGTCGGCCGGTTGGCTTCCAACCGTTCGGAGAGGAGCCTCAGACCGACGACCAGATGCCGCTTCGGCATCTCGATGCTGTACTTGGGGATCTCGTCCACGTCCTTGATCTCCCGCGTGAGCCCGATCGGCTTGGGAGGATCGCCGTCGTCGTAATACGCCTTCCTGATCTCCGCGGGAGTGTCCACGGTGAACGACTTGGTGCGTACCGAGAAGGGGGTGACGCCGGGATTCATCATCGACGCGATCACCGCCGCCGCGGTGTACTCGGAGGAGCCGGCGGAGATGTTGACGAAGATCTCCGGGCCCCTGCCGGATCCGCGCTCGGCGTCGATGATCTCCAGCACCGTCCTCAGCATGTCGGAGAACTCGTACACCTTCTCCACGTGTTCGCAGACCTCCACGTCGCCGGACCCGCCGATGCGGCGCACGACCTCGTCGTAGAATTCCCTGTAGATCCTGTCCTTCTCGGTGCCCCGGCCCGAATCCCAATGGATCAGATGGGCCTTGTTCACCCTGTATGAATGGATCGGCTCGACCACCATGGCGGTCTCGAAGGTCACGCAGGCGATCATCACCCGCTCCCTGTACCCCGTGGACGTGTCATCGATAACGGTTCCGGCAACCATGTCGCATCGGATGTCGCACGGCGTGTGCGTATATCAATCATCTCACAGATTACAGA
>JAAYAP010000094.1 GCA_012719315.1 Methanobacteriota archaeon
CCCGCGCCGGCCGACACGCCCATGATGTACGGGTCGACCAGCGGGTTGCGGATGATCGCCTGGTAGATCGCGCCCGCCACCGACAGGCCGATGCCGACGCCCAGCGCCGCCAGCGTGCGCGGCAGCCGGGAATCGAAGATGAGCATCTCGTTGTAGGTCAGACTGCGCCCGCCCTTCCGGATGGCGCCGATCAGCGCATCGGCCATCTCGCCGAGCGACAGCGTGGTCTCCGATCCGACGCACAGGGAGACGAGGGCCGTCGCCACCGTCAATCCGCTTCCGAGGGCCAGCACCGCCCAGAGCCGGTGACGGCTCTTGGTGTTGTGCGTGTAATCCTCGCCGAAGAAGAAATGCATGATCCTGCCCTTGATATACGCGAAAGGCCTCTCCCACCCCAGCCCGTACCTGAGCACCGCCCACAGCGACACGGGCGCGACGATCGCCAGGGCCGCCGCGGCCAGCAGCGCCTTCCAAGGCTCCATCCGCTCTCCCGGAGATTCCGGGATGTACTCCTCGAAGGAACCGGACACTGCGTAGACGCCGTCGTCCGTCCCCGAGAGGAACATGCCGTCGACGACGGTGACCGGCGCCATGCTGTACGAGGAGATGGGGGCGTCGAAGCCGCTGATCGTCCTGCCGGCGAGGTCCATCGCGAACAAGCCGTTGCCGGGGCTGTAACAGGAGATGAAGATGAACTCGTCGTTGACGAGGACTAGCGAGGACTTGGTCTTCATGGACGCGGCGAACATGGTGTTGATCAGCTCGTAGCTTCCGTCCGCGTCCATGCGGTAGAGGCCGTTGTAGGCCATGAAGCAGACGCCGTCGAAACCGTCCGCGTGATAAGGCGTCAGATAGTTGGAGAGCCCGTTCCCGAAATCCCCCATGTAGTAGGCGATCTCCTCCAGATCCACGCCGTCGAACCCGTACACCGCCATCCCGAACGATTTGGCGCTCATGCCCAGGCCGTCGTTGAAAGTGACGAACAGGGTGCATCCGTCATCGGTATCCATGAAACAGGGGGCGGAGACGCAACCGTAGACTCCGCCCCGGTATTCTTTGGCGTACACGAACCGGTCGACGATGAGTCGACCGTCCGTCTGGTCCAGGATGTAGAGGTGCCCGTCATACATGCCCGCGGACACGTAGCCGTCATGCACCGTGGGCGAGGTGAAGTACCCGACCCCGTCGGTCTGATAGGACCAGATCAATCGGAGATCGAGATCGAAGCAGTAGAACATGCCGTTGGAGGAGATGGTGTAGATCGCCCCCGAATCGCAGACCAGCGAACCCGGGCCGTCGCCGTATGACAGCCCGTTCAGCTCGTTCCCGGTGCTCACGGGTATCTGCGTGGCGCTCCCCCAGGCCTCGCCGTCGAAGGTGGTCACCCCGCTGTTGTCCTCGCCGGGACCCTCCCGCCAATCGATCTTGTAGATCTGACCGAGCGAGGACTGTATGTAGATGTTATCGCCGACGATCAGGTTGGTCGACGTCTCGTAGTACGTGCGCTTGTACCAGAACTCCCAGACGATCTCCCCGGTCCCGAGGTCGTGGCAGACGACGGCGGCATCGTCGGTGTATCCCGGCGAGGAGCCCCCGTATTTGACGAACGCATAACCTCCGGCCACGAGTATCGACGAGTAGGAGCCGGTGACCACGGCACCGCTTTCCGACTTGATGTTCTTGATCGACCAGGCCACTTCGCCTTCGTCCGACGACAGGTCGGCATATTGTCTGCCGGAATTCTCGGCATCGCCCGCCACCGATTTCCAGGAGGAGGGGTGATCGGGCGACTCGGCAGGCACGCATCCTTCCGGATAGAAGCCCACCGCCATCCATTCGGACGCATAGGCGGCTCCGAGGTCGGTCGCTTCCGACCACATGCCGCCGTTCCAGATGTATACAGTCCATTTCGAGGTCACGGTGACCCCGGTGGTGCCGGACACGGTGAACGATCCTCCGGAATCCGCGGCGCCGACGGTGACGGCGGTCTTGCCGTCGAGGGTCAGGGATGCACCCGTGCCTTCGAGCCGGTGCCCGTTGCCCTCGAGCGTCCCGGCCACCGTCTCCAGGTAGGTCCCGGAAGGCGCGATCGCGAACCAGCGCGTGCTGCCGTTGCCCTCGTCGAAGAGGAGCGAAGCGTCCTCGTCGGCCGTCGCATCCGCGCAGAACGGCACGGCCAGCGGGATCAGGGTCAGACAGAGGATGATGCCGATCGCGATCGTCTTGGAGGAACCTCGGGTCTTCATCAGTTATCAAACCCC
>JAAYAP010000001.1 GCA_012719315.1 Methanobacteriota archaeon
TCATGTCCAAAAATGTGCCGAAAGAGAGCCTCGCAGAGAGGACCAGGGTGTACATCGATACGCATCCGAGCATCAAGGATTGCGTTGCCAAAGGGCTGATCAACTACTCGTCCCTGGCGAGGACGATAATGAAGGACCTCGAGGTGGACAACGAGGAAGCGGTGATGATCGCCTGCCGCCGTTACGCCGGCAAATTGAACGTCAACACCGATCACGAGATGCGCATACTCGACATCCTCAAGGACAGCCGCCTCGAGATGAGGACCAAGACCTGCATCGTCACCGCCAAGAACGATTGGACCGTCCTCCACAAGATGGACAACCTCTTCAAGGACATGTGGAACGAGAACACGATCATGCAATGCGTCCAATCGGCATCGGCGGTGACGATCATCGCCGATCACATGCTCAAGGACAGGATCATCGACACCGTCGGCCGGTTCAATATCATCAAGATCCGCGAGAACCTCGTGGAGATCGCGGTCAAGTCGCCGGAGAAGATCGTCGACACCAGCGGCGTCATCGCCTTCCTGATCACCAACCTCTCGGACGCGGGGATCAACATCGAGGAGACGGTCAGCTGCCATACCGACACGATCTTCATCATCGGCGAGGAGGACATGATCAACGCCTACTCGGTGCTGACCAAATGCATCCAGTCCGCCGAGCAGATCGTCAGGAGCAAGGCGTGACGGCCGCCGCCGACGGCGGCATACGAGTGCGGAATACGCGTACGGACCTCTGTTTTAAATACAGGGAAGTGTAACGTCCAATCGGATAAGGGTCCGAATTCACCCACGGACTTTTGGAGCCGTGAGGATTATGGATTTCGCAGACCTGGGATTAGATGCAAAGATACTGAAAGCCGCAGCCGACCTCGGCTGGACCGAGCCGACGCCGATACAGGCCGAGGCCGTACCCGTCGGGCTGCGCGGCGAGGACATCATGGCCCAGGCGCAGACCGGCACCGGCAAGACGGCCGCATACGGCATGACCATCCTGGGGAGGACGCCCTCGCGCATGAAGGCGCCGTCGGCACTGGTCCTCTGCCCCACGAGGGAGCTGGCGGCACAGGTCGGCCAGGAGCTGTTCAGGCTCTCCCGCTACACCGGGCACAGGTACGCGGCGATTTACGGCGGCGCCAGGTACGACACCCAGATCCGCGAGCTCAAACGCGGCGTCGACATCGTCGTCGGCACTCCGGGAAGGGTCAAGGACCTCATCGAGAAGGAGGCGCTCGACGTGTCCTCGGTCAGGATCGCGGTCCTGGACGAGGCGGACCGCATGCTCGACATGGGTTTCGAGGAGGAGGTCGACTTCATCATGGCGGCCATCCCCTCCGAGAGGCAGACGCTGATGTTCTCGGCGACGATGGCCGACGGCATCATCCGCATGGGGAGGCGGTTCACCAGGGACCCCGTCGATATCAGGGTCTCCAGGGACGAGCCGTGCTCCGACCTGGTCTCCCAATACTACATACCGGTCTCCAGAGGCGGTAAGCTCGACCGGCTCGAGACGATCCTCGCCTGCAACTTCCCCAAGACCGTGGTCTTCTGTCAGACCAAGAGCATGGTCGACGAGCTCTCGGAGAGCCTGAACGCGGACTTCAAGACGGGAGCGCTCCACGGCGACATGCCGCAGAACCGCAGGGAGAGGGTCATCCGCGGCTTCAGGGACGACAGGTTCCGGGTGCTGATCGCCACCGACGTCGCCGCCAGGGGCATCGACGTCAACAACGTCGACGTCGTCGTCAACTACGACGTCCCCAACGACGCCGAGACCTATCTGCACCGCATCGGCAGGACCGGCAGGGCAGGGAGGAACGGCATCGCGATCTCCTTCGTCACCAAACGCGAGGACGGCCGCATCAGGATGTACGAGGCCGAGACCGGCAAGAAGATGAAGAGGACCACCGTGGAGGATGTGGCGGCGGCATTGTCCGGCAACCTCTCGCAACAGCCCGTGAGGGAGCGCAAGGTCGTCAGGGCGGTCGTCTCGAAACCGCCGGAGGAGATCAAAGGCATGGTGGCGGTGCAGGTCAACCTCGGCAAGGAGGACGGGCTCGGCCGCGTGCAGATCATGGAGGCGGTCAAGCGCAACGCCAACCTCACCGACGACCTGGTCGGCAGGGTCGGGCTCGGCGGCACCGCATCATACGTCGAGGTCGAAGGCGGTTTCGCCGACATGGTCGTGAGGACGCTGACCGGCAAGAGCCATAACGGCAAGACGATCCGGGCGCGGATCGCGCCGCGCAAGGTCCCGTACGCCGAAAGGACGGCGGTCAGAGAGAAGGTCGCGGCGGCGCCCAACGGCGATGTGCAGGGAACCGAGTGATTTTATCCGCACAGGCCGATGCGCACGCATGGACATCCACGACCGCATGAAGGCAGGGGAGGCGATCCGCATGGACGATCCCGGATTCGACAGGGTCCTGGAAGGTTACGAGCGCGTGATGAGGATCACCGTCGAGATCAATGACGGCTACCGCGAGGCCTCCGCGGTGCGGAGGCTCCTCGGCGAGCTGACCTGTTCGGAGATCCCCGACGATGTCAAGGTGATCCCGCCGTTCCATTCCGATTGGGGCTAGTTCATCCGTTTCGGCAGAGGCGTCTTCGTCAACAGCGGCTGCCATCTCCTTGACCAGGGCGGCATCGTCCTCGGTGACGGGGCCATGCTGGGCCCCGCGGTGAAACTGATCACCACCAACCACCTCCTGGATCCCGACGACCGCCGGGCGATGGTGTCCGAGCCGATCGTCGTCGGCAGGAACGCCTGGATCGGCGCCGGGGCGATCGTGCTCCCCGGAGTGACCGTCGGCGACGACGCGGTGGTCGGCGCCGGAGCCGTCGTCACGCACGACGTACCCGCCGGCAAGGTCGTCGCCGGCAATCCCGCGCGGGTGATCCGCGATGTCCGCTGATCGTCAGGCCATCAATATCAAGGTGGCGACGACCGTGGAGATGAGGATGAAGGCGGCGACGCCGATCACCAACCACTGTCTGGGGCCGAGTTCTCTCATGCCTCCGATAATGCGCAGGGCGTTAATTAAACCATTCCCGACCACGGACGGCGGGAAGGCGACGATCGTGCGCAAACCGCCCGTATGATGCGGGGACGGCATCCCGGGACCGATGGTTCAATATCCTCCGAGATGATTCAGCCTCTGTGTCGGGTTCAAACGGTATCA
>JAAYAP010000017.1 GCA_012719315.1 Methanobacteriota archaeon
GAACTCCGCGGGGTTGTCCCTGGCCCAGGGGTTGATGGCAGCGCCTTCGATGTTGAGCTCCATATCGGGTATGATGTTGGAGCCGCCGTCCAAAGGCTGTCCGGCGCCCGAGAGGATCCTCCCGAGCATGTCCCTCGACACGGGCATCTTCATGGTGTCACCCAGGAAGCGGACGGATGCCGCCCTGTCGATACCGGTGGTGCCCTCGAAGATCTGGACGACGACCATGTCGTCCGATGAATCCAGGACCTGCCCTCTCTTCATCGTGCCGTCCGACAGCCTGACGCTGACCATCTCCTGATAGCCCACGGGCTCGGTCTTCTTGACGAACACCAGCGGTCCGGCGATCTGTGATATCGTCTTGTATTCTTTGGAAACTTTGTAGTCCGTCATGGTATCACACTCCCAGTTCCGCGAATTGCGCATCGAGGTCCTTGCTCACGGCCTCGAGCTCGGCGTCGACTTCCGCCTCGTACTTGGCCTGGTTGAGCCTCTGCCTCGCCGGCACGTATGCGATCTTGTCGACCGATACACCGGTTGCGAGCGCCGCGTCCGCCAGGTCCGAATACTTCCTGATGAGCTTCATCATCACGTACTGCCTGTCGAGAGGACAGTAGGCGTCGACCGGGTGGTAGGCGTTCTGCTGGAGGTAGATCTCACGGATCATCTTGGCGACTTCGAGAGTGACCTTCTGCTCATCGGGCAGCGAGTCGGAACCGACCATCTGCACGATCTCCTGAAGCTCCGATTCCCTCTGCAGGATCCTCATCGCCCATGCCTTGAGCTCGGGGAAATCCTGTGCGACGTTCTCCTTGAACCATCCGGCCAGCTGTTTGTCGTACATGGTGTACGAGGTCAGCCAGTTGATGGTCGGGAAGTGCCTCCTCTCCCTGAGCTTGGTATCCAATGCCCAGAAGACGCGGACGATACGCAGCGTGTTCTGCGTGACGGGTTCCGAGAGGTCGCCGCCCGCGGGCGAGACCGCTCCGATGACCGAGATCGATCCTTTTTCGCCGGACAGCGTGTCCGCGAGGCAGGCACGCTCGTAGAACTCGGACAGACGGCCGGAGAGATACGCGGGGTATCCTTCTTCGCCGGGCATCTCCTCGAGCCTTGACGAAATCTCACGCATGGCCTCGGCCCACCTGGAGGTGGAGTCTGCCATGAGCGCGACGTCGTAGCCCATGTCCCTGTAGTACTCCGCGATGGTCATCCCCGTGTAGACGGAGGCCTCCCTCGCGGCGACGGGCATGTTCGACGTGTTGGCTATCAGCACCGTCCGGTTCATCAGCGAGTGGCCTGTCTTGGGGTCCTCTAGCTCCGGGAACTCGGTGAGGACCTCGGTCATCTCGTTGCCGCGTTCGCCGCAGCCGATGTAGACGACGACCTCGGCATCCGAGTACTTGGCGAGGGACTGTTGCGTGACCGTCTTGCCTGTTCCGAATGCGCCGGGGATCGCGGATGCGCCTCCCTTGGCGAGCGGGAACATCGTGTCCAGAACCCTCAGCCCCGTGACCAGGGGTATATCGGGCTGGTGCTTCTCGGCAACCGGCCGAGGCACGCGGACGGGCCATTTCTGCATCATCGGGACCTCGACGCCGTCGATGACGGCGATGGGCTCCTCGACGGTGAACAACCCCGCTTTGATCTCCGAGACCTTGCCTTTCTTCAAGGCGGGGGGGACCATGATCCTGTGCAGCATCGTCCCTTCCATGACCGTGCCGAGTGTCTGGCCGGCCTCCACCTCATCTCCTGCTTTGACAATGGGAGTGAACTCCCATTTTTTCTCTCTGTCGAGTCCAGGTGCTGCAACGCCGCGGTAGATGAAATCGCCCATCTTTTCCCTGAGCGTCGGAAGGGGCCTCTGAATACCGTCGTAAACCGACGTCAGGAGTCCCGGTCCGAGTTCCGCGACAAGAGGAAGCCCCGTGTTGGAAACGGGTTCCCCGGGTTTGACCCCGGATGTATCCTCGTAGACCTGGATGATAGAATAGTCGCCGACGATCTTGATGACCTCGCCCATCAGCTGCTCGTTTCCAACATGCACGACATCGTACATCCTGGGAGCTATGCCGGTGGCGGTCACCACAGGTCCTGCGACCCTGTAAATTACACCTTCAGTGCTCATTCATTCATCCTCTGTTTTGTATAAATCA
>JAAYAP010000018.1 GCA_012719315.1 Methanobacteriota archaeon
CACGCTGGCGGCGCTGGGCGTCGGCATCGGCCTGTCGGTGGCGGGCGCGATCTACCAGGCGATCATCCGCAACCCGCTGGTCGACCCGTACATCATGGGCGTGTCGGCCGGCGCGGGCACGGCGGCCATCGCCGTCATCGCCTTCAACTTCACCTTCTTCGGGCTGTTCGCACAGGGATCGATCTACCTGACGGCATGCGCCGCCATGGTCGGCGGACTGTTCGCGTTCCTGTGCACCATGGCCTTGGCGGAGAAGTCCGGCGGGACGACCAACAGCTACGTGCTGTCCGGCGTGATCGTCGGATTGGTCTTCTCCGCGGTGCAGATCATCATGCTGGTCTTCTCGGGGATGAAGGTGTCCAGTTCGCTGCTGTGGCTGTTCGGTTCGTTCTCGAACGTGGTCTGGGAGCAGGTCTGGCTGGTGCTCGTCCCGGTGCTGGCGATCTCGATCGCATGCACCCGCTGGGCCAAGGAGTTCAACCTCGTCCTGCTGGGCCAGGACGAGGCACGGCAGATGGGCCTCGACGCCAAGCTGTTCAGCAGGGCGATGCTGGTGGTCGCCTCGGTGCTGACCTCGATCTGCGTGGCTTTCGTCGGCATCATCGGCTTCGTGGGATTGGTGATCCCGCATCTGTGCCGGATACTCCTGGGCGGCGACCACCGTCTGGTGCTGCCGGCGTCGATGGCTTTCGGCGGGGTGCTGGTCATCGTCACCGATCTCGTCTCGAGGATGATCGTGCCTGGCTACGAGCTGCCGGTGGGAGCGATAACCACGTTGATCGGCGTTCCCGTATTCGCATATCTGCTTGTCAAAAGGGGGAAGATGTATGAAGGATGATGTTCCGTTGCTGGAGGTCAGGAACCTCAGCAAGATGTACGAGGACGGCTTCTGCGCCGTCAAAGATGTCAGTTATTCGTTGCCGTCGGGGTTGCTGGTCGGTCTGATCGGACCCAACGGCTGCGGGAAGACGACGATGATGAAATGCATCAACCGCATGCACGAGTCGACGCAGGGGGAGATCCTCATCGACGGCGAACCCGTGGCGGACAAATCACCGTCGGAGATCGCCAGGGCGGTGTCCAACGTGCCCGCCGAGCTGCGGGCCTCGTTCGGCCTGACCGTCTTCGAGACGGTGATGCTGGGGAGGTATCCGCACCTGCAGAACATCTGGTGGGAGACGCATGAGGACGAGTCCCTGGTCATCGACGCTCTGGAGAAGTTCGGCGTCCTGCATCTGCAGGACCGCTCGCTGAACATGCTCTCCTCGGGCGAACGCCAGCGGGTCCTCATCGCCAAGGCGTACGTGCAGAACCCCCGGCTCATGATGGTGGACGAACCCACCTCGCATCTCGATATGAAGTACAAGCTGGAGGTCATGGAGTACCTGCGGGCCATGGTCAAGCAGGACATGACCGTGCTGGTGGCCGAGCACGACATCTCCCTGATGGCCAGATACTGCGACCTCTGCCTGATCATGAAGAAGGGGCAGCTCGTCGCCATGGGCGATCCGAAGCGGATCATCACCGAGGAGCTCATGCAGGAGGTGTACGAGGTCAGCGCCTCGGTCGGATTCGACAAGGACGGGGAGCTGTTCGTGCTCCCCAAGAGGTACACGGGGAAGTTCACGCTCTGAGCATCGCGGGCCGCACGGGCGGACGGGAGGTTCCGGCGGCATCCGACCTCACCATAAAATATCGATATGCCTTTCTCGGAGCGATGGTCGCGCTAACTGACATGTTCTTCTCGTTCGTCGACGCCATATCGGTCATCGTCTGGCTGGTCGTGGTCGTCGATGTGGTGGCGATATTCGTCCTGCTCTTCCTGGAGCGGATGGATCCGCGATCGTTCGTGGCGTGGCTGGTGATCTTCATCTTCCTGCCGGTCCTGGGTGTGGTCCTGTATCTTTTCCTCGGTTGCACCCTGTACCGGAAGCATGTGTTCTCGCTCAAGGAGATCGAGGACGAGCGTCTGGCCGGCCAATACCTGGACGAATTCGAGAACATCGATGCCGATCTGCAAGCCGACGACGTGGATCCGGCGATCCGCGGATTCGCCAAGGCCATACGCAACGCGGGAGGGTGGGGGTACTCCGTCAACAACGATGTCGAGCTGATCACCGAAGGCCAGGAGAAGATGGACAGGTTGTTCGGGGATCTGAGGCAGGCGAAGGACTTCATCCTCTTCCAGTACTACATCATCCGCGATGACGAAGTGGGCAACGAGCTCATGGAGATCCTCGCGCAGAAGGCCGAGGAGGGCCTCGACGTCTATCTGCTGACCGACGCGTTCGGCAACGGCAAGGGTCCGAAGGCCGGCATCAGGAGGTTCAAGGCGGCCGGCGGGCACTTCGCGCTTTTCCACAGGCCGATCAAGCTCCTGCTCAGCCCCAAGAAGAATCATAGGAATCATCGTAAGATCGCGATAATCGATGGTGGGATCTCATACTGCGGAGGGTACAACATCGGCCGCGAGTACATCCATCAGGGGCGGTTCGGATACTGGCGGGACGCCTCGGTGAGGATCAGAGGCGCCGCGATCGTGCCGTTGACCCTGAGGACGGTGGCCGATTGGAACTACACGGCCAAGAAGGACCGCATAACCGACGTCGGCAGGTTCATCTCGGACGAAGCCTACGCCAACGAAGGCACCGACCGGGTCCAGATCGTGTCCGGAGGCCCGGACACGTACAGGAACAACCCGGTGAGGCTGCAATACCTGGAGATGATCAGGCATGCCCGGAGGGTCCTGTACATAACCACGCCGTACATCACGCCCGACGGCATGATCACCGAGTGCATCAAGTGTGCTGCCATCGCCGGCGTGGATACAAGGGTGATCATCCCCGCGGTCGGCGATCACATCTTCGTGCATTGGAACACCCTGTCCGCGGCCAACGAGTTGATGAGGTACGGGGTGAGGGTGTATCTGCATCAGAACGGATTCAACCATGCGAAGACGATCATCTGCGACGAGACCTTCCTCTCCGTGGGTTCGGCCAACATGGACGACCGCTCCCTGAACCTCAACTTCGAGACCAACGCGATGATCTACTCCCGGTCGGCACGCGACGAGATGCACAGGATGTTCATGCACGATCTGGATTACTGCACCGAATACTCCTGCGAGGAGTACGAGAGCATGCCGTTCAAGTACAAGGTCCGCACCAAGATCTCATACTTCTTCAAGCTGATCAGCTAATCCCGCTGTCCGCATACGCAGATCCCGTTCAGAGTCTCCGTACACGCACGTGCACGCCCGAGGCCGCATACACGACCACTTCCTCGTCGACGTCGATCTCCTCGTCGGCGCCGGCGCTCCAGACATCGTTGCCGATCCTGACCTTGCCCCTGATGTTGTCAGGCACGACCTTGACGGTGACGGTGCCCTTCTTGCCGACGAGCGAATCCACCACGGTCGTCGACGGGGGTTCGGGTCTGCCGATGTGCTTGTACGCGAAGATCGTCACCACCGTGGCCGGCACCGCGATGGCGAGTGTGACGACGGGGAGCTTCCAGGATACCAGGAAATCGGGGTAGATCAGGCCGATGAGTCCGATGACCAGGATCACGGTCCCCGGCACGATCATGTAGATGCCCGGGCTGAATGCCTCGGCTAAGACCAATAATATGCCGAGCACGATGAGCACCAATGCGATGTATGTAGGGTCCACGTGCGGATATCGACTACAAAATACTTAAAATATGGTAAAGAGCCGCATCCCTCGCGGGATGCGGCGGTTTTCCGAGATCGGTCGCTCAGTCCTTGACGGCCTTGGCGATGAGGTTGGATTCGCTGATCTCGTTCTCGACGATCTTCTTGATCTCCTCGGTCTCGCGCCGGATATCCTCCAACTGGGGGATCTTCCCGAGGATCTCGTCGGGGTCCCCGATGTCGCGTCTCACGCTGTCCGTGTCGGAGATGGCGCGGTCGGGCACCTTCTGCGCCGAGCCCATGTAGTCGGAGATGCCGTCGACGAGCCTGGTGAGTTCCAGCGGGAAGAAGATCTTCGAGGATTCGCCCTCGCCCACCTTCTTGAGCGTCTCCATGGACAGCACCGAGAGCGCCTTGGAATCCATGGACGCGGCTCCCACCGAGAGGATGCGGAGCTTCTGCGCGTCGCCCTGCCCCTCGAGTATCGTCGCCAGCCGCTTGCCTTCGGCCTCGAGGATCATCGATTGCCGCAGACCCTCGGCCTCGAGGATCCTCGCCTTCTTCTTGCCTTCGGCCTCGAGGATGGCCGCGCGCTTCTGACCGTCCGCTTCGAGGATGGCCGCACGCCTCTTCCTCTCGGCGGAGGTCTGGTCCTCCATCGATGCCTTGACCTTGGATGCGGGATCGACCTCCTTGATCTCGACCGTCTCGACCCTGACGCCCCACTTGTCGGTGCTCTCGTCGAGGATGTCCCTCAGCTGCACGTTGATCCTCTCCCTGCTGGAGAGGATCTCGTCGAGCTCCATCTCGCCGATGACCGAACGCAGCGTCGTCTGCGCGAGGTTGACCGTGGCGAGGCGGTAGTTGGTGACTTCGAAGAAAGCGTTCTTCGGATCGGTGACCTTGATGTAGATGATCGCGTCGACATTCACGGGAGAGTTGTCCTTGGTGATGACCTCCTGTTTGGGGACATCCATGACCTCCGTACGCAGATCCATCTTCACGACCTGGTTTATGAGCGGGAAGACGACATTCAGGCCTTGGTTCAAGATGCGGATGTATTTACCGAGCCGCATGTAGATCGCCTGCTCGTACGGCTGGACGATCTTGACGCCGCTGAAGGCGAAGATCCCCACAGCCAGGACCAGCAGGATTGTGATTGTTGTAAGCAGTGATTCCATTCCCATGATTCAAAACCTGAGCAGTCATAGGTGTTTTTCACTATAATATGCTGTCTGAGACACCCCTCCCCGAATGCCGCCCGAATGCCGCCGGCGGATACGGGAGGCTTCGGACAGACCTAACCGATTATATCCCCGTACCTGTTCGGACATGCAGGATGAACATCAGAAACGCCTTGTTGACGCTCGCGGGATCCGTGCTGGTCGCGCTCGGGGTGATCGGGATCTTCCTGCCTCTCCTGCCGACGACCCCCTTCCTGATCCTGGCCGCGATGGCCTTCAGCGCGGGGAACGAGAAGATGTACGACCGTCTGATGCGGACCAGGCACGTCGGGGAGTACATCCGCAACTACCGTGACGGCACGGGGGTGTCGAAGTCGACGAAGATCCTGAGCCTGGCCTACCTGTGGGCGTTCCTGGCGTTGTCCGCCTACTTCATGCGCGATGAGATCTGGGTGCTGGCGATCCTCGCGGTCGTGGGGATCTCCGTGACCGCGCACGTGGCCATGTTGAGAGGTGCGCTCCCCGTCATGCCGGAGGGCGACCGTGACGGCGATGCCGGAGAACCGCAGGCCGACGGAATGCGGGAACCTTCCCGGATCAGACGCTGTCGCGATGCTTCCCGGTCACGGCCTCCGGCACGATCTCGATGAGCCCCAGCTTGCTGACCAGCTCCGGAGTCACCTTCCGGTCCTTCCTCTGCTTCCTGTAGATCTTCCCGAGGGCCTCCATCTTCTCGGATTCCTCCTCGATCATCCTCCCTCTGCCCTTGAAGACGGCGCTCTGGAATCCCGTGCGGTGCCGGGCCCCGTCGATATGGAAGTGCATGTCGATCACGGCGAGGCTGCAGGTCGGATTGCGTTGCACATTGGAGATCTTGCGGCCGCAGGGACGGCTCTGCATGTACACGTTGCCGTCGATGATCAGGTAATGCATGGGCACGGCATGGGGGGTGCCGTCCTCGTTCACGGTGGCGAAGATGCCGATGGATTCCTCTTCCAGGAGCTCCAGGGCCTCCTCTTCGGTCAGATCGTATTCGTGGAACATGTCGCTCACGATGCAGATGGCTGTCCAACGGATTAATCTACCTGTTTCGCGACGGAACAGGCTGTTCCTCAATATCATTAAATCTACGGATGCCGCTATCGGAGCCGAGTGCAGAGGCGGGGTCCGCACAGACTGCGTATATGCTGATCGCGACCGCGGCACAGGGAGAGGACCGGTTTGACCGGCAGAGTCGATCGCAGGAGCAGATGGAGATTAGGCAAAGGCAGGATCGCCACCCGCAGAGAATACGAGATCGCGGGATTCAGGTCCCCGAATTACACGGGGCGGGCGTTCGACGTCGAAGGCGACCCCTTCGGGGAGGTGCACCCGAGGCAGATGAAAGCGCATGCCGACGGTTTCTACGACACGCCCTTCTCCGAGCACTTGGAAAGCATGGATCCCGACACGCGGGCCGACTACCGCAACGAGATCGTCAGGCAGGTCGATCTGGAGATGCAGAAACACGGGGTGGCCCTGCAGCGGCTCGGCATCCTCGTCGGATTCACCTCGGTGATCCTGATCCAGGCCCTGGTCTTCCTGGCTTCCGAGTCCTGGGCGCACCCTGCGGTCACAGCCGTGTACGCGATAGGGACAGCCATCCTCTTCTCGGCCTGCCTCGACGGCGTGCTCGTCCTGATCTCCCGGAAGCTCGCGACCCCGTCTTCGGGCGCGCACGCTTGGGACCTGGAAGATCTGGTGCGTTCGGGCGATCACGGATCGTTGTCCGACGTGATCGAGCTGGAGCTGTACCGGTCGATCGACACCGCGTTGATCGCCAACCACGGCATAAACAACCAGATCGGCCTGATCGGCAAATGGCTGATCGTCGGCCTGTCCGTCATCATCGTCTCGTTGGCGATGGAGTTCCTAGTCTTCTGAGCACGCGCCGGGGCCCGCCGTGCGCACTGTGACGGACTGCCGTCCCACAGCAAACGATATCCGTCCCGAAGCCGATGGCGGTGCGATGGCATACGACGGCAGACGCGCGATCATCGACATCGACGAGGACGAGAAGACCGTCTTCTTCGACACATACAAACTCAAGAAGATAACGGGCACCAGGGTCGCCCCGATCCTCGGGCTGAGCGAGTACTCCACCCCGTTCAAGGTGGCCTGCGAGCTCGCGGGACTGTATCCGGGCGACGGGCCGAACAAGTACATCGATGCGGGCAACATCCTGGAACCGGTCCTGCGGGACCACATCGGGAACAACGTCCAGCTGCTGAGGGGACCCCTGAAGGTGGCGGAAGGCTCGAGGATCGCCGTGGAGGAGCCCGTGCCCATGGAGCAATGCGGATACGATCATTTCCATCACGAGAGGGTCTTCGGGGGATTGGTGGACGGCTATGTGCAGGTGGACGGCAAACGCGACACGATCCTGGAGATCAAGACCTCCGCCGGGCGCGACAGATGGTTGGACGACGCGGGCGAGATCGCCAACGTGCCGATGTCCTATATGCTGCAAGCCTCCCTCTACGCCGAGCTCTCGCGGCTGGACCGGATCGCCTTCGTGGTCGGATTCCTCGAGGAGGAGGATTACGAGCGCCCCAAGCGCTGGATCCCGTCCGCGGACAACACGGCGGTCATCGTCAAAGAGAAGCTGGACATGTCCGATCATATGGCGCGATGCATCGAATGGTACGACGAGTTCATGAAAGGAGGGTTCACTCCGGAATGGACCGAGGCGGACGCCAAGGTGCTGAAGTACCTGAAGGCCTACAGACCGAGATGAGGGATCATCGGCGGAGAAGGCGGGGATCGCCCGTTTGTCAGCGGAAGGAACGGGATGGAGAAGGAAGTGGACAAGGCGAGATTTGAACTCGCGGCTTCATCGTTGCGAACGATGCGATCTACCGAGCTGATCTACTTGCCCCTGTTTCCAAGGACGCTGAATGAGAGATAGGATATATAGTTTACCGATGGCCGACGGCGGCCGCGGCATCCATCCCCGCAGACGGCGCCAGGGCATCGAATGTGATATATATCCTTTAAATGTATTTAGAGGACGGTTATCATGAAACTCACAGCCGATGTCAAAGAAGCGATGTCCAAGAACAGGATCTTCGCGTTGGCGACCGCTTCCAAGAGCGGTGTCCCCAACGTCGTCCCCGTCGGGATGCTGGTCGTCAAGGATGACGAGAACATCTGGGTCGTGGACAACTACATGGACAAGACGCTCGCCAATGTCAAGGAGAACCCGCAGGTGTCGTTCTACGTCTGGGTGCCCGAACATCCCAACAGCTATCAGGTCAAATGCGACGTCGTCGTCGAGGATTCCGGCAAGGATTACGAGGAGGCGGTCAAGTACGCCCACTCGATCAAGGAGATCTACCCCGCCAAGACGCTGTTGAAGCTCAAGGTCAGGGAGATATACTACGTCTCGCCCGGACCCAACGCCGGCAAGAAGGTCTGAGCCCGGGAAGACGGCGGGACCTCGGTCCCGCCGAACCGTTTTTTTAGAATCGCGGCGACGGTCAGTCGCCGTCGTCGTATCCGTCGTCCTTCATGTACTGGACGGCCGCGCCCATCCCGCAGGATATGGGGATGAACATCAGGTAGATCAGCTGTCCGGCCACCAGATAGAAGAAGATGAAGAGGAAGACACCGACCACCGCGCCCAAGATGGCTCCCTGGCGCACCCGCGTGCTCCTGCCGGGTGACGGATCCATCCTCACGCCTCCCTCTCGAGGACGCTCTCGACCGCCGCGACCATCTTGTCGGTGATCTCCTTCGAAGCCCCGATGTAGTTCGAGGCGTCCATGACCTCGACGATCTCCTCCTCGGTGAGGTGCTTCTTTATGTCCTCCCTCTCCAAGAGCGCGTCCCTGAGGTGGATATCCCTCCGGACCGCTTCCATCGAGGCTTCGCGCACGATCTCGTGCGCATCCTGTCTGCCGACGCCCTTCTCGGTCAGCCGCATCATCACCGGCTCCGCCATGACGAGGCCCTGCGACGCCTCGATGTTCCTCAGCATCCGGTCCCGGTGGACCTCGAGCCCCTCCCAGACCCAGATGGTCCGGTGGATCATGTAGTCGAGGATGACGAACACATGCGGCAGCGTGAACCGCTCCGCCGACGAGTTCGACAGGTCCCGCTCATGCCAGAGGACCTGGTTCTCGAAGGTGGGCGACACGAAGCCGCGCAGCACCCTGGCGAGGCCGCAGATGTTCTCCGAGGCGATCGGATTCCGTTTATGGGCCATGGTCGAGCTCCCCACCTGCCTGGCGGCGTCGAACGCCTCCTCGACCTCCCTGATCTCCGACCGCTGGAGGTTCCTGACCTCGGTCGCATACCTCTCCAAAGAGGTGGCGATGTTGGCCAGCAGGCAGACCAGCTCGGTGTAGCGGTCGCGGCCGACCACCTGCGTGGCCGCAGGCTCGTAAGTCAGTCCGAGGTCCCGCATGACCGCCGTCTGTATCCTCTGGAAGTTCTTGCCGAGGGCGGCACCCGTGCCGACCGCACCGGCCATCTTGCCGGCGCAAGCCCTGGGCATGATCTCGATCAGCCTCTCCCGGTGCCTGAGCATCTCGGCGATGTATCCGGAGACCTTGAACCCGAAGGTGATCGGTATCGCGTACTGGGCATGCGTCCTCCCGATCTGCAGCGTGTCCCGCTCCCGTTCGGCGACCGCGGCGAGAACCGCCAGTAGCCCGTCCACGCCCTCCATGACCGTCTCGAGGGCGGATTTTATCTGCAGGGCGGTTGCCGTGTCGACGATGTCGTTCGACGTGGCCCCGAGATGGACGTACTTGCCCGCATCCCCTCTGCACTGCTCGGTCATGGCCTTGACCATGGCCATGAGGTCGTGGTTGGTCTCGCGCTCGATCTCCTTGATCCTATCCACGCGCACCGACTCCGGGTTGGCGATGCGCACGATCTCGTCGGCATCCTCCGCGGGGATGGTGCCGAGCGAGGCGTGTGCTTTGGCCAGAGCGGCCTCCACGCTCATCTGATAACCGATACGCGCGCGCTCGGTGAAGATGTCCTTCATCTCCTTGCGCCCGTACCTGTAATCAAGTGGACAGATATCGTCGTTCATTTGAATCGAACGTTGGATTGAATTACTCTATTTATAATTTGACGGCGGGTCGTCCCGTGCATCGGGCCCTCTGTCGAGGTCGCCGTATGCATGCGCGCACGTGCACGCCGGTGTCCCCCCGGGTCGCATGAGCGCACGGGTTCCGATACGGGCCCTAAGAGCACCTCGGATTCGAACATAGAAACGCTTATAAATGAAATCCTGTATAGTGGGCATCGTAAAGTGGGTCATGCTTTAAACTATGACCAATTCGAACAATTGAGTGATTTTATGGAAGAATTTGTGGAGGAAATACAGCAGCAGGTCGATTCGGAAGAGCAGCGACTTGAGGAGACCGTGGAGGTCCCCGCGGAACAGACGGAGACGATTGAAGAGGTTGTCGAGACCTCCGAGGTGCAGGAAGCGCCCATCGAATCCGACGGTCCGGCCGACGAGTCGCCCGAGGTTTCGGCAGAACAGGTCGAAGAGGTCGTCGAGGCCTCCGACGAGCAGGAGGATCCCGCCGATTCCACCGAGGACCAAGAGGATGATGAATCCGAAGATGCTGATGAATCCGAAGATGCTGATGAATCCGAGATCTCGACGGAGACCGTCGAGGAGATCGAGCAGAGGCGCAGCATCCTGAACAACGATGCCGAGAGCCACAGGAGACGCAGGGACGAGCTCAACAACCAGACCAAGGAATGGAAGAACAAGCGCGACGCCCTCAACTCCAAGGTCCGTGAACTGGTCGACGAAGCCGGCAAGTGCCGGGAGACGCGCGATTCCCTCAACCAGAACGTCAGGGACACCAAGGTCGTCAGGGACGAGTGGAATCAGAAGGTATCCGAGCTCAGGAGCCAGATCGCCGCGCTCAGGCCGGAGAGGTCCGCCGAGGACCAGGGCATGTCGGTGAGGCAGCTCAAGAAGAACCTCCAAGACCTGGAGACCACCCAGCAGACCAAGTCACTCAGCAAGGAGAAGGAGAACGAGATCGTCAAGAAGATCTCGGAACTCGCACGTCAGATCGACGAGAGGGAGAAGTCCCTCGAGCAGAACAGCGAGATCAGGGAGATCATCCAGCAGCTCAGGGATGCCAAGACCGAGGCGGAGGCAGCCCACAACAAGGTGTCCGAATTCGCCGACGAGGCGCAGGTCGCCCACGACAGGATGCTGAGCCTCTACGGAGAGGCCGATGCTCTGCGCAAGGAAGCGGACGCGGCACAGGCGAAGTTCGTCGAGTGCAAGCGGGCGGCCGACGAGGAGCACAACAAGCACATCGAGTTCATCAAATCGCTGCACGAGATGGACAAGGACGCCGCAGGCATCAGGAACAGGAAGAGCGCCGCCAGGAAGAAGAGGGCGGACATCGAGTCCAAGAAGGAAGCCAAGGACATCTTCGACCGGTTCAAGTCCGGCGACAAGCTCTCCACCGAGGACCTGATGATGCTTCAGAAGTCCGGGTACCTCTGATCCCGGCGGCTCGCCGCGGCGAGCACCCCAAACCACTTCTCTTCTTTTCAAACACCCGTACGGGTAAGATTTAATATATCGTCCGCGGGAATTACATTCCATGGTGAAAACCGTTCTGAGGATCGATGGGATGATGTGCGGAGCCTGCGTCGCCGGCGTCGAGGGCAGACTCGCTTCGGTGGACGGGGTGAACGATGTCAAAGTCGATCTCGCCAAGAAGACAGCCGTCGTGGAGCATGAAGGCGTCGCCGACGAGGCCCTGCTGATGGCGGTGCTCGACGCGGGTTTCAAAGGCAAGGTCAAACGCGGGCTGTTGGGATGACCGAGAAGACGGTCATCCGGACCGGCGGCATGTCCTGCGCCGCCTGCTCCGCGAAGATAGACAAAGCCGTGGGCAGGCTCGACGGCGTGATCGCCGTCAACGCCAATTTCTCCGAGAACACGGTGTTCGTGGAATACGAACCCGAGCGGATCGACGCGGATGCCATCGCGGCGGTCATCCGCAAGAGCGGCTACGACGTCCTGGACGGCGACGACGACGCCGTGGCGGAGAAGATGCGCCGGGAGTCGGCCGGCCTGAAGCGGAGCCTCATCGCCTCGGCGGTCTTCACCGTCGCGCTGATGTACATGGCCATGGGGCCGATGTTCGGCATCGCCGTGCCGTACCATGACCTGCCGGAGGTCTACGCGATCATCCAGTTGGCGCTCTGCATCCCGGTGGTCGTCTCCGGCCGGAGGTTCTACATCCGGGGCATACCGTCGCTCCTGCGCGGCAGTCCGACGATGGACACGCTGATCGCCCTGGGCACCCTCGCCGCGTTGATCTACAGCTTCTACAGCATGTACGGCATCTTCGGCGGCGACGCGTCGGCGGCGCATTCCCTGTATTTCGATTCAGCCGCGATGATCATCACGTTGGTCTCCGTCGGCAAGTACCTCGAAGCGGGATCCAAGGTCAAGACCAACGACGCCGTCAAGGGCCTGATCGACCTGGCGCCGCCGACCGCCGAGATCGAGACCGACGACGGGACGAGGATCGTCCCCGTGGAGGAGGTCAGGGTGGGGGACATAGCCATCGTCAGACCGGGCGAGAGGGTGTCCATCGACGGCACGGTCATCGAAGGCAGCACGCACATCAACGAATCGATGCTGACCGGCGAGAGCATGCCGGTCCGGAAGGACGTCGGCAGCGAGGTCTACGGAGGCACGATCAACACCACCGGGATGGTCCGCGCGCGGGTCACACGCACCGGTGACGATACCGCGCTCCGCAGGATCGTGCGCATGATCAGGGACGCTCAGGGCACCAAGGCGCCGGTGGCGAGGATCGCCGACCGCGTCGCGGCCGTGTTCGTCCCCGTGGTGATGCTCATCGCGGTGGCGGCCGCCGCCGCCTGGATGCTGGCCGGCAGAGGCGTCGAGTTCTCGCTCATCGTCCTCATCTCCGTCCTGGTCATCTCCTGCCCCTGCGCCCTGGGCCTGGCGACGCCGCTGGCGATCACCGTGGGCACGGGCAAGGCGGCCGAATACGGGATCCTCTTCAAGAACGCCGCCGCTTTGGAACGTTCCGGCAACGTCACCGAGGTCATCCTCGACAAGACCGGCACGCTCACCGAGGGCAGCCCCGCCGTCGTCAAGGTCCTGACAGAGATGGACGAGAAGGAGTTCATCGGCTACGTCGCATCCGCCGAATCAGTCTCCGAGCACCCGCTGGGCAAAGCCGTCGTGGCCTTCGCGGAAGGCATGGGGGCCGACATCTCGCGTCCCGAGGACTTCAGGTCCGTCACCGGTAAAGGGCTGATCTGCACGGTGTCCGGCAAGGAGGTGGCGGTCGGCAACCTGAGGCTGCTGGAGGAGAACGGGGTCGTCATCCCCGAGCTTGCCGACGACGAGGGCATGACGAGGATCCACGCAGCGGTGGCCGGCATGTACGCCGGATCGATATTCATCGAGGATCCCGTCCGCGCGACCTCGCGCCATGCGGTGGGATGCCTCAGGGACATGGGCATGAACGTGACCATGGTCACCGGGGACTCCGAATCGAACGCGCTGCGGATCGCCCGCGAGACCGGGATCGAGGATGTCGTGGCGGGAGCGCTCCCCGAGGACAAGATCATGGAGATCAAGAAGAAGCAGGTGAAGGGCGCGGATGTGGCCATGATCGGGGACGGCATCAACGATTCCCCCGCCCTCATCCAGGCGGACATCGGCGTGGCCATCGGCTCGGGCACCGACATCGCCATCGACGCGGCCGACATCATCCTGATGAACGACGACCTGCGCAACATCCCGGCCGCCTTCTCCGTCAGCAGGGCCACGGTCAGGAACATCAGGCAGAACCTGTTCTTCGCCTTCTGCTACAACGCCGTCTGCATACCGATCGCCGCCGGCCTGCCGTTCGTGCTGGGCATGTCCGAGTTCCCGGAGATGCCGATGATCGCGGCGTTGGCGATGTCGATGTCGTCCATCTCGGTGGTGTCGAATTCGCTGAGGCTCAGGAGGTTCAAGCCGGCTTGCCATCAGCCGTGACCCGTACCTGACAAAGTTTTATATCCTCCTACAGGCTAGATGTCTCGGGGAGAGGTCAGTTCGTAGAGTGCATCCCATCCCTTCTGACTGGCTGGCCGATTCCCGTACTTTTACCTCTGTACGTTCATCAATCCCAATAAATAATATATCCGTCATATCTAGGTCGATCGCATGGTACTGGAAGGCTTGGGGAAATCGCTCAGGGACATCATCGGACGTGTCAGCACCTCATCGACGGTCGATGACGAACTGGTCAAGGACATCGGCAGGGAGCTGCAACGGGCCCTCCTGCAGGCCGACGTCAATGTGCAGCTGGTGCTGGAGATCACCAATCGGATCCAGGACCGTGCGCTGAACGACCCGCCGCCGGCGGGCAGGAGCCTGAAGGACCACGTCATCAAGATCATCTACGAGGAGCTGGTGGCGCTCCTCGACAACGGGGAGAAGCTCGCGCACAAGGCCCAGACGATCATGATGGTCGGACTCTACGGACAGGGCAAGACGACCACCACGGGCAAACTCGCCAATTATTTCATCAAGAAGGGATTCAGCGTCGGGCTGATCGGCGCCGACGTCTACCGGCCGGCCGCGCTCGACCAGCTGAAGCAGCTGGGGGACAAGGTCAACGCCGAGGTGTACGGGGAGCCCGGGGAGACGGATGCCGCCGGCATCGTCGAACGCGGCATGAAGCGGTTCTCGGACAAGAAGATCGTCATCATCGACACCTCGGGGCGCCACGCGCTCGAGGCGGACCTCATCCAGGAGATCAGGGACATCGCCCGGGTGGCGAAGCCGGACGAGCGGATCCTGGTCCTCGATTCGCAGGTCGGCCAGCAGGCCGGTCCGCAGGCGGCCGCCTTCCACGAGGCGGTCGGGGTGACTGGGGTCATACTGACGAAGATGGACGGCACCGCCAAAGGCGGCGGGGCGCTCTCGGCGGTCGCCAAGACCGACGCGAGGATCGTCTTCCTGGGTGTCGGGGAGCACATCCGCGACCTGGAGCCGTTCGATGCCGACCGTTTCATCTCCAGGCTGCTGGGGATGGGCGACCTGGCTGCGCTGGTGCGCATCGCCAAGGAGGAGATCGGCGAGGACGAGGCGCTCGAGATCGTGGCCAGGAACATGCTCTCCGGCAGATTCACGCTGACCGACATGTACCAGCAGATGCAGGCGGTCGCCAAGATGGGCCCGTTGCAGAAGGTCATGTCGATGATACCGGGCATGAGCAAGATGGAGGACAGGATCGATTACGAGGCCTCGCAGGCCAAGCTCGTCAAGTACAGGGTGATCATGGATTCGATGACCGCCCGCGAGAAGGACGAGCCGAATCTCATCAAGGGCAAGCGCATCGACAGGATCGCCAGGGGCGCGGGCGTGAGCGGGCAGGAGGTCCGCGAACTGCTCAAGCAGTACAATCAAAGCAAGAAGATGATGGGCTCGATCGGCAAGGACCGCAAGATGCGCAAGAAGATGATGAAGCAGTTCGGAGACATCGACATGGACGATCTCCAATTCCAGGAGTGATCCGGTGAGGTACTTCGTGATCACCGGCCATCGGGCCGCGACCACCGGGGATTTCAAACTCGACGACATCACCGGCGGAGCAGGCAGGTTGGACATCCTCTGCAGATGCGTCAACTCCTCCTTCTTCCTCAGCCACAACCTGCGCAGGGACGTGGATGTGTACCTGGTCCTGCAGGGCGGCGACGCCGCGCCCAAGACCGTGAGGTTCTGCGGCGGCGAGATGAGGTACCTGAACCCCGACGAGCGGAGCACCTCGTCGCTGATCAGGAACGCGCTCCTCAAGAAGCTCCCCGAACACGGCGAGGTCAGGGCCTCGCCGGGCGTCTACATCTCGAGGATGTCCTTCGACGAGGTGCTCGCGCACCTCTCCGACAAGGGCACCTTCGTGCACCTGATGGAGGACGGCACCGATTGCAGGGAATACGTATTCCCCGAGGATCCGATCTTCGTGCTCGGCGACGACCGCGACCTGACCTCGGAGGAGGAGGCGTCGCTGCTCGCGTACGGCCCCGACAGGATCCGCCTCGGCCCGTTGAGCCTCCATGCCGACCACTGCATAATCGTGGCGCACAACGAGATGGATCGGCGTCAGGCGGCCGACCAATCTTTTTAATCCGCACGGAGATGACCTGTAGATGACGGAAGAGACACCCATCAACCGGATCCCGCAGCACCGGCACTGCGAGATCTGCGGCAAGGCCTTCGTCGGCGAAGGCTCCTTCTGCGGCGAGGAATGCAAGACGTCCGCGGGCGCGGTCGCCAAGAAGAAGATCGGAAGGCTGCTGCTGCTCTGGATCGCCATCGTCGCGATCACCGTCGCGGCGATCGTCGTGGTAGAGTTGATATGAGATCCGCAGTCGCCGGCACGTTCAACATCCTCCATGACGGGCACAAGGCCCTCATCGAACGGGCGTTCGCGCTCGGCGACAGCGTCCTGGTCGGCATCACCTCCGACCGGATGGCCGCCGCCGGCCGCGACGACATCGTCCCCCTGCAGATCAGGAGAGCAGGACTGGTCGATCACCTGGATAGGTTCGGGAAGCCGTACACGCTGGCGGTCATCGAGGACGCATACGGGCCCGCCGAGATGGATTCCGTCGACATCCTGGTGGTCTCGCCGGAGACCCTCGGCAATGCCGAGATGATCAATGCGTCGCGCGCGGAACGGGGCATCGCCCCGATGGAGCTCGTCGTCGTATCGCTGG
>JAAYAP010000019.1 GCA_012719315.1 Methanobacteriota archaeon
GCGGAATACTTTATAATGTTTTTTACCGGGAACGGGGCATCGGCCCCGTCTGCCCCCGGATTCAGCGGACGGCTTCTTTGACTTTCGCGAAGATCTCGTCCATCTTCCCCGTGCCTTCGACGGTCACGAGGATGCCCTTGCGCTCATAGTAGTCGATGAGCGGGAGGGTGTTCTTGCGGTAGACCTCGAGCCTGTTGCAGACGGTCTCGTCGCAGTCGTCGTCCCGCTGATAGAGGGGCGAGCCGCATTTGTCGCAGACGCCCTCCTGCCTGGGCTTGTTGTGGGTCAGATGGAAAACGCAATGGCACTCGGGGCAGCTGCGCCTCTTGGTGAGCCGCTCCACGAGTTCGCAGTCGGCGACATCGAGGTTCAGAGCGAGGTCGATCTCGATCTGCTCTCCGAGGGCGTCGGCCTGCTCCACGGTCCGGGGGAATCCGTCGAAGATCACGCCCGTGCCCGGCTCCAGGGTGGAGATCTTCTCCTTCATCAGGTCGATGATCAGGTCGTTGGGCACGAGCGCGCCGCTGTCCATGTAGCCTTTGGCCTTCATGCCCAGCTCCGCCCCGTTCCTGACCGCCTCGCGGAGCATATCGCCGGTGGACAGCCTGACATACCCCATCTCCTCGCTGAGTTTCTCGCCTTGGGTGCCTTTTCCCGATCCCGGCGGGCCGAGCAGGACGATTTTGGATTTCATATCGGCAACGAACCGGCTCGTTATTTAAAAGATTATCCACGTGCCGCTCCGCCGACCGCCCCGCGACAGGATCGGGCTTTCTATATCGGGGCGCAGGCGATTGCCCGCACACAATGCATGTATATATACATTAGTAGAAATAAATATACATACTATGTGCACATAGCGAGACCCGTTGAACATGTCCAGAATCGGAAAGGGATTTGACAAGGAGCTGGCCCGGAAGCTTGAGGGCGGAGTGATCATGGACGTAACCACGGCGGAACAGGCCGGGATCGCCGAGGACGCCGGCGCCTGCGCCGTCATGGCGCTGGAGCGGATACCGGCCGACATACGCGTCGCCGGAGGGGTTTCGCGGATGAGCGACCCCGGGATGATCAAAGGCATACAGGAAGCGGTGTCGATACTGGTCATGGCTAAGGTCCGCATCGGTCATTTCGTCGAAGCCAGGATCCTGGAGGCGATCGGAGTGGACTTCGTCGACGAGAGCGAGGTGCTGTCCCCGGCCGACGATATCCACCACATCGACAAGACCGGGTTCGAGGTGCCGTTCGTCTGCGGTGCCAGGAATCTCGGGGAGGCGCTCAGGCGGATCGCCGAAGGGGCCTCGATGATACGGACCAAGGGCGAGCCGGGCACCGGTGACATCATCCAGGCGGTCAGGCACATGCGGGCGATCAACTCGGAGGTCAGGACGCTCGTCGGCACACCCGCGGACGAGCTGTACGAGGCCGCCAAGCAGATGCAGGTCCCGCTGGAACTCGCGAGATACGTTAATGCCAACGGCAGGCTCCCGGTCGTCAACTTCGCGGCGGGAGGCGTGGCCACACCCGCGGATGCGGCGTTGATGATGCAACTGGGCGCGGAAGGAGTGTTCGTCGGCTCGGGGATCTTCAAATCCGGCGATCCGGTCAAACGGGCCCGCGCCATAGTGCAGGCGGTGGCCAATCATGGCGACCCTTCGGTGCTGGCCGAGCTGTCGGAGGACCTCGGACCGGCCATGGTCGGCATCAACGAGAGCGAGATCGAGCTCATGATGGCCGAACGCGGCCAGTGATCCCGCCGCCGTCCGACGGCCGGCGAACGGCCGTATGCGCCCCCTTGCAGGGATCCTGCCCGGAAAAGGGCCCGGGCAGGTATCCGTTTTATAATCTAATAGACTATTGAGGATGATTGGTGTTCATAATGGAGCAGAGAATCATAGACGAGATAGAGAACGTAGTCGGGAAGGACGGCTATTCCACCAGGACCGCCGACCTGTACACTTACGGATTCGACGCGTCGATATTCCACAATACCCCGGAGATCGTGGTCAAGCCCAAGTCCACGGAGGAGGTGTCCGAGATCATGAAGATCGCGTACCGCGAAGGCATACCCGTGGTGCCGAGAGGCGCAGGCACGGGCCTGTGCGGTTCCGCCGTGCCGATACGGGGAGGCATCGTCCTCACGATGCAGGGCATGAACAGGATCAAGGAGATCAGCGTCGCCGACCTCTGGGTCGACGTGGAGGCGGGATGCGTGTACAACGACCTCAATGCCGAACTCTCCAAGCACGGGTTCTTCTTCCCCCCGTCCCCCGGTTCGGGCGAGGCCTGCCAGGTGGGCGGCATGGTGGCCACCAACGCCTCCGGCATGAGGGCGGTCAAGTACGGCGCCACCAGGGATTTCGTCCTGGGCCTGACCTTCGTCAAGTCCGACGGGGAGATCGTGCGCAGCGGGACCAGGACGATCAAGGATTCCTCCGGGTATCAGCTCGCGAGGCTCATGGTCGGTTCGGAGGGCACGCTGGGCGTGATCACGGAGATCACCTTCAAGCTCACCGCCAAGCCCAAGTTCTCGGCGTCGTGCCTGTGCGGTTTCGATTCATTGGCGGAAGCCGGCGAATGCATCGCCGCGTTCATCGCCAAGCCGCTCATCCCGGCGTCGTGCGAATTGATGGATAATGTCAGCATCTCGGCGGTCAACCGCGCCCGCGGGAACCCGCTCCCCGACGTCAACTCGCTGATCATCGTCGAGGTCGACGGGGAATCCGACGAGATCGTCCGCCGTGACCTCAAGATCATCGAGGAGATCGCCATGGGCATCGGCGCGATCTCCGTGACCCCGTCGTTCGACGCCGCGGAGATCGCCAGATGGACGGATGCGAGGAAGTCGGTGATGACCTCCCTGTCCGCGCTGAAGCCGGGTTTCTCCTCGGTATCGTTGGCGGACGACATGGGCGTGCCGGTCTCCAAGGTCCCGCAGGCGGTCAAGGCGTTCCAGGAGATCGCCGAGAAGTACCGGGTCACGGTCGCCACGTACGGTCATGCCGCCGACGGCAACCTGCACACGAAGATGCTGATCGACCCCACCGACAAGGACGAGTGGGAGAGAGGCATCCGGGCGGTCGAGGAGATCTTCGACGTCTGCATCGCATTGGGCGGCACGGTCACGGGCGAGCACGGCGTCGGCATCGCCAAGGCGCCGAGCTTCCAGAAGGAGAGGGCATCGGTGCTCTCGTCGATCGTGGCGATCAAGAAGGCGATGGACCCCAAGAACATCCTCAACCCCGGTAAGCTCGAGCAGTGGGAGGGTCCGATACTCACGCACCTGCGGTATCCCTGCCCCGGCGTCGGATGCAGGGATCTGAGGGAGAACGGCTGCCCCTGCGGGCAATCCGACTGATCGCATCGGGCGGTTCCCCGGCTCCGGCCGCGGACACCCGGGGTCCCGCTCCCGGGATCAGTACAGGTACAGGAATGCCAGCTGGGCGGCGCCCACGGCGGCCATGACGGCGAAGACCTGCCATTTCCAGGAGATGATCTTCGAACCGTCCAGCGGCGGGACCGGGATCATGTTGAACAATCCCAGGAACGCGTTCAGCCAAGCCAATTGGAACAGGATGTTGGAAACCAATCCGGTCGTCATCAGCCAGGCGACGATGGAGAACGCTCCGATGATGAAGTTCATCATCGGTCCGGCCATGGAGATCTTGCCGTACTGCTCCTTATCGATGTCCCCTTGTATGTAGACCGCGCCCGGCGCGGCGAACAGGAAGCCCATGTACGAGAAGACGACCGCCATGACGAGGCCGAAGGGATACGCCCTGAACTCCGACCAGGCGCCGTAATACTGGGCCACGTACTTGTGCCCCAGCTCGTGGGTGAGGAAACTGCAGCTCACCAGGAATCCGGCGAGGAGCAGGAGCATCAGGAAATTGACGACTCCGTCGGGCGACAACCTGCTGCCGCCCCGGATCAGCAGTATCGCGAATGCGATCGACAGCACGGCGACCGCGGCGAAGATGTGCAGAGCTTCTGTCCGGCTGAATCTCAGGCGATCGGGGCCTCCCCTGTAACCCGGGTCGACCCTCCTGAGCTTTTCAAAGTCCATACCCGGGATTATCATGTCATCATTTATAAATATGAATACCCCGCAATACCAAACCATGTCCAGGACCAACGTCTCGCACGGGAAGAGATCGTACGCGTGGTGCGACGCATGCGGGACCCTGCTGCTGGGAGGATCCTGCTCGCGTTGCGGGAAGGCCGGCAGGCGTTTCGAGGTCAACAGCCCCGGCGACATCCGCCCCTGCATGGGCGAGAGCAATGTGATCCTGAGGGACCTGTTCACGGAGGCCTTCGGGACCTTCGCCCCCTTCGAGGGCCGGGCACTGTTCTTCAACAAGATCCCGGGGGAGGACCGTGCCGACGAGATCGTCGCGCACGGCGAGGTCATCGGGGTCCTGATGTTCGATGTCGTGGCCGGACGTCTCAGGATCGAGCTCCGGCAACCGGGGGCCGATCTGCTGGCGGATGCGGCCGAGAAGAACATCGTCACCTTCGGCGGACCGTCCGGCCACCTCAAAGGCAAGAACCTGCCCGGCGACGCGGTGATCGGAGCCGTCGGGGGTTTCCGGGCCGGCGACCCGCTGATCCTGAAGAGGGGGACGAAGACCGGGCCGGGCATCGCGTTGGCCGACAGCGACGTCTTCCGCAAGGCCGACAGGGCTTTCAAGGTCCGCGATCTGAACACATGGACGGCCCGACCCGTTTCGCCTCCGTCCGGCAGGACGGCCTTCGTCGAGGCCAACCGGGAGCATCTGTCCGCATTGGAATCGAAAGCGGTCAGCGACATACGCTCCTTCGCCAAGGGCAAGGGCAAGCCGGTGACCGTCTCCTTCTCCGGAGGCAAGGATTCGCTCGCCGCCTACGGTTTGGCGTCGAAGGCGATGGGGGACGTCGAACTGCTGTTCATCGACACGGGCATCGAGTTCCCCGAGACCGTCGCCTACGTCGGGAGGTTCGCCGAGGATCGCGACGAGACGCTCCACACGGCCCGGGCCGGCAACGC